>CAMJIL010000015.1 GCA_946405805.1 uncultured Prevotellaceae bacterium | reverse complement strand
CATCAGCAGCCTCCTTAGTAATATCACCAGCTTCACCAGCCATGAAGTTACTTACGCATACCAAGTCGCCTACGTTAACTTCACCATCACCGTTTACATCACCTGGGATGACTTTTTCGTCCTCCTCTTTCTGTTCGATGTAAGTCTGCTCTGCATCTTCAGCCTTAGCTACAGCAGCATTTACAGCCTTCTGAGCAGCGTTGATAGCCTGAGCGATAGCCACCTTGTTGTCAGTAGCGAGTTTACCTTCAGCGATGATAGCCTCAACAGCAGCGATAGCATCATTAGCAGTAGCGATAGCAGCTTCTGCCTCAGCTACAGCTTCCTGAACGTTCTCAGCTGGGTACTCCTTAGCCTCATCAGAAACAACTGCATCTTCCATAGCGATCTGCAGATTCAGCAGAGAAGCCTCAGCTGAAGCCTTAGCGCCTGCCTCAGCAGCGTCATCAATCTGTTTCTGGTTCTTATAAGTATTCTCAGCTGTCTCGATTGCATCTTCTGCATCATCGATTGCGTCATATGCAGCAGTAATAGCAGCCTCGAGAGCCTCCTTATTATCTGTAGCGAGATTACCCTGAGCGATAACAGCCTCAACAGCAGCGATAGTAGGAGCAACAGCAGCGATAGCAGTTTCTGCGTCAGCTACAGCAGCCTTAACGTTCTCTGCCTCGTAAGCCTTAGCCTCTTCAGAAACAGCCAGAGCCTCAGCAGCAGTCTTCAGGTCAGCAAGCTTAGCGTTTGCAGCCTCAACAGCATCAGCCTCAGCAGCTTCCTTTTCCTGTTGTTCCTTAAGTGCATCCTCAACAGTTTCAATTGCATCGTCTGCAGTCTCAATAGCACCTTCAACAGCAGCAAATGCTGTCTCGAGAGCCTCCTTATTATCTGTAGCGAGCTTGCCCTCTGCGATGATAGCCTCAACAGCAGAGATAGCAGGAGCAACAGCAGCGATAGCAGTTTCTGCATCAGCTACAGCAGCCTTTACAGCTTCGTCTTCAGAAGCCTTAGCTTCGTCAGAGATAACGAGAGCCTCAGCAGCAGTCTTCAGGTCAGCAAGCTTAGCGTTTGCAGCCTCAACAGCAGCAGCCTCAGTAGCCTCAGCTTCGCGCTGAGCCTCAAGAGCAGCAGCAACTGTAGTTACTACTTCATCGATAGCAGCCTTCTGCTCGTCGAGAGTCTTAGCGTAATCGTATGCCATACCCTCGATAGCAGCCTTAGCATCAGCGATGAGAGCCTGTGAAGCCTCGCTGTCACCTTCTACAGCCATTGCAACAACGGCAGCAGACTGTTCTGTCTGATATGCTTCAAAGGCGGCCTTGTCAGCAACAGAGGTATTAGTAACACTGATTGTTACTTCTGTTGACTGATCAGATGATGCACCTGTTGTAGCAGCTACACGGAGGTCTGTGAGTTTTATCTCAGCATTCTCAGCCAAAGCTTCAGTAGCCTTCACCTTGAATGAGAAGATAACGCCCTCAACATCAGTAATTGTCTGATTGCTTGAAGAACTCAGTACAAACTGGGTGTAACCATCAAACTCCTGGAATTTAAATTCTGCCTTAGCAGGAATACGGTCAGAGTATATAAACTTGCCATCTTCACCAGGTACGATTTCAAGGCCTGCAGGCAAAGCCAGCTTACCTTGGAAAGCAGAGAGGTTATTGACACCATCGTTTTTGAGAGTAATATCAACCTGATATTCCTGACCTACAGCAACATCGATAGCCTCAGGGCCAGCGAACGTGCAGTCTTTAATTCCCACGAAGCTAACTTTTACCACCTGAGTTTCCCCAGTATTCAACTGATCACCGTTTTCATCAGAAACTACTATATCAGAGATATTCATGTCATAGTTACCATCCTTTCCTCCTTCGCGTTCTACCATGAAAGTGATAACTTCACCCTCGCCGGCAGCGATAGTTCCGTCAGTTTCGACGATTACCAACTCTCGGGTGTCTTCGTCGTAACTGGCCTGAACTGTTGCGGCACGCCCCTTGACGCGTGACGTCTTATCGACAACAACTACAAATTTTTTATTTTCATCGTCCCAATCTTTATTAGCGGGAATTAAGCCATCAGGCAGTTTTAGTGTTGCCTGCAGCGCAGTAGCAGCCTTGTCGTTGTCGAGCAACAGAGCCACTTCCATAGTCTCACCATTTGCTATTGAGAAATTCTCCATATAGAGTTTTGTCTCAGCAGAAGCGGCAACCGACTGCACCAGGAACAGCATCAGCATAAAGCTGCATTGCATCATCCGTTTGCTTATGTTCGTAAATCTTATCATAATTCTTTTCTATTTTTTATGGTTATTGAGAAGAAATCAGGGTGGCAGCATCGCTTGCGGCATCACTGCCACCCGTCTATTATCATGAGAGTAATGATTTATTCAGCTACCTTTCTGGTAGAACCATCAGCATTACGGATAATATTGATACCCTTCTTCACACCGTTCATCACGCGTCCACCGAGGTCATAAACCTTCTGCTTCAGAGCATCGAATGTGCTACCGATAGCATCAATGCCGGTAACATTGTTTCCGAGCTTGAATGCACGAGTGTTAGCATTAACATCAGAGAAGAGGATGTTCAGTATTTCTACACTGCTTGCATTAGCGCCTTCAACATCGATGTAGAGCACAGCACCCTCGTTGCCGCTGAATGTCTCACCGCTAATTGAAGAAGCCAGTATGCGTACGCTTCCATCCTGCTGTGTGCGGCTATAGAGCTTGTGGCTCTGACCAGCACGGCTGCTGAGTGAAGTACCTACGATCTTCATACCATCAGGCAGTACTACGTCCATCTGGAATGCAGTGTAGTTGTTAGCATTCTCCAGGTTTACAGCGATGCGCTGTACGTCGCTATTAACTGAGCTGTAGTTCAGGCTCAAGTTCTCGTTGTCGCCCCTGTTGAATGAACGTGCAGCAGCATTACCATGCCAATTCTGATACAGGATGTAGTTAACGATTGCTGTCAGGTCGCCTACCTCGATTACATCGCTCTGATTGATATCAATGTTAGCGAAGAGGTCAGTATCTTCAGCTGGCTGCAGTCTTGGGTCGAGAATCATGTTGACAACCTTCTGGTAGTCAAGCACGTTCACCCTACCGTCCACGTTAGCATCACCGAGAATATCGAGATTTTCAAATACCTCATGGAGGTCATCGATCTCACCCTGGATGCGGTCAACTTCTGCCTTCTGTGTAGCATAGTCAGCATCGCTGGTGCGATCCTTTAGAACATAATCCTGCTGCTCTTCATCCCACTTGTAAGTTTGGTAAGAATATTCTATAGCAGCGCTGAGCGCATCAATCTCCTGATCGATACGATCCTTCTCATCAATCAGTCTTTGCCACAGAACTGGAGAGTATGTCTCAGCCTTATACTGAATAGCATTAGCAAGTTCAGTATAGAGGTTATTACTCTGTCCATTGAGTTCTGCATATGCAGAATAGTCAAGATAACGCTGGGTTCGGTTCACAATATAAGCCTTATTAGGTACTTCAGTCTCCTCTGTCAAGAACTTTTCGCCATTCCAGTTATCAATGAGGCCCTTAGCATCGTTCAGCTTCTTCTGAGCACCACCAGTCAACTTTGTAGGATCATTAGGATCGTACTCCTCTATGTAAGAAATGTAGTTTGGCTGGTCCTTGTGACCAACATACTTGTATCCACCAACCTTCTCCTTGGCAGCATTGATATTGCCCTGCAGCTGGTTGATCTCAGCTGTCAGCTTAGTGTAAGCTGCAGCGTTAGCATCGAACTGAGCCTGCTTCTCAGCAATCTCTTCAGCAACAGGATCGAGATCAGCCTTGATATCATCAATCTTCTTCTGGTACTGATCCTTGTAGAAGGCGATGTTAGGTTCAGCATTAACAGCAGTCTTAACATCAGCAATCTGAGTCTTCAGGCCTTCGATAGCTGCGCCAAGTGTTGTGCCGCCATAAGGCTGTACAGCAACCCATTCAGCATAGCCTTCGAGAGAAGCGGTCTTCTCCAGTTTTCCAATCTGAGTATTGAAGTCAGCAAGAACCTCAGCATTTGCTGCACTTGCATTAGCTTCGAGCAGCTCGCTCTCCTTGTTAGCGATGTCGTTCTGCAGTGCAACCAACTTAGCTGTAGCATCGAGAATCTCGTCGTACTGGATACCATCAGGAGTCTTGTCAAGATCCTTGATTTCTGCTTCATCAACTGCCTTCTCAAGGGCATCGATATCCTTCTTGAATTGAGTAGCTGTCTCGTTCAGACCATTAGTAGCCACATAAGCATTGAACTGATTCTTCAGCTCAGGGATATCTGTAGCTTTCAAACCAGCCTTCTCTGTGCCAAAGGCTGTGGTGAGAGTAACCTCGATTTCTGCGCTAAGATCATTGAGATTGTGAATTATATCATTCTTATCAGCAACAGCATTACCATTAGCCTTACTATCATCAGCCCATTCATTAATTTCATGGAGCCATTCTTCCTCCGTGTCGAATGAAGTGCTATACTTATAAGGAGCTGCAGCAGCTTCAGCCTCAGCGAGTTTGTCAGTAACAGGCTTGGTAGCAGCAACTATCTCTTCATAAGCCTTAGTGTTGGCTTTATCGTTAACGATAGCGTTGTCAACAGCAGTCTTGGCATCATTGGCTACGGTTACGACATTAGCAAGAGTTGGCTTGATGTCATCGTGATTATCAAATGTCCATGTCTCTTCCGGATATGCCTCCAAGGTAGCATCTGCATCCTGTTTTGCATCCTCAAGATTCTGGAGCTGAGTAGCCTTCACGTTATTGACATCATCAGCAATGGTCTTGCCTTCGATGTAAGTCTTCGTATCGCTGTATGCCTTATTAGCAGCGGCAACTGCAGCAGAGATATCTTTAGCAGCAGCAGCGTCCTTGTCGGCAGCCAACATGTCGTCGATATCCTCCAGAGCTTCGATTGCAACTTCAACCTCAGAAAGTGTGATAGAAGCAACGCCAGCGTCACCCTTAGCAATCAGATCCTTAACATCCTTGAAGGCATCCTTCTTAGCATCAGCGCTGTAGCCACTGATAGCACCTTCAGCAGCAGCCACCTTAGCTGCGTATGCAGGCTTGTAATCAGCACCTGTCCAGAAGTTACTAATAGCCGTCTTAACGTCAGCCTTGAAGGTATTGAGCTTAGCAGTGATGTTCTGTTCAATTGTTAGAGCTTGAGTGTTGTATGGACTTACGTCGAATACAGTTGGGCTAACAACAGCAGCATAAGCCTCGTTCTCTTGCTGTGTCAGAGTAGCAATATCAGTTGGGCAGCTATACAGAGCCTCATCGAGTTCGGCAGCAGCAGCATCTACAGCAGCCTTTATTTCCTCGTTGGTAGAGCTGTACTGAGCACGCTCTGCAACGGCTCTCTGATAAGCCTCAGTAGCCAACTGGATTTGACCCTTCTTAGTATCGGTACCCATGAAGCTCTCGTGAGCAATCTTGTTGTCTTCTGCAATCTGTGCATTGTAAGCCTCTTGCTGTTGAGCCTTCACGTCGTTGATGGCAGCCTTGATGGCAGCGAAGTCCTGAGCCTTGGCAACAGACTCACCAACCTTATAGTTATCTTCAACTGCCTGGGTAGCAGCGGTGAGAGTTATCTGGATCTTATCAAGCTCATTGAGCCACTCATCTCTCTTAGAGCTGTGGTCTGTAGCAGCAATCTCAGTGTATGTGCTGTTCCACAAAGTCTGAACGTCAGCAGCAGCCTTCTTCTGCTCGTTGTACTTAGCAAGGTTAGCCTTTGCATCATACTGAACACCAGCCTTATTTTTATCATCGTTCAGCTTCTTTGTCAAAGCATTAATGTTCTTTTTGTGTGTATCAGCATCAGCAACAGCAGTTCTTGCATAGATACTAGCTCTCATAGCCTTTTCTATGTTAGCAAACTCTGTTTCATATCCTGCGATAACTCCTTGATAGTATGCAAGAGCACCGGCTCCGGCAGCTGTCTCCAAATCTGTGTTTGCGGCAGTCAAAGCTGTTTGATATGCCGGTGTAACAGAATTCTTTCCAGAATAAATGTTTCTATAAGCCCAGTAGTTAGCAGATTCATTTGCAGCTTCAGCCTTGATAGCATCAACAGCAGCCTTGATTTCAGAAACCTTATAGGTTGTGCTTGAAGCCTCGTTAACGTCTGGAGTTGTAGGATCATCCTCTGTTGTCACAGTAATTTCGTCATTCCAAGGATAAGGCAGAGTTTCTGCTGCGTTAGCAGCGTTGATAGCTGCTGTCATAGCTGCTATGGTTGCATCGACCGCGCCCTTCTCTGAATTGTAACTCTTATCGGCATCGAGACCGCTCTGGTAAACATAGAAGTCTTCCCATCCAGTTACATCTTCATTTCTAACTGCGTTACCTTTCTTGCCGTTGTAACTTGCATCTGCTTTAGAAACGTCAGCAAGGCTCTTCAGGTTATCCAACTCGTATGTTCCAAGATCAGCCACAGCCTTCTGAGCAGCTGTGTTGGACTTAGCATTGTTCTCTACAGCAGTCTTGATGTCTGGAGCAGCCTTCTCGAGTGCAGCTTCCTGTGCAGCCAGAGCAGTGTACTTGTTGTTGAGACCAAGATTCTCAGGATCTTCATTATTATATTTGCTGAGTTGGTCGTTCTCGCGGTAGGTCAGAGACTTGATCTGCATAGAGTGCCAGTTGGTACCACCCTTAGCCTTATTAAGACCAAATTTCAATGTGCCGTCAGAAACAATTACATCATTCAATGTATAATCAACCTTACTGCTAGCATTGTCTGTTACAGGCACAGCCACCTTTTTACCATTTGCATAGAAGTATGCGATATCTGTCTTTCCCTTATTAGGACATCCGTCACCCTGATCAACAGCATTAGCATATACAACAATTGAATACAGGCCGTTTGGAAGATTTGTTACAGTCTGATACAGCACATCACCAGTGCTCTTATCCTTATTAGACTTATCACACCAGTGTTCAACCATCTGCACGCCATCGATTGTCTGGTTCTGATAGTTTGTCCAATAATCAACATTCTTGATATCGGTATTCCAGCCTGAAACATCCTTGTTAACCTTATCAGTCTTATCAACATCGCTTATTGCTGTTGGATCGATACTGTTGTTGGTGGTTTCCAGCGTGTTGAGTGCGGTTTCAATTTCTTCAACCTCCTTAGTGATAGCACCGCCGGCCTTACCACGGTTACCCAGAGTGGTATCATCAGTACCAATCTTATAGTTATTTTTGAATGTACCGGTCTTTGTCTGCAGACCATCGATGCTGGTAGCGAGGTCAGACTTTGCTTTAGCATTGGCAGCGACCTTAGCAGCAATAGGCTCTACCAGAGACTCGAGTGCATCCTGCTGATCGTTGAGTTCTGCAACCTTCGCACCCCAACCCTGAATCAGAGAAGCAGTGTTAGCCTTCAGAGACTTGATCTGAAGAGTATGCCACTCTGTCTGACCAGCCTTTGCAAGCGCAAGACCAATCGTCAGTTTGCCGTTGGTCACCACCACATCGCTAATTGTGTATACTTCTGGCTCTGAATCCAACATGCCGCTGTTCCTGCGGGCAGTAATAAACTTCTTATTATCATTGGCGAATACGTATGCTACATCATTGGCATCCTCTTGAAGTGTTGCACCATAATTGTTCCAAGCATTGTGAGATGTTGCATAAACCTGAACTTCGTAGATACCGTTTTCTACAGAAACATCCTGCCAAATCATATTACCAACACCGCTTTCACCATAATGCTCTATCAGAGTGATGCCACCCTTAGGATAGGTTCCCTTATTGCTTCCGTTGCCACTTCCAACAGACCAAGCACTTTTATCAGTGCTTACCTTAGCGGTATAATCTACTGTCTCAGAGCTTGCATTGATAGCATTCTTGGCAGTCTTAACGTCGTTGTAAGCGGTCTCAATTCCTGACTCGATAGCCTGGAATTTAGCAACATCTGCACCGAGAACGGAAGCATCTTTAGCCTTGAATGCATCAATATTCTCCTCAAGAGTCTTCATGCCGTTAGCTAGGAAGTCAGCATCATACTGATTCTGGTCTGCCTGTACCTTAGAGAGCAGAGCAGCGATGTCATCAGTGATGGCAGCATCTGCATCAATAGCGAGCATAGCAGTCCAGTGCTCTGCGCCTACCTTGCCCTGAGCAGCGGTGATAGCCTTCTTAATGTCATTGATGCGCTTCTGGATGAGGTCGAACTTAGTCTGGTAGTCGTATTTGTCATCATTATAGACAGCAAGATCTTCTACCTGAGCGCGAGCTGCGTCAAGGTCTTTCTGGTAGCTTGCCATAGCTGTCTGCAGAGCGTCGTACTTGTCTACAGCTTTCTTTGGCTGACCATCAACAGCGGGCTCTGTAGTGCCACCATATACGTCGATCTTAGCCTGAGTTGGTGCAGTGTTCAGAGCTGCATTGTAAGCCTGAGCTGTACCAGTACCGTCAGCCTTGTAAGCAGCTGCTGCATCAGTAGAGAACTTATTAATATCCTTCTGAATATCAGCTACATATGCATCATAATAGTTCTTAGCCTCGTAATTGCCATCAGCAGACTTCATTGCATTGACAGCAGCCTTAGCTGCATCAAGATTGTCTTGCAGAGTCTTTATGGCAGCCACGGTAGCTTCGTTTGCTTTGTACTCGGCATTAGCTGTGCCAACCTTAGTTGCATAATCACCAACCGCCTTCTGTGCAGCAGCCTCTTCTTTGGTAACATCAAGAGTCAGCTGAGCAGCAGAGTTCTTAGCATTCTCAATCTTAGTGTTGAGAGCGTCAATAGCAGCCTGTGCATCGGTCTTTGGGAACAGAGATGCTACAGACTCTTCAGGAACTGCTGCATCAAGGGCAGCCTGCTGGTCTGTCACTTTCTTATGCAGAGCATCGTAAGCAGCCTGGTTCGTTGTTCCCTGGCCCTTCCAATTGTTGACGATGTCGTTAAGAGCTTTCTCTGTAGGAATCATACCTACGTTTGTATCCTCATCAGCAACAGCAGTCTTACCAGTGTAAGAAGCGTAGCTGGCCTGAGTTGCATCAGTAATCTTCTTGTTGATGTTATCGTCAAGATCTTTCAATGCAGCGTCGAGCAGATAAGCAGCCTCATTGACGAGTGCAGCTTTGAGATCTGCTACAGCATCGTTGTACTTAGCCTTGATAGCTGTGATAGCAGCGTTTACGTTGTTGTAAGCCTGCGTGTTCTGGTGGCCTTTAATTTGAGCCTCCAGAGCGTCGATTTCACCCTGAGGAACACTAGCCTTCTGATAAAGCTTCTGTGCAACATACTCCTCGTAAGTATCAGCAATCTTATTCAGTTTTGCTATAAGTTTGTCTGCTGCATCTTTGTCAGCTTTTTCTTCATCATCATCGTAGTCGTAAGCAGCCACCTGAGTAGTCTTCAGGGCATTAATTGCATCTGCCCATTCTGCCTTTGCAGCAGCAAGGTCGAAGTTCAGGATCACAACTGCCTCAGCAACGGTAAAGCCAGCACCAGACTCACCTGGGTCAGAACTTACGAGTTCCAACTCTACGTCGGTCTCCTTGTCAAGATCGAAATTGATAGTCACGTTAGGATCTTTAGGATTGTTAGCAGAAGGAACATCTACTGTCTTTCCTGCAATCTTAACTGTCACACCATAAACCTTAGAGGTCAGCTTTGCGCTAAAGGTATAACTACCTGGCACAAGTTTCCCCACATTAATTGTCTGCTTAGCTCCGTCAACAGAGACGATCGCATCAATTTGCTTGGCGTCAGCAGCATTTGCTACAACAGGGATAGCTCCCAGTGCAATAATCGAGTAAACAAATTCTGTTCTCATAATTACTTTATTTTAGGTTAATAATAGAATAAATACATTAATTTTTAACGTGTACGCGTGCGCATATGCATATAGTGGTTCCAGCACACGACGTAGTATTCTCGTTTGCAAAAGTAGGATATTTATTTATTATGACATTGTTTTTTTTTGTTGTTAATCGTGAACTGTGCACTTTTTTTCGTGAAACTCCTTCAAGGTATCTATCAAATACCTCAATACAGGTTTCGAAACGTGCAGTTGGATATTCTTACCTTGGTCATCAAAGAGAAAGATTTGCTCCTTAACTGTGCTGACGCGGAAAATGCGGTTAGAATTTACGATATATTTGCGTCCCAAGCGCAACAAATATTGTGAGACTTCAGGCATCTGCATTATTAAATCTTCCACCCTCGCCAATCCGAAGGGGATAACGAAACGAGTCCCATTTCCATAATAGACATTCGTATAATGATCATCAGCCTGAAAATAGAGAAGCTGGCTAAGGTCTATTCTATATAGTTCATCATACGCACCAAGACACAAAACATCATTCATAGCCTTTAAATTTTAGTTTTCGTGTTTCCTTGATACACAAAAAAGGCGTAGGTATCTGTTCTTCAGTCCATCCTGGAATCTTAGGCCTTCGCATTGCCCCCTCTACACAGGATAGACAACGCAGTTAGCCCACGCCAATACGGAACTATATATTAACAGAACTATATAGAAACGTACTACCGTGACGCCTCGTTGTCATCTGTCTGTTGTAGAGGTTGAGTTTGCGAAGTTCAAGATTCACAACGACAGACGTCCGAAAACGTCTTTCTCATATATAAGATCGTCCCACCACCCATTATGGGCAAACTGAACGATGGTGCAAAGATACATAAAAACTTCCGAGATTACAAAAAAATCGGAAGTTTTTTTTGTTTAAAGTTTTGAGAGTAGAATTTATAGACAGTTTTAGAGACAATTTTAGAGTGTAGAGTTGAGAGTTTTAGATCGTTTTTTGCCGAAGTCTAAGGTCAAAGGTCTAAGGTCAAAAGTCAAAGGTCAAAGTCTGCTCGGGCGGATTTGAAATCCGGCCGCAATGAATATAAGCATTTGTAATGCGAGAAAATAATGGATTGCAAATCCAAATATTAAGTGCAGTCGGATTGCAAATCCGCCTGAGCAGAGCACACGCGATAGTAGTACCCACACACATTCCCATACCGGGAACGTTTTATTCCCACACTGGGAAACAATTATTCCCACGGCGGGAATAAATTCTTGGCTGAGGGGCTGGGGTATCGCTCATTAATGACTGGTTATTGAATGACAAAGGCTGGTTATTAAAAAATAATGAAGTGTTATTGAAAAAATCCCTCATCTCTCCCATCAACCATCACGAAGCCCCTATTTATGGGGACTCTTAAAATTTCATCTCTCCCTTAATCCCTCCCGTATTCTCCCCCATATCTCTCCCTTCTTCTCCCCCTTTTCACACACATTAATTATATAAGGAAGAAAGGTCTATCTTTTCTTTGAAAATGTCACCAAACTTTTTTGGAAAAAACTTGTGTATTTCAATATTTTTTTGTACCTTTGCATCGTTCTAAGGAACATCTCGGCTAACATGCCATGAGAAGCACGAAATACACCAAGGAAAAAGAATAAAGAAGTTAGTTTAACCTAATTAATTTAATTTATTATCAATGACGAAAAACACCTTAATGAATGGGGGAACTATGGACGTTTCCCTCGAGACAACACTCGCTATCGAGTTGTTTCTCAATGAGAATTACCTTTTCCGTCGTAATGTGTTGAATGGGAAGGTAGAGTTTTTAACAAAGCCTGATGAGGAATTCCGTCCTCTGACGCCAGCAGCTCTGAACAGCATCATCATTCGTGCCAAGCGCGAACAGGTGCTGGAAAAGGGTAGCCCCAAAACAGAGATAACAGAGTATGTTACTTCAGAAGAGGTGCCTGAACACAATCCTGTGAGGGCATTCCTTGGGAGCCTGCCTGCTTGGGACGGACAGAATCACATCGCAAAGGTTTTCGGACGTCTGCCTGGCATCACCTCCGAGCAGTTGAACTATCTGACCATCTGGCTCCGTTCGTCTGTAGCTCATTGGTTGCAGATGGACATGCTGCATGGAAATGAGTGTGTGCCAACGATTATCGGAAGTCAGGGTTGCGGAAAGACCACCTTTGTACGCCGATTGTTGCCTGCGACTCTGCGCGAATACTATCTTGACCATCTGAATCTGGCCAACAAGTTCGACAAGGAGATGGCCCTTACCAACAACCTCTTGGTAAACCTCGATGAGCTGGATGCCATTCGTCCCTCTCAGCAGTCATCGCTGAAGCAAACGCTGTCTGTAAGCAAGGTGAATGGCCGTCCTATCTTCGGACGTACTCAGGAAGATCGTCCACGATTCGCCTCATTCGTAGCAACCACCAACAATCGTCATCCGTTGAAGGATGTAACAGGTTCACGACGTTATATCTGTATCATGATTCCTGACGGTCAGATGATTGACAATGCTGGTGACATCAACTACGGACAGCTTTATGCACAAGTGGTTTATGAACTGCAGGAGCAGAAGGCCCCCTATTGGTTCAACAACGATGAGGTGGCCCGTATTCAGCAACTGAATCAGGAATATATGGAAAAGAAAGACCTTGGTGAGATGTTTGTGGCCTGTTTCCGTCAGCCAGAAGAGGGGGAA
Organism: uncultured Prevotellaceae bacterium; assembly: GCA_946405805.1. GTDB lineage: Bacteria > Bacteroidota > Bacteroidia > Bacteroidales > Bacteroidaceae > Prevotella. The sequence continues at coordinate 35,311 of CAMJIL010000015.1, read as the reverse complement.
GTAGTCAAGACAATGAGCTGCGGCCAGATGATTGACATCATGCAGAAGGACTATCCAACGCTACAGAACACCATTGGCAACAGGGTCAGACTTGGAAAGACTATTTCCGCTTTAGGTTTTGAACACAAAGAACACTCTCACGTAGCCTATTACAAAGTCGTTCCACTTCGGGTAGCATGAGGGTTGAAGGGAGAGATATGGGAGAGATCAAGAACATCTCTCCCGTGCTCAACCTCCCTATTTTAGGGGCCTCAGGAGGGTTGAAGGGAGAGATGAGAGATTTTTTGTAAAATTATTAATTTAATAATGAAATGGAAAAAGAATTAGAAATTAAAGATATTCCATCCAAATATAAGCTTTGCTTCAACGAAGCATGCCAGTTACGTGACAATTGTATGCACTATCAGGCCTATCTGCGCAAGCCTGAAATGGTGCTTGCCGGACCAGCCATCTATCCGGATGCTTGGAAGAATGGGCAATGTGAGCATTTCAATGAAGTAAAGATAGTAACGAAAGCGTGGGGATTCACGCGTATTTATAATAATGTGCCACAATATCTGAGGGCTACAGCACGCCGTAAGGTTAGCCATTATTTCAGCAAAGGCTGCGGACCATATTACCGCTACCATAGTGGTGAAAACAAACTCACGCCTAAACAGCAGGCGGACATTATGGCCATCCTCGCCAAATATGGCCCTACAGAAGGCCTGGCCTTCGACCATTACGAAACAGGTTGGGATTTTGAGCGATAAAATCAAAAATTAAGGCGCAACTTTGACATGGTTGCACCTTTTCTATTCTAAATATGAAAGCTTTAACAATTCTGCCAATTATTGCAAAAAAGAACATAGGTTGTGTTGATAATGCCATTGTTTTGACCTAAAACATAATATTTTCTGCATTTATTTGGTCGTTTCGTTTGAAAAGTGTAATTTTGCAGCATGAAATTTCATTGAAAAGTGTAGTTTTTGACTGTCAAAAGTTATTGAAAATACACCTCAGACTGATGAAGTACAATATATTTTCTAACAAACACAAAACTATGAAAAGGATTTCTTTATGTTACGTTTTGGTACTGCTGTGTGCAGTGGTACAGGGAGCATGGGCACAGGCACCGACACCTTCCACTGAGTTGGAACCGTATATCACGACGCTGAACAACCGAATGGTTTATAAGTTCAACTACCCATCGACCAGCGTGACGGGCGAACCTGTTGTGCTCTCGTCGTTATTATGTTGCTGGGCACCTACTACGCCACCAGAAGATGCAGCTATCGAGTCCGTCCACCTATATAGCCACTATACTGTTTCCGCCAATTCGCAATGTCCTACCAGTGCTACATCGAAAACTGCCGACTTTGTGGTTCTCTCCATCTTGTTTGAAGGCGGTGACTACGACGAGCAAACTCCTTTCAGATCCGTCGTCAAACGCAGCATCGTCATTATGCCCGACTATGAGGGGTATGGCGTGTCGAGTGACAGGACGCATCCCTATCTGGCTGAAGATGTAACGGCCCAGCAGGTTGTTGATGCATTAACCTACGGACTGGAGCTTTATGCTAAACTTGACGGTGCCGATAACACCCTGCCGCTGAAAGACGACTGGCGTTGTTTCAACATAGGATATTCACAGGGTGGTGCAGTGGCCCTCGCTGTGCAACGCTATATCGAACAAAATAATCTCAGCGACCAGCTTCACTTCCGTGGCACCTTTTGTGGTGACGGTCCCTACGACCTCATCGCCACCATGCGTTACTACTTGGATGATGACGGCACCAGCTATGGAGTTACTACTGACCATCGCGAAGACCAGGTTACCTTGCCTGCTGTACTTCCTATGATTATGAATGGCATGATTGTCAGCAACCCCTCTATGTCCAGTCACAAACTTAGCGACTATTTTGCACAAACGTTCCTCGATACTGGCATCATGGACTGGTTGAATAGCAAGACTATGAGCACTGACGACATCAACAATGCATGGCTCAGCCAGATAGACAATGGCTCTGTCACCATTGGAGAGAAGACATACCCTGCTCCTGACAATATGAACGAGATGTTCTTCAAACAAGTGGTTCCGGGTATGATTTGGGGCACGCAGACAGTTGCATGGGCCAAACTCGACAAAATCTTTACTCCGGATTTCTACAACTATATGAAGAATCCTGCCAACTTCAACAGTGCGCCTGCGTTGACTGGCAATGCCTATGAGGATATGCGCTATGCCTTGGAGTCCAACAATGTCTGCACTGGCTGGCAGCCTCAGCACCGCATACAGTTTGCACACTCGAAAGGTGATACGGTTGTGCCTTACGGCAATTACCTCGCCTTCCGCGATGCCCATCCCGACGGTGAAAACGATATATACCGCATTGACGATACCTTTAGCGACAGCGACCATCTGAAATCTGGCAGCACATTCATGACGAAGTTGGCCATCGATTTTATTGATTATTTCGAATGGATTGACGCTGCGCAGCCCACAGGAATCAAGACGATGGCTGATGTAAGAAGTATGATGTCTGATGCATGGTATGACCTGACTGGTAGGAAACTTACAGGCAAGCCTGCTAAGAAAGGCATGTATGTCCATCAAGGTAAGAAGGTCGTGATAACTCAGTAGGCGGCACTGACTCTTAGATTCACAGACTCGCAAAATAAGAAAGGTGTTTTATTCCTAAAATTACAAGAATAGGAACAATACAAAGGAGATTCTGAGTAACATAAAATAGTTAGACATTTCCGGATTTCCTGAGTGACAGACTTTTATATCGGGTATTCGTCTGGTGAAATTCCTACCTTAAAAGGTCTCTTCTCCACATCTGAAAAACCGTAGCTGTTCTCCCATCACGCTTTTCATTACCTCATACACTCTGTCACCTGTACAGTGACTGGTATAGAAGCGAGTTCTGGGATAGGCTTCTGTTAATCTTTGAGCAAGCTCCGTGAGTTCCTCCTCTGTCTCGTGGCCGTCAAGCAGATGGAATCCTCCGACAACAGTGCGGACGGGATATGGGCAGGCCGCAAGAATGTTTTCCAAGCCGCTATGGGCACATCCTGTAAAGAGCAGGCCATCTGTATATAGCGCCAGTTCATGACGGAAATCATCGTTCTCATAGTCGCCATCCGCGTTTTTTATGAACAGATGTTTATTGCCCTGTGGCATAGGATGCGTTTGTGGGATATGGGCGATAATATGGAGGTCGTCGGCTATCTCGCAAGTATTATCAACAGGTATCAGCCTCCCTTTTATCTCTTCCGGCCATTCAGCAGTAATACTGTGAAGATTCCCTCGCTTGGAATAGAACTGCCCGCTGACGGCATCGGGCGAGACGATAATCTTAGCCTGACGATTATGTTCAACAAAATACCTCAGCCCTCCCGCATGGTCGCTGTGCCCATGAGAGATAAATACATAATCCACCATACCGAGGTCAATGCCTAATCTCTCTGCATTACGGATAAACACATCACTGGCTCCAGTGTCAAGTAATATCCGATGCTTGTCCGTCTCTAACAGGATAGACAGCCCGTGCTCGGTTTGAAGCCGGCAGTCATTCGTTCGGTTGTCTGATAGTATAGTCCACTTCATCGTTATTTCGTGATATTTCTGGGATGATGATGTTCTATCTCGTCCCTGAGGGTGGTCATATCGATGTGGGTGTATATCTCTGTCGTGCCGATGCTTTCGTGGCCTAACATGGCCTGTATGGCACGCAGGGAACAGCCGCCTTCTAACAATGCTGTGGCGAAAGAATGACGCAAAGTATGCGGTGAAATCGTCTTTTTTATGCCAGCATCCTTTGCGTATTGCTTTATCATAATGAGAATCATAGTGCGTGTGAGATGTGCGCCACGACGGTTGAGGAAGACAAAATCCTCTTCTCCTTTTTTTATTACCATCTTATTGCGGTCATCATACCACAGGTGCAGCTCGCGAATGGCATTCTCGGAAATAGGTATCAAGCGTTCCTTTGAACCCTTTCCCATAACGCGGACATAGCGTTCGTCCTCATAAACCTGTGACAGTTTCAGGGTCACCAGCTCAGAAACGCGCAGGCCGCACGAGAAAAGCACCTCTATGATGGCCCGGTTTCTGTGGCCCTCCCATTTGCTGAGGTCTATGGCAGACTCCAGCATATCTATCTCTTTTGTAGAGAGAACTTCCGGAAGATGCTTTGCCTGTATCGGTGACTCCAACAGTTCCGAAGGGTCTTGGTCGATGTAACCATCTATTTCGAGGAACCGATACAATGCCCTGACGCCACACAATATGCGGGCATGCGAAGAAGGAGCGATACCTAAATCGAACAACGAAGCCGAGAATTCCTCCAGGTCAGCAAGCTTCAACTGTTTTATTCTGTCATCAATGGCAGCATCCTCACAGACGTTTGACCTTTGACCTTCGACATTTGACATTTGATCCGCCACCCACGAAAACAGTAGCGACACATCGTGCAGGTATGCCTCCAACGTATTTGGAGACAAACCCTTCTGCAAACGCAGGTAGCGACGAAACTGTTCCTTGATATTATTCATTGCTTTCGCTTGCAAAGGTACGATTAAGTCTTGAATAATGCAAGCAAAATAAGAATAAAAATTTTTATTTTGCGGTATTATCGAGACGAAGTACCTTGGACAAAAGTCAAAGGTACGATTAAGTTATGAGAAATGCAAAAAAATAAGAATTAATTTTTATTTTGCGGTATTATCGAGACGAAGTACCATTCTTACACCTAAAGGTATAAGCGTGCAGAGCCCGATTACGACCGCCAGGTCAAAGGTACGATTAAGTGAGTAAAATACCAAATAAAAAGAAACTTTTTTTAGCGATACACCACCTACCTCTAAAGACTGGGGAAGAAGATTTGCTGAATGAAACATACATTTTGCTGAAAATAATTGCACAATTGCACTTTTCTTTTTACCTTTGCACCGATTTCCTAACAATTTTTCCTCTTAATGACGAAACTGATTGACTCTTTTGCTCCGATATCGCTGGAACAGATGAAAAGCGTAAAACTGATGAATCGCATAGACACTAAGTTTGTGACGAATCAGCAGAAGCTCTGTCAGTTGTTGGAAATGGCGCAGCAGGATTATTTCATACAGCAGATTGACGGCAAAAGCAATCTGGAGTATGATACCACATACTTTGATACAACCGACTTCGACATGTACTCTGCTCATCAACACGGACATGCAAACCGCCAGAAGATACGCTTCCGCACCTATTGCATCTCTGACCTTCAGTTTATGGAGGTTAAGACGAAGAATAATCATGGGCGCACGAAGAAGAAACGCATTGAGGTGACGGATATGAACCTGATGGATGGAGAGAAACGGGCTTTTCTGGCGAAGCATTTGCGCTATGATGTAAATACCCTGCAACCGGCTCTGAACAATCATTTTTCGCGTATCACGCTGGTGAACAAGGGGAAGACAGAACGTGTGACGATTGACTCACAGCTGCATTTCGAGAATCTTCAGAACGGAAGACAAATGGACATGGGCAATATGGTTATCATAGAGTTGAAACGTGACGGGCTCGTATATTCACCTATACTGCAAATGCTGCGTCAACTGCGCATTCAGCCTCACGGCTTTTCAAAATATTGCATGGGGTCGGCATTGACATGCGAGAACCTGCTACCCGTAAACCGCTTTAAGCAAAAGCTGATTGAAGTAAGAAAAATTTTGAATTATGAATTTTGAATTATGAATTATATATTATGAAAGACTTATTTCTATTTTCTGCCGACTTTGGCGATACGTTAGTGAGATTTTTTGTCTGTCTCATCGTCAATTGGATGATTGTTCACTTCCTTTATTTTAAGAAAGGCAAGCGTCGTGACTTCTATTTTACCTTCATGATAATCTCCGTCGCCATTTTCTTCCTTGTATATCTGATGATGGGCATGGACCGTGGTAAGGCTACAATGGGTGTCGGCTTGGGACTCTTTGGTATCTTCTCCATTATGCGTTATCGTACGGACACGATGCCGGTGCGCGAGATGACTTATCTCTTTGTCGTAGTATGTCTGTCGGTGATTCATGCCATGTCTGACTCTTTTGACATAGACTCTAAAGGCAAGGTGACAGGTACGCCACTGATGGAACTTGTGGTGATAGACATTATCACAATAATCGTTATCATCTTCTTTGAGAGATTCCTGAAGGTGAACAGTTCAAAGTTGGTGCAGTATGACCGCATAGACCTCATCAAGAAAGAGCGCCGTCAGGAACTTATGGCAGACCTTGAGGAGAGGCTCGGCGTGAAGGTTATTAACGTGAAGGTAGGCGCTGTGGATTTCCTTCGCGATATGGCCGTGCTGCGTGTTTATTACGACGGAAAGGTGGATAGGGAAATTGACGAAAAACTAAAACTAAGGACTTCGGACTATGAAAATGTTTAAACGCAAATTTGCAGCACTCCTGATGTTTGCCATCAGTATGCCGACATTTGCAGACAGCGAAGGCGGCCTGATTCTCGGTCTTGAGGCGGAGAAGAAGATAAATAAGCGTCTGGACATCTCAATGGAGGCAGACATGCGTACCCGCAATAATTTCAGGACGATGGACCGCTGGGGTGTAGGCCTTGGCGCTTCATATAAGTTGCTCAGTTGGCTGAAGGCTGATGCAGGTTACAAATTTCTCGACTATAATTTTCATGAGAACATAAACTACAAGGCGAATGGCCTCTATAACAACTGGCGTCCCAGCTATTGGGGTGTGAAACATCGTTTCTATGCAAGTCTGACGGGCTCATACAAGTTCTCAAACAACATAAAGCTGTCGCTGCGTGAACGCTGGCAATACACCTATCGTCCCGAGAAGACCGTAACGCGTTGGGATTTTGACAACGAACTGTGGGAGAACAAGGTACGCTCCGGAAGAGGCCGAAACCAGCTTCGCTCGCGCTTCGAGATATCCTACGACAAGAAGAAGGCACTCCTCACACCTTTCCTAAGCATTGAGACCTACCATGCGTGGGCCATTGAAAAGGTGCGCTATACCATTGGCACCGACATACGACTGACGAAACATCATTCGCTGAATGCCTTCTACCGCTTTCAGAAAATGCATAACGTGGATGAAGATGAATATGACCCTGACAAGCATTACATAGGAGCAGGGTATAAGTTTAAATTCTAAAAAAGGAAAAAACGCATGAAAAAGATATTCCTACTACTAATAGCAGCAGTCACGATAGTTGCCTGTAAGAACGATGATACGGACTTCAGTTCTTATACGAACGGGTCATCGTCCTCGTCATCCACAGACCCCATTCCGGAAGATGCTATCAAGGTCATCTCTATCACCTACAATGGTGGTAGCGTTACAGTAAGCGGAGATGACGCCAACTACGTTACGATAAACGGGGCCGACGTTACCGTTACCAGCGAAATAGACTCACTGCTGCTTATATTGTCGGGCACTACTACTGACGGCTCACTGCTCGTAAACAGACAGAAGAAATATGGCATCAAACTGAATGGCGTCAGCATCAATAATGTTGACGGGCCTGCCATCAATAATCAGGGTAGCAAATACCTATACTTAGAGGTTGCCGGCGGCACTACCAACACCCTGACCGACGGCACGACCTATACCGAACAGGTGTATGACCAGAAGGGAGCACTCTTCAGCGAAGGAGAGATGTATCTATATGGTACCGGAACCTTGAATGTTACGGGTAACTGCAGACATGCCATAGCTTGTGACGACTTCATTGTCATTGACGATAATGTCACGCTGAATGTCAAATCCCCTTCAGGCAGTGGTATAAAGGTGAACGACGGTCTGTGGATAAACAATGGTACCATCGACATCAATGTAACAGCAGATGCTGCCCGTGGCATCAGGTGTGACTCTATCGTTGTCATCAATGGCGGTAACACCACTATCGCTACAAGCGGCGATTGCGTCTATGACAGCAGTACAATGGATTACAGCAGTGCTGCCTGCATAAAGTGCGACTATCCATTCACTATGACAGCCGGCTCACTCACTATGACCAGCAGCGGTGATGGCGGAAAGGGTATCAACTGCACCCGAGACATCATATTCAAGGGTGGCACACTGGTGGCAACGACAACTGGTGACAACACCAACGGAAAGCCGAAGGCCATAAAGAGTGACACAGGCATCATCGTGAGCGGCGGCTCTTTCAAAGCTACTGTTGATGCAAGTTGGGCATGCGACAACGGATATGAAGATGGCTCATTGTCAGATGACGAATTGGCAAAAAAGCGCGTCACCGTTGAAGGCTCACCCACAACAAAGGATATTAAAAAGAAATCAGTGACAATTATATTCTAAGATTTTCTCTGAACTTACTTGACATTCGGAATTGCAAAAGATATGTTTAGTTTTCTTTTGCAATTTCTTCTTATTTTGCTTGCATTATTCAAGACTTAATCGTACCTTTGACCTGGCGGTCGTAATCGGGCTCTGCACGCTTATACCTTTAGGTGTAAGAATGGTACTCCGTCATGGAAATTTCACAAAATAAAAATAAATTCTTATTTTTTTGCATTTCTCATAACTTAATCGTACCTTTGCACGCGAAAAATTATAATAATGATGAAAAGTCTCAACAAAACAAACGCTCTGCATGCAACACTGTGCTTCCTGTTGGCATTCGTGCTTTGTGCATGCAATAACAATAAGTTTCAGGTTAAGGGAACTATAACAGAGGCAAAGGACTCTACCCTCTATTTTGAGCACATGAGTCTTGAAGGTCCTGTCACGATGGACTCTGTTGTGCTCGATGAAAGCGGTGATTTTGAGTTCTCCGGAGACAAAAGCGAGGCCCCTGAGTTCTATCGTCTCCGCATTGCTGGCAACATCATCAATGTCAGCATCGACTCAACGGAAACGGTCGAGTTTACAGCCTCCTACCCTACTATGGCATCAAAATATGAAGTCGAGGGCAGCGACAACTGTAAGAGGATAAAGGAACTGTCTCTGCTTCAGCAGCAACTGCTGACGAAAGCTATCGCTATAAGTAATGCTTACGGCATAAGCGTCAAGGAGACAGAAGACAGCATCAACAATACCATAGAGCGATATAAGGACTATGTGCGCACCAATTATATCTTCAAAGACCCAAAGGCGGCATCGTCTTACTTCGCACTCTTCCAGATGCTCGGTGGCAGGCATATCTTCCAGCCACAGGAATCGGAATTGGACATCCGCACCTTTGCTGCTGTAGCAACAGCGTGGGATACGTATTACAATGATGAAGACAAAAATAAGATTGAAAGGGCCGAGAATCTGCATAACATCGCTATCGAGGGCCTGAAAGCTCTTCGCATCAAGCAGGCAAAGAAATATGGACCTGCAATAGACCCGGACAAGATTCAGGTGGTGTCTGTTTTCGACATTCCTCTCATCGACAACAAGGGCAAGAAACGCTCGCTGACAGAGTTTAAGGGAAAGGTGGTATTGCTCGACTTCCATGCCTTCTCTTTGCCCAACTCTATGCAGAGAATCATGATGCTGCGTGATGTTTATAACAAATATCATGCTCAGGGACTTGAGATTTACCAAGTCAGCGTAGATGACAATGAACACTACTGGAAGACCCAGACGGCAGCCCTGCCATGGGTTTGTGTTCACGACCCAGAGGGAGTGGATTCGGAATACCTGCAAAAGTATAACGTGACACAGATTCCGACATTCTTCCTCATAGACAGAAATAATTCTCTCGACAAGCGCGACAGCCAGATAAAAGATTTAGACAGTGCCATCCAATCACTCTTGTAAACTATTGCTCTTTGACTTTGGGGCTGTCATCGTCAGTCTCGACAAACAGCGCTGCATCCAGGCCCTGCGACAGGTGGGGTGTGGAGAGATTGCCAGTTATGTTGATGAACATCGGAGCGAAGACCTCTTTCACGAGATAGAATTAGGCGGTTCCAACGAGAATTTCTGTCAGGAGGCGCGCGAAAAGAGCCATTGCAACGCTACTGATGAGGAGATTTGCTGGGCATGGAATGAGTTGCTTACTGGCATACCGTTGGAGAAACTGCGCATCATACAGCATTATCATGATACCCTCGGATATAAGACAGCTCTTCTGTCAAATACCAACTGGATTCACTGGGAACATTCAAAGAAATTCTTCAGCGCTGACGGCAGAAAGGTAGAGGATTACTTTGACAATATCTTCCTGTCATGTGACCTCGGAATAATAAAGCCTGACAGAAGGATTTATGAAGAAGTTATCGAAAAGACAGGCATATCGGCAGATAACATCTTCTTTGTTGATGACAGCCTGACCAACAGCATTGGTGCCATCTCTATGGGCATTAAGACTATTCATGACCCCAGCGGAAATGCGTGGATGCAGCCAAAGGCAGCCATAATAGGAAATTTTGACGGAATACATTTGGGGCATCAACACATCATCAACCAACTGAAAGAGGTGGCAGCAAACAGCCCTACCCCGCTGGCAACTATGGCAATTACGTTTGATCGCCATCCAAAGGCTCTCTTTAACACTTCGTTTATACCAAAATATATCACCACCCTGAAAGAGAAAGAACGCCAACTCCTCAAAACAGGACTTGACTGCGTCGCCATCATGCCGTTCAATGAGAATTTCTCAAAGATAACAGCATACGATTTTATGAAGATGCTGCACGATGAAATGGCGGTAAAAGTGCTTGTTGTGGGTTATGATAACAGGTTTGGTGCAAAGAAAGAAGGACAGGAAGAGACTTTTGAAGACTACCAGAGATACGGCAAAGAGATTGGCATCGAGGTAATTCAGGCCACCCCGAGGGAGGACTCTGGCAATCATGTTTCTTCCTCTGTTGTCAGAAAACTGATAATCAGCGGAGACATCGAAGCTGCCAATAAAGGTCTGGGACGGAAGTTCTCCATCACAGGCAAGGTTGTCAAGGGGCATCAGAATGGCAGGAAGATAGGTTTCCCGACTGCCAATATCATACCTCAGGAGGACCAGCTGCTCCCTCCTAATGGTGTTTATGCCACTAAAGTAGGCAACTACAAGGCTATGACAAACATCGGCACCCGACCTACCTTTGACGGACACCGACTGACAATAGAGACATATATTCTCGATTTCAACGAAGATCTTTATGACAAGGAGATTACTGTAGAATTCGAGAGATACATAAGGGAAGAAAGGCAGTTCTCATCGCCACAAGAACTTATGGAACAAATAAAAAAGGACATCGAAAAGGTTGCATCTTAAAATAAGAAAATGAAAAAGACCATACTATACCTTTTTATATTCGTTGCAGCACAACTGCTCACAGGCTTTGCTGCCAGCACAATATCAAAACTATGGTTTCCAGAAACTGGTGCTTCGACAATATTGCTCATCAGTTCTGCAACATGTTCGATATTCGCCATAATCCTATTCACCGCCCTCAGATGGTGTCCTATAAGTCGTAATTATATACGCACAAGACCTTGGGGCACCCTGACGTGGTCCGCATTGTTCGCCATCGGAGCCATCATACCAATAACATGGGCACAGGAGTTTATCCCTGAAACATGGCGTCAGGACCTCGTAGGGGAGACTATTGCAGAAATGCTGAAGAGCAGGATAGGTTATTTTATCATTTGCGTGCTTGCACCATTGGCTGAAGAAATAGTATTCAGAGGTGCCATCATAAGGGCTTTGACAAAATGGTGGAAAGAGAAGGGCAAGAGCAATGTCTCCTCAGAATGGTATGCCATTGTCATCTCGTCAATACTCTTTGCTGCTGTTCACGCCAACCCTGCACAGATACCGGCAGCCCTTGTTTTCGGAATATTCTTAGGGTGGCTCTTTGTAAAGACGGGCAGCATTTTTCCTGGAACAATCGTACACTGGATAAACAACAGCTTTGCGTATGTAATGCTGAATCTGTTCCCCACCATGCCTATTGATGCCAAGATAGAGGATTATTTTAATGGCAACCAACTCGCTGTTGCACAGGCTATAGTAGCATCCCTCTGTATCGCTCTCCCATCATTGTACCAACTCATAAAGACACCACGATGCACACCACGTATTTCGGAAATATAGAGTGGTATCGGGAACTTCTCGCGACCTTGCAGGAGTATGGTACGACAGGAGTCCTGGACGACATCATCGATAATGGTGAGCGATGGCAGAAGCAGACAGAACGCAATCGCTGCATAATTGCTACCGCCAATGGTACGCAGATGCTTACTGTTCCTGTTTCTGTTCCAACAAAAGAAGGTAATATCACCACAGGAGACATTCTCATCAGCGACCACGGAAACTGGAGACATCTTCATTGGAATGCCTTATCCTCTGCCTACGGAATGTCGCCGTTTTTCGATTATTATGCTGATGAAATAAAACCGTTTTTCTCGGAGAAATGGGAACTTTTGGCAGATTATAACCTTACTGTTACAAAGAAAATGATAGAACTGCTGGGTGGGGATGACATTCTAAGACAAAAGACTTTTCAAAAGCCATCTGACAATACAGAAATAAAACCATATTACCAGACCTTCCAAAAGCGTCATGGGTTCATTCCGAATCTTTCCATCTTAGATTTGCTCTTTAACGAAGGACCTGACAGCATTTTGTTCTTGTAATATTACAAATAGTATTTATTTCTGTTAAAATTTTCACCCATTCTGTCGTTTTCTGAAAAAAAAGAACTATCTTTGCATTCAGACAACCAAAAAACAATATTATATATTACTAAAAAGCTATGAATAATCTATTTAACATCAAGGACTACGTTGTAGTCATCACAGGTGGAACTGGCGTATTAGGCCGCAGTATTGCAAAATATCTCGCCCTTGAAGGTACGAAAGTAATCATCGGAGGACGTAAAGAAGACGTCGGAAAGCAGATTGTAGATGATATCACAGCTGCTGGAGGTGCTTGCGAATTTGTCAAGATGGATGTTATGAATAAGGAAAACATCCAGCAGGCATGCGATTATATCGTAGGAAAATACAAGAAGATAGATACCCTTCTCAATGCTGCCGGAGGTAATATGGCTGGTGCAACAATCACCCCAGACCAGAATTTCTTCGACCTGCAGACAGAGGCTTTCCAGACAGTCTTGAACCTCAACCTCACAGGTACTGTCATTCCTACACAGATATTCCTCAAGCCTATGGTAGAAGCTGGCAAGGGAAGTATTATCAACTTCTCTTCTATGGCAGCCTTCCGTCCTATGACTCGTGTATGCGGATATGCTGCTGCTAAGGCTGGTATCTCTAACTTCACAGCATATATGGCTACAGAATGTGCTAAGAAATTTGGTGAGGGAATACGCGTTAACGCTATTGCACCAGGTTTCTTCATCACAGAACAGAACCGTGCCCTGCTCACCAATCCTGACGGCACATATACACAGAGAGGTCAGGATGTTATCCGCCAGACACCATTTGGCAGAATGGGTGAGCCGGAAGAACTCTGTGGCACAATACACTATCTGATGTCTGACGCTGCAAAATTCGTAACAGGTACTGTAGCAGTCGTTGACGGTGGCTTCAATACTTTTGCAATGTAAATAACGATAACGCTAACGAAAACGAAAACGAAAACAGTAAGATATGGTAAAAACATGGCGTTGGTTTGGCAAGAAAGACAAGATTACTCTTGCCATGTTGAAGCAACTGGGAGTAGAGGGTATCGTAACAGCTCTCTATGATGAACCATTGGGACAGGTATGGTCACGCGAGAAAATTCGTGACCTCAAGGAATATATTGAGAGCTACGGCATGAAATGGAGTGTCGTTGAGTCTCTTCCTGTAACAGAAACAATAAAATATGGTGGTAAGGACAGAGACCAGCAGATAGAAGTATATAAGGAGTCTCTGACAAACCTCGGAAAAGAAGGCATCCATTGTGTTTGCTACAACTTTATGCCTGTACTTGACTGGGCTCGCACCGATATCTATCATGAGAATCCTAACGGAGCAACAAACCTGTATTTCTCTTGGCCTAAGTTTGCATACTTCGATATCTACCTCCTTCAGCGCAAGGGTGCTAAAGAAGAATGGGAAGCTATAGCAAAGGGTAATGGCAGCAATGCTTCAAAGGCTATAGCAGGACGTGACCTGATGGCAGAGATAGAGGCTTTCAAGGCTCAGCAGACACCAGAGAAGGACTTCCAGCTTGTCGATGATATCGTCATAAAGACACAAGGCTTTGTTGCTGGAAACTTCAAGGAAGGTGATGAAAAACCTCTTGAGCTCTTCCGTGAATTACTGGCACTGTATGATGGTGTCACAAAGGAAGACCTGCAAAGGAATATGAAGACCTGGTTGGAGGCCATCATGCCAATATGCGATGAATATGACATCGATATGTGCATACATCCTGATGATCCTCCATTCCCAATCCTCGGATTACCTCGTATTCTCAATTGCGACAGCGACATACAGACATTTCTTGATGCTGTACCAAATATCCACAATGGTCTTACCTTCTGTGCCGGCAGTCTCTCGGCAGGTGGTCATAATGATATCACCTATCTGGCAGAGAAATACCACGAGCGCACCCACTTTGTACACCTGCGCTCTTGCCACATCTTCCCTAATGGAGACTTTACAGAGGCAAGTCACTTGGGTGGTCGTGCAGACCTCGTAGAGTTGGCTCGCATCTTTGAAAAGGAGGAGCAGCGCAGAAAGCAAATCCGCAAACCAACTACACAGGATCTCCCAATGCGTGTCGATCATGGCATGACAATGTTGGGTGATGAGGATAAGGGCTATAATGCCGGTTATTCTTTCTTGGGCAGAATGTTTGGTTTGGCTCAGGTAGAAGGTATTCTTGCAACTGTTGATAAGGAATTAGGCATAAAATACGTACAGCCAGGTTTCTTTAAAGATTAATAAACACACCATAAAAACATGAAGTACGCACTTGGCATAGACATTGGCGGCACCAATACCGTTGTAGGATTGGTGGACAAAGAAGGAAAAGTTCTCGGCACTGACTCTGTAAAGACACAATCATTTCCTGTCTTAGAGGAATATGTGAAGACAGTAAGTAAACTGGCAAAAGACCTTATTGCCAAAAACAATGTTTCAGTCGATGATATCGTTGGTATGGGAATAGGAGCCCCTAATGCCAATTATTATACTGGCAACATAGAGATGGCTCCCAACCTTCCTTGGAAGCAGGATAAGGTTCCCCTTGCAAAGATGTTTCGTGAAGAACTGAACATTCCTGTAACCATTACCAATGATGCCAATGCAGCTGCTTTGGGCGAAAAGATGTATGGTGTAGCAAAAGACATGGACAATTTCATCATGATAACACTTGGCACAGGTGTTGGCTCAGGTATTGTCATCAATGGACAGCTTGTTTACGGACATGATGGCTTTGCTGGTGAATTGGGACATGTCATAATAGAACGTAACGGTCGTCTATGCGGCTGTGGCAGAAGAGGATGCCTCGAGACATACTGTTCTGCCACAGGCATAGTAAGGACCGCAAAAGAGAGGAATACTCCTTTCCTTACTTCAAAAGATATTTATGATGCTGCCGTAAAGGGTGATGAGACAGCTATTGATATCTTCAAAGAGACAGGCACTCGCCTTGGAAGAGCTTTTGCTGATATGGTTGTCTTCTCAAGCCCAGAGGCTTTCGTTCTCTTTGGAGGACTCGCAAAAGCTGGCGATTTCATCGTGAAATATACAAAAGAAGCAATGGAAGAGGCTATCATGCCAATCTTTAAAGGAAAGGTGAAGATACTTCTTTCTACTATGAAAGATGCAGATGCCGCCGTATTAGGAGCATCTGCATTAGCATGGCAGTAAGCTAAAAAGGCTTACTGCTATTTTATTGTCAATACTATCTCGCGCTTCTTTTCCTTCTTCTTTGTTGTCAGCACGATACGATAGAGATTGTCTCCCCACATGCTTTTCAGGTGATTGTCAAGAAGCTCTGAACAATCTTCTACACTTGCAGTAACAACCTTGTCCTGATAAGAAAGTGTGTGGTTACCAAGTATTACCTTCTCCTTTTTCAGTACAGGCTTTATGGTTGTCATGAAATAGAGTTTTGTTGGCTCAATAAACTTCTGCAGGGTATATACATCGGTAATCTTTATCTCCTCACCCTTTAGCTCTACATCACGCATATAGTCCTCTATCATTGCTTCTTCAGGATATGCTTTCGTAAGATTCAGCAGATAGTTTTTGCTCAGTTTCTCTTTACCATGCTTGTGACCTATCATGACCAGGTCTGCAACATATTCCTTTCCTTCTTTCTGATTGAAGCCATTGACCTGCGGGCAGTTATGATACTGGCTCTGCATAGTCCATATATCATAGCGTTCTTTTGAGAAAGTCTTTGCTGTGTATTCCCCTACTCCACAATCAATGAGCAAAGGTTTTCCGTCAGCAAAAATCTCCATTGTTCCAAGGTCGTTATGGTTATGGCTCTCTCCATTATTGCCACCCTTGAAAGCTACGAATAAGCCACCTTTACTACGCATGGTAGCTACACCGAGGTTTGGATAGAAAGCCTCCGACTTTGGCTCTTCTGCCTTTGTCTTGCTCAGCTTATCAACATATTGCAGCAACAAGAGTTCCCTGCCTAATGTCGGGAAGTTTCCGCTCTTGGCATATAGCGCAGCCGGATTGTTCCAGAAATTATCTTTCTTCGCCATAAATGCGGAGAAACCGGCCATTTTCTTGTCATTTATGAATTCTGAGAATGGGAAAAGGATGTTCAGCTGTACAGCACTTTTATTACTATGCGCATCAGCAAATGTTACAACATAATCGTTTCCTATATACATATTATATATATAAGCCCCCATCCTGGCAACTTTGTCCCTCTTGTAGTTCAGCATCGTAACATCTGCCATTTCCTCCGACTTTATCAGGTCAAGCAGATAAAGGCATTCATAATAGCTGGCAGCAGCTCTGTCCCAATAGCCAGTTCCCTCATCACATCCGCCATCATCCGGATAGCTGTCTATAAAGGCCTTCATACAGCCTTCTATCTCATTTACTGCTTTCTGCATTCTTACCTCATCACTCTCATAGAGATACAGGCAAGCCAACCAATTAGAGCATATCCACGGATTCCAGTTCATGCCGGCCGTCTTCCACCAGTATTTACTTCCCAAGACAGGTTTCAGCATTCTGTGGTGTATCTCCTTGCTTACCTTTGCCGGCAATGTGGGACGCACCTTTGTCAAGGGACGCTCCAATCTGCTGCATGTCCAAGCCAACAGTGCTGCTGACTCTGCGTTAAAGAGGTCTATTGTCTGCTGATTATAATCTGGAACTGCTTTGCTGTAGTGAGCAGGAATACCCCACCAGGGCTCACGCATCATAGAGTCGATACCCACTACTATCTCATTGATGAAACGGCCCTTTCCTTCTATTATCTCTGCCATAGCAAGAGCTGCTAAATGACGTCTGCGTTCAAACACCTGTCCTTCATACTCTACCCTGTTGCCATCCGTTTTGAAACGTGCAAACGACTGGCGCGACAAAGCAGGCCAAGGCTGGGAAAGATAGCTTTCGCCATATTCCACATAAGACTGCCTGTTGAGTGTCTGCTGAGCAGAAGCAACTACACTAACGCAGATGAAGCATAGAAAGGAGATGAGAAATCGTATCATGGGGCATATCTTTTTTCACTACTACATACAAATAGATTAGTATGAGCCAAGTATTTACGAATAGCTGAATAGCAGTATTAGGCCAATCAGTATAGTTCATTATGCAGAAGAATACAAATGTCAATGCTACATACCTGCCTATACCCTTGAGGTCATATTCTATCGGATACTTCTTCTGTCCCACGAAATAAGACAGCACCATTGCTGTTCCATATCCTGCTACACCACCCCATGCACAGGCCATATAGCCATATTCCGGAATAAATATTACATTCACAGCTATCAGCATTATACAGCCAGCCATTGAGAACCATGCACCCCATATTGTCTTGTCTATCAGCTTGTACCAGAAAGAAAGGTTGAAATAAACTCCCATCATTATCTCTGCTACCATTACGATAGGCACCACACGAAGACCTTCACGATATTCTGCTCCGATTATATGCTGCAGTATCGGCATATAGCCCACTACACACAGAAAGGCAAAGAGTGTGAAGATAAGGAAAAACTTCATTGCGGTAGCATAGTAATCCTTTTTGTCAGCATCCTTTGACTTTGCAAAAACAATTGGTTCGTAAGCATATCTGAATGCCTGTGTTATCATTGCCATAATCATAGCTATCTTTGCACAAGCTCCATATATTCCCAGTTGTACAGCTGCTGGTGATGCTATTTCTCCCATTTCATCGACCTGAACAGGATGACTCTGAGAATAAATGAATGGGAAAATCATCTTGTCTATCGTCTGGTTCAGAATTCCTGCTATTCCCAGCACAAGTATTGGCCATGAATAACTGAACATACGCTTCATCAGAGCAAAGTCAACTATCTTCAGTTGTTCATCATGTTCTATGGCATAGCGCCTTGAAGCAAAGTGTTCGCGCAAGAACTCCGGGATGAAGAAGAATGTGATAATTCCTGTACAAACCAAGTTCAGGGAGAACACATAGAAAACATCTGTCTTTCCCAATACTACGAAATATATCAGGTTCAGAGAGATGTTCATTATAATGAAAAGCAGCTTCAGCGAAGCAAACTTTATAGCATTCTTTTTATATCTTAGGTAGGAAAAAGGTATCGCCTGAATAGCATCCAAACACACTACGCAGGTCATCATCAAAATATAGTTCTCACTCCCTACATAACCCATAAAATCAGCGATTCCTTCGATGAATAGAAATACGAAAGCAAAGAAAATCACTGATAGTGTTGAGACCATTACGAAAGATGTTGAAAATACCGTATGAGGGTTTTCATCATCTTTGTTAGAAAATCGGAAGAATGTGGTCTCCATTCCGAAGGTCAGTATCACCAATATCAATGCCACGTAGGCATATAGGTTGGTCACTATACCATAACCCCCACTCTGTACCGCCAACACGTGAGTGTAAAGCGGTACGAGTAGGTAGTTTAGGAATCTTCCGACTATGCTGCTAAGTCCGTATATAGCGGTATCCTTAGCAAGACTTTTCATTGAAGCCATAAACACTTCAATTTTCTAGGAATCAATTTTATTTATTCTTCTGTCTTTGGAGCCTCTTCTGCTGTCTGATGTCCTTCGTTGAAGCGTGTTGGACGAGACTTTCTGTCTCTTCTTTCGCCTCTTTCAGGACGTGCAGGTCTGCGCTGTGGCTCTACATAACCTTCTGGCTTTGGCAGAAGCACCTTTCTTGAGAGCTTGTACTTACCAGTCTTTGAGTCAATCTCCATCAGCTTGACTGTTATCTTGTCGCCCTCCTTAATGCCAGCTTCTTCTACTGTCTCAAGGCGCTTCCAGTCGATTTCTGAGATGTGGAGCAAGCCATCATTTCCTGGCAGAATCTCTACGAAGCATCCGTAAGGCATTACAGAACGTACTGTTCCTTCATATACCTCACCAACTTCTGGTACTGCTACGATAGCCTTAATCTTTGCAAGAGCAGCATTGATGGCATCCTTGTTAGGAGCACTTACCTGTACCTTTCCTACACCATCTTCTTCGTCGATAGTGATAGTAGCACCAGTATCTTCCTGCATCTGCTGGATTATCTTACCACCAGGGCCAATCACAGCACCAATGAACTCCTTAGGAATCTCTATCTGCTCGATACGAGGTACCTGTGGCTTCAGCTCTGCTCTTGGCTCAGCGATAGTATCTGTGATACATCCGAGGATGTGCTCACGACCAGCCTTAGCCTGTGCCAGAGCCTTCTCCAATATTTCGTATGACAGGCCGTCACACTTGATATCCATCTGTGTTGCAGTAAGACCATCCTTTGTACCAGTAGTCTTAAAGTCCATATCACCAAGGTGATCCTCATCACCAAGGATATCAGACAGTACTGCATACTTATCCTCTCCTGAGTTCTTGATAAGACCCATTGCGATACCAGAAACAGGCTTCTTCATTGGAACACCGGCATCCATCAGGGCAAGTGTACCAGCACAAACAGTTGCCATAGAAGAAGAACCGTTAGACTCCAATATCTGGCTCACTACACGCACTGTGTAAGGATAGTCAGCAGGAATCTGACCCTTCAGACCTCTCCATGCAAGGTGGCCGTGACCAATCTCACGACGTCCTACGCCTCTCTGTGCCTTTGCTTCGCCAGTACAGAATGGAGGGAAGTTATAGTGCAACAGGAACTTCTGATAAGAACGCTCCAGAACATCGTCAACGAGTTTCTCGTCAAGCTTTGTGCCAAGTGTTACAGTTGACAGAGACTGTGTTTCACCACGAGTGAAGATAGCGCTTCCATGAGGCATTGGCAATGGAGATACCTCACACCATATTGGGCGGATATCAGTTGTCTTACGTCCATCAAGACGTACACCCTCATCAAGGATGCAGCGACGCATAGCATCGCGTTCTACATCATGATAGTACTTGTCAACAAGTGCCTTCTTCTCCTCCAGCTCGTCCTCTGTGAGGTCTGTGTGAGCAGCAGCATAAGCCTCCTTGAAGTCTTCCTTGATTTTCTCGAAAGCATCAGCACGCTCCTGCTTCTCAAGAGCCTGCTTCACAACGTCGTAAGCCTTCTGGTAGCACTCTGTCTTAACCTGCTCCTTCAGCTCGTCGTCATTTACTTCGTGGCAGTACTCACGCTTAACGTCTGTGCCGAGTTCCTTCATCAGCTCCTCCTGCATAACACACATTGGCTTGATAGCAGCATGAGCAGCCTTGAGGGCATTCAGAAGGTCAACCTCCTGTACTTCGTTCATCTCACCCTCAACCATCATGATGTTGTCCTTTGTAGCACCCACCATCAGGTCCATGTCAGCATTAGCCATCTGAGCCTTTGTAGGATTGATGACAAATTCACCACCAATGCGAGCTACTCGTACCTCAGAGATAGGACACTCGAAGGGAATATCTGAACAAGCCAGAGCACAAGAAGCAGCGAAACCAGCGAGAGCATCAGGCTGATCTACTCCATCGGCACTGAACAAGATAACGTTTACGTACACTTCTGCATGATAATCGCTTGGGAACAGTGGGCGCAGGGCGCGATCCACGAGACGACATGTGAGAATCTCATCGTCATTAGCCTTTCCCTCACGTTTTGTGAAACCACCAGGGAAACGTCCGGCAGCAGCATACTGCTCACGATATTCTACCTGCAGTGGCATGAAATCTGTGCCAGGCACTGCGTCCTTTGCTGCACAGACAGTGGCGAGAAGCACAGTATTTCCCATTCTCAGGGTACAGCTGCCATCAGCCTGCTTCGCCAATTTTCCTGTCTCAATGGTGATGGTACGACCATCAGGCAGAGAGACCGTCTTTGTAATTACATTCATCTGTTTTCTTTATTGTTTTTACTGAAACATCAAATATGGGTTTTCCCCATAAAATACATTAAAATTGCGCAAATTTACTCATTTTATATGAGGTATGCAAATTATAACCCCATTTTTTATGTTTTTTTCACGTATCTTACTGAGCTGAGAATTTGTAGGTTTTTCCTGCTTCTGTGGTGATATCGTACTCGTAAACCCTCTTCAGATTTGGTGTCTCTGCTTGGGATATCTGGGTAGCAGTCAATGGTTTACGTATCTCAGCCGGAGCCATCAGGACATTAGGACAAGTGCCTTTTGCCTCCTTCAATTCCTTTCCCTTCAGTGGTACATAAGAGCGCAGCCTCAACACTCCGCCTATGGTAGATTGTACTGTTGCAGTGCTCAGTTTACCATTTTTCCATTGTTCTTCGACGATGAAACCGCCTCTTCCACGCAATCCGCTTACCTTTCCCTCTTGCCAACTGTCAGGAAGTGCTGGCAGCAGATGCAGGGCTCCATCATGACTCTGCAGCAACATCTCACAGATGCCTGCTGAAACACCAAAGTTGCCATCTATCTGGAATGGTGGATGGGCATCGAAGAGGTTAGGATATGTCCTGCCTTCAGGATATTTCTTTGTCTCTGCGTCAGAAGGCAGTATGTGAAGCATATTCTTTATTATCTGGAAAGCATGATTTCCATCCAGCATCCTTGCCCAGAAGTTTGTCTTCCATCCAAGACTCCATCCTGTTGCCATATCGCCACGCTGCTTCAAAGTGTTCAGGGCTGCAGCAAACAGCTCTGGATGAGAATATGGAGAAATCTGGTTTGAAGGATACAAGCCATAGAGTTGTGATATATGGCGATGATCATCCTTTGGGTCGTCTGCATCAATAATCCATTCCTGCAGCTGTCCATATTTTCCTACCTGCATTGGTGGCAGCTTCTTGAGGGATTCTGATATTTTCGAGAGTCCTTCAGAAATACCCAACACCTTTGCTGCTGCCAAAGTCTGGCTGAGCACATCGAAGGCTATCTGGTTATCCATTGTAGAGCCAGCAGTAACATTGGTGCCCTTGCCAACAGGCCCATGTTCTGGGGATACTGTCGGAACTGTCATCACCCAGCCAGCAGCCTGCTTCACCTCGCCATTCTTAGGATATTCCTGCATATAGTCAACAAGGAAGTCTGCTGCTCCCTTCAATACAGGATAGTATTCCCTCAAAAATTCTTTGTCGCCAGTAAAGAGATAGTGTTGCCAAATGTGTGTTGTCAGCCAGGCACCACCTGTTGGGAACATTCCCCAAGGAGTACCATCCACAGGACCTGCTATTCTCCATATGTCTGTATTATGATGTGCCATCCATCCTCCACAGCCATACATTGTCTTTGCTGTCTCTGCGCCTGTATGGCTGAGGTCTTTCACCATAGAGAAGAAAGGCTGCTGTGTCTCTGCGAGATTGCCCACCAATGCTGGCCAGTAGTTCATCTCAGCATTGATATTAATGGTATATTTCGAATCCCAAGGGGCATTCTTCTTGTCATTCCACACTCCCTGCAGGTTTGCTGGCTGTCCGCCTGGCTGTGAGGAAGAAATGAGGAGATATCTGCCATACTGCATCATAAGAGACACCATATCGAGGTCCGAGCCATCGAATTTTGCAAGACGTTCGTCAGTAGGAAGGTTCTTCAGAGGGCTTTGGGCATTCAAAGCCAAAGAAACTCTGTTATACTGCTCCTGATACTTTGCGATATGTTGCTTCAGGAGTTCTGGGAAACGTTTCTGCTCTGCCAGATTCAGGCGAGCTTTGTTCTTTGCCTCAGCATTGCCGCTGATATCGTGATAATTAACGAAATTCGTAGCTGCAGAGAAGTATATTGTCACTTCTGTAGCATTCTTCACCTCTATGCTATTGTCAGGATAGGAGATGCCAGCATTCTTGCCCTCTACCCTAACGCTTGCGTGACATTGTGCTGTCAAACCAGCCTTTATGCCTTCCTGCTCTACGCCCTGAACTGTTGCAAAGAGTCGTCCTCCACAGTTTCCTGAGCCATCAGTCAAGGCACATTGACAGGCATGCTGGGTCTTTGAGGTAAAAGGCATCTGACTGTTAAACGACATAGTGAAACTGATGGCATCCTTCTTGTTTGCCTTCAGGTGGATAATGATGACACTGTCTGTCTGTGAAGCAAAGACGGTTCTTTCATATTTCACACCATTGCTGACGTAACTTGTTGTCGCTGTGGCATTTGCAATATTAAGGGTTCTCTTGTAATCTGTCACATTATTATGTCCGAAATGCAGCTTTAGGCTTCCCAAAGGCAGGAAACGCATTCCATGAGGTCCTTTTACAAAGTATTTGTCCAACAGCTTTGCTGCCTCACCTTCCTTGCCTTCGAAAATCAGTTTTCTCACTTCTGGCAGATGTGCCAGCGATTCGTTGCTGTTATTGCTATGAGGTTGTCCACTCCAGTATGTCTCCTCATTCAACTGTATCTCCTCATCATTGGTTCCACCATACACCATAGCTCCCAACAAGCTATTTCCGACAGGAAGCGCCTCCAGCCAATGACTCGCAGGACGAGAATACCACAACTGATGCTCCTGTGCCTGAGCCACAAAAGCCATACTAACCAACACAATACTTAAAAGAAACTTCTTTTTCATCTTTATTATCTAATTCTTAACTCTTAATTCTTAACTCTTAATTCTTAACTTTAGAATAACCCCTCCTCTTGGCAGCAGTTTTACTGTCTTAGGGAGTTCCTTTAGTGTAGAGATGTCCCATTTCTGGTCTTCTTTGTCAGCAAAGACTGTTATAGAAGTAGCCTTCGACAATTCCGATGGAATCGCTAAATTTAGCGTTATTGGTTCATCGCTGCCATTTATTCCTGCCACATACCAAGTGTTTCCGTTTCTGCGAGCTATCACAACACTCTTGCCAGGATATCCTCCCAAGAGTCTTGTCTCATCCCATGTTGCTGGCAGATTTCCAAGAAAATCCTTCACCTCTTCTGGCTGTGCCAAAAAACTGCTTGGCCTGTCTGCCAAATGCTGCAAGCCACTCTCGAAGAGTACTGTCAGCGCCAGTTCGTGGGCATTGGTAGTGATATGTGGATGCTGGGAATTGCTGAAAGCACAAGGGGTATAATCCATTGGTCCTACTACATTGCGAGTGAAAGGAAGGGTGGCATTATGGCTGGCAGCCTGCTTGGTGAAGGTGCCAACATTGTTATACCATTCTGCTCCATAGACTCCTTCTGTCGAAAGCAGGTTGGGGTATGTTCTCTGCCATCCTCTTGGGATTGTGGCACCATGAAAGTTCACCAGCAGATGATGCTTTGCAGCACTCTCGAGCAAATCGAGACAATAGTCCATATTCGTCTGGTTGTCGCCAGAGAAGAAGTCTATCTTTACTCCTGCTACCCCAATCTTCTCACACCAGGCAAACTCTTTTTCCCTGTCTTCTGCCTTGTTGAGACGATACTTTGGCGTTGGAGCTCCATCAACCCATCCTACTGACGAATTATACCATATCATCGGCTTTATGCCCTTCTCAAGGGAATAGGCAACAGCATCCTCTATGGTTTTTCCGTCTTTCATAGTGTCCCATTCGGCATCTATCAGCACATAGGGCAGATGCAGAGAAACAGCCAAATCGACATACTCCTTTATTATATTATAGTCGTTGGAACCGTGATTATTTGCCCAATAAATCCATGAAACCACTCCTGGCTGAATCCAAGAAGTGTCTTCCAATCGACAAGGTTCGCTGACATCAGTAACAAGGGTTGACTCCACTATGTCAGCTAACTTTCCCACTATTACCACCCTCCAAGGAGAATGTTTTGCCTTTGATTCGTCAAAGGTTTTGTCAGGTACCACCTTGAACTTCTCCCCATCATTATAGAGGCATGAAGCACTCTGTCCCCTCTCGATATTTGCTTCTGTGATGAGTGCAAAGATTCCATCGCTTGGCTCTAATAAAGCAGGATATCCCCACCTGAGGTTATTGCCCTCAGCATCCTTTGTGACAGCACTGTATGAAGGCAGAGCTTTCACCTTGCAGGTTGTTGTGAGAGGAAACAATCCCTCATAGGAGTCTGCCCATTGCTGCATCCATCTCTTGGTGCCTTCAGGAATGTTGTATGTCGTCATTTCCTTTGTCTGCGAAACAGGCGGAACACCCTGCCATTCGTATCTGAAGGCTACTCCATCATCATACAGTCTCACCACCAAAGTGACGCTTTTATCGAGGTTTGCACGATATTCTGCTGCCTCATTAACGCAATGCTTCTTCTTGCCAGAAAGCATGATATAATCACTGTTTACCTTGCCAGAAGGAGTGAACAGCAGCTTTTCCTGCTTCATACCTTCATAACCAAGGGCTGATATCTCAACAACAGGCTGCTTCTGATAGCAGATGACATATCCATCACCCTTTGGCTGTATGGCAATAAGTCCATTTGGTGATGTCATTTTCTGTGCTGCAACAGCCCACAATGCCACACACAGCAAGCAACATATAATGAGAAATCTCTTGTTCATTCTTTTGGTTTTCGTTTTGGTTTAGTGCTGCAAAGATACTATTAAGTTATGAGAAATACAAATAAAAGGCATTTTTTCGAATAATCATGTTATTTCATGAAATATAAAAATTTATTTTCCCCTCGACAGAAATTTATTTTCCCTTCGGAGAAAAATAATTTTCCTAAGAGAAAATAAAAATTAGATGCTTTCGACATAAAAAATAAATGAATTTATTTTGTTCTGTCCTCATTTATTGAATAAAATTTTCACGTTCGAGAAAAGAAATTTATTACTTTTCTTCTCACTTAATCAAATTTTTCGTAACTTTGCAATAAAATTGCGAACTTACTTGCATTCGACATAAAAAATAAAAGGATTTATTTTGTTCTGTCCTCATTTATTCGTAACTTTGCAGCGTAAAATCTACATAAAATAGATAAAAGTGGCACAGAAACTCGTAAATACTCAGATTCAGGAGCAGCAGCTGGCACAGGTGCAGCAGCAGCGACTTAACGCACAACAGGTAATGTTTGTGCGTATGTTGGAGATGCCCCTGACGCAGTATGAGGAGTATGTGAAAACAGAGATAGACGAGAATCCTGCCCTTGAGCCTGACATACAGGAAAACAGCGATTCTGACGACAGATATGATGGAGGAGAAGAGACAGGCAACAGCAATGAGGACATCGATGCTGCCATAGATCGTTATGATGACGACAGATATGATGACGACTATGTGCCGACTGCATCAGCAAGCTATGCCACAAGTGATAAGGCTGGCAATGAAACTCCTGTATGGGGAAACAGCGAATCGTTCTATGATACCCTGCACAGCCAGATGGGCGAACAGGACTTGACAGAACGTCAGGAACTCATAATGGATTATATCATAGGAAGCCTCGACAGCGACGGATTGTTCAGAAAGGACATCACAAGCCTCAGCGACGAGATTGCCATACATGAATACATCGATGTTTCTCCTGAAGAGATAGAAAAAGTGCTGACAATACTGCAGGGCTTTGATCCTGCTGGCATAGGGGCACAAAACCTGCAACAATGCCTACTGATACAGATTTTTAGGAAAAAAGCGACTCCGCTGACAAAGTTGATGTATCAGGTCATCAACGACTATTATGAGGAATTCACTCGAAAACATTGGAAGAAGATAGAGGAGCTGATGCAGATGGACAGCATCACTGCCGAAAAGGTGTTTGGCGAGATAAGGAAGCTGAATCCAAGGCCAGGAGCTGCCCTCGGAGAGACGATGGGAAGGAATACCCAGCATGTAACTCCCGATTTCATCGTCACTGTAGGCGAGGATGGCGAGATATACTTCTCTATGCCAAAAGGCAGAATACCCCAGTTGCATGTGTCACAGGACTTTGAAAACATGATACAGGGATATAGACAGAATCCCAATAGCATGACCCGCTCAGACAAGGAGGCTTTGCTGTATGCACAGCAGAAGGTATCGAAGGCAAAGGCTTATATCGACGCCATGAAGCAACGCCAGCAGACAATGGCATTAACAATGAAGACCATCATCTCGCTGCAAAGGAAATTCATACTGAGTGGCGATGAGAGCGACCTCGTCCCGATGAAGCTGAAAGACATAGCAGACAGAACAAACATGGATATGTCAACTGTTTCGAGGGTTTGTGCCTCAAAATATGCCGAAATGCCTTGGGGCATCATTCAGCTGAAGAGCTTCTTCTCTGAAGGCTACGACACAGGCGATGGCGAGACAGTATCGACGAAGGAGATAAAGAAAGCCCTGAAGGAACTGATAGACAACGAACCACAGGGCAAACCACTCAGCGACATACGACTGGCAGCAGAACTGAAGAAGATGGGATATCCTATAGCAAGGAGAACTGTTGCAAAATATCGCGAAAAATTGGGCATTCCAACGAGTAACCTCAGAAGATGACAGACAACAATCGTATCATATTGATAATGGCACGAACCATCAGTGTGGTGTTCACACCATTCTACCTGCCTCTGGTAGCGCTGATAGTGTTGTTCATGGTGTCGTACCTCAGCATGCTGCCCTTGGTATATAAAGGATTAGTGCTGCTGATAGTATGGCTCTTTACATGCCTGATACCAACAACATTGATACATCTGTACAGGCGTTATCAGGGATGGTCGCTGCTGAAACTGCTCTCAAGAGAGGGACGAATAGTGCCTTATGTAATATCCATAGGATGTTACTTCACATGCTTCTATATCATGAATGCCCTACATATACCACACTTTATGTCAAGCATAGTAGTGGCGGCTTTGGCAATACAGATATTTGGAGCAATAATAAACCACTGGTGGAAGATTTCCACACATACAGCAGCAATAGGAGGAACAACAGGAGCCTTGCTGGCTTTCTCACAAATTTTCGGATTTAATCCTCTCTGGTGGCTGTGCTTCCTCATCATTTTGGCCGGTATCATCGGCACAGGACGTATGATTCTTCGTATTCACACCCTTGGCGAGATTTGTGGAGGATATCTCCTCGGACTCTTCGCAGGGTTTATAGCAGTTATATTATCATGACACCATTAGTAAGTATTATCATGGGTAGCACTTCTGACCTACCCGTAATGGAGAAGGCGATGGCCTTCCTGAATGAACAGCAGATACCTTTCGAGGTAAATGCGTTGTCTGCACATCGTACTCCAGACGCAGTAGAAAACTTTGCTCGCAATGCAGAAGGACGTGGCATTCGCGTCATCATAGCAGCAGCAGGAATGGCAGCAGCTCTGCCTGGAGTAATAGCAGCATCTACCACATTGCCAGTTATTGGTGTTCCTATCAAAGGAATGCTGGACGGACTGGATGCTATGCTGTCTATAATACAGATGCCTCCTGGCATCCCTGTAGCAACAGTAGGAGTGAATGGAGCCATGAATGCTGCTATCCTCGCTATGGAGATGCTGGCGCTTTCTGACAAGGAGATTGCTGAAAGACTGAAGGCATATAAGAGTTCTCTCGGAAAGAAAATAGAAAAGGCAAATGCCGACTTATCAGAAGTAAAATATGACTATAAGACAAACTAGTCCTACACATGTTGGAAACATCGTCATTGGCGGAGGAGCTCCCATCAGGGTGCAGTCTATGACAACTACCGATACCAACGATACTGCTGCATGTGTGGCGCAGGCAAAGCGCATCATCGATGCTGGCGGAGAATTGGTGCGACTGACTACACAAGGAAGAAGGGAAGCCGAGAATATGGCAAATATCTCTGCTGCCTTAAAAGCTGACGGCTACCCTACCCCATTGGTGGCTGATGTGCATTTCAACGCTAATGTGGCTGACATTGCTGCCTTATATTGCGAAAAGGTTCGAGTAAACCCGGGCAACTATGTTGACCCAGCAAGGACTTTTAAGCATATCGACTATACAGCAGAGGAGTATGCAGAGGAGCTACAGAAGGTGGAAGAGCGCTTTTCTCCATTCTTAGATATCTGCAAGGAACATCATACTGCCATCAGAATTGGTGTCAATCATGGTTCGCTGTCAGACAGGATAATGTCGAGATATGGCGACACTCCTGAGGGAATTGTGGAGTCATGCATGGAGTTTCTGCGCATCTGCAAGAAGAAGAACTTCTCTGATGTTGTCCTTTCTATCAAAGCCAGTAATACTGTTGTAATGGTGCAGAGTGTCAGACTGTTGGTAAAGGCTATGGATGCAGAAGATATGCATTATCCCCTGCACCTTGGTGTTACAGAGGCTGGCGAGGGTGAAGACGGACGCATAAAGAGTGCTGTCGGAATAGGTGCCCTGCTGACAGAAGGTATTGGAGACACTATCAGAGTAAGCCTTTCAGAAGAACCAGAAAACGAAATCCCTGTAGCAAAGAAAATCGTCGGTTTTATCGATGAATGTGCTTCGCTACGCGAGAATGCAAGAATAGAAGACGACACCCTTTATCTCTCTTTCAACGAAAAAGAGACAGAAGACCTGCAGCTGAAGGCTGCTATGGCAGCAGGAGCCTTGCTGATTGATGGCAAAGCAAAGAATCTGGTGATAACAAACTGCGACAAGCCAGAAACAGATCTCGCTAATGCCATACTGCAGGCTGCAAGGGTAAAGTTTACAAAGACAGAATATATATCATGTCCTGGATGCGGAAGAACGCTCTATGACCTCAGAGGTACCATAGCAAAGATAAAGGCTGCTATGGCACACGAGACAGAGGTTTCGGAGAAACCAGAGGTGTGGAAAGGACTGAAGATAGGCATCATGGGATGTATCGTCAACGGACCTGGAGAGATGGCTGATGCTGACTATGGATATGTAGGAGCAGGACCTAACAGAATATCTCTATACAAAGGCAAACAATGCGTGGAAAAGAACATCCCAGAAGCTGATGCTGTAGAAAAATTATTGGAATTCATAAAACAAGATATAACAAAATGAAACAAATTGCTGATTCTTTCGCAGAACAACTGCTTGCCGTAAAGGCTATCAAACTACAGCCCAACGACCCTTTCACATGGGCCAGCGGCTGGAAGTCTCCAATCTATACTGACAACAGAAAAACTCTGGCTTATCCGGAACTTCGTTCTTTTGTTAAAAATGAACTGGTACACCTGGTACATACAGAATTTCCTGAGGCAACTGCTGTAGCAGGTGTCGCTACAGGAGCTATAGCACAAGGTGCTCTTGTTGCTGACCAGCTGCAACTCCCCTACTGCTATGTTCGACCAAAGCCAAAAGATCATGGTATGGGTAACCAGATAGAGGGTACTATTCCTGAAGGTGCTAAGGTGGTTGTTATAGAAGACCTTATCAGTACTGGCGGCTCTTCCCTGAAGGCTGTTGATGCTTTGAGACAGGCTGGTTTTGAGGTTGTTGGTATGGTAGCCAGCTATACCTACGGATTCCCTGTTGCTGAAGAGGCTTTTAAGGAGGCTGGTGTGAAACTGGTAACTCTTTCTGACTATGAGCATACGACAGCAATAGCAGCAAAGACAGGATATATAAAGCCAGAAGACCTCGAAGTGCTGGCAGAATGGCGTAAATCACCTAACACCTGGAAACAATGAGCCAATACGAAAGTCAAGTAAAGCAGATAGCTGCTCCAATAGAGGCTGTATATGCCAAGTTATCGAATCTGGAAAATCTGCGTCCTGTAATAGAGAATGCACAGAATAATGACACCCTGAGGCAGAAAATAGAGGAGGCAGGACAGGATCCTTCTTACCTCAATATGCTGAAGAATGTCACCCTGACTGCAGACAGCGTCTCTCTCGATACTGGTATGATGGGAACCTTTGAACTCGATATCATAAATCGTGAAGATCCTGCTGAAAACTCAGGAAAAGGAACAATAAAATTCCAGACAGCACAGTCTCCGATAGATGCCAATATGTGGATTCAGTTGCTCCCAGGCGAACTGGGAACACGCATGAAGCTGACCCTAAAGGCTGACTTGAACCCAATGCTGAAGATGATGTTAGGTAATAAATTGGAAGCAGGCATAGACAAATTTGCCGATATGCTTTCAATGATACCATATTAAAAAAATAAAATATTTTTCCTTTTTATTTGCATTATTCATAACTTATTCGTACCTCTGACCTTCGTCGAAGGTACTTCGTCATGATAATGAAAGCAAAAAAAACAAAAATAATTTGCTTTTTTCTTGCATTATTCATAACTTAATCGTACCTTTGCACCGCTTTTGGTAAAAAGCAAGCACGGCTGCCGCAATGGTGGAATTGGTAGACACGAGGGACTTAAAATCCCTTGACCCGAAACGGTCGTGCGGGTTCGAGTCCCGCTCGCGGCACACTCCCCAAGGGGAAGTTAAGAGATAAAAGATAAAAGTTAAGAGTTATGACTATGTCTTACAAATGTTCATATTGTTGGCATCTTCTAACAACTTCTTTTGTACTTTTATCTTTTTTATTATCCCCTTTCTTCCTCTCTTCATGTGGTTCTGACCACGAGCACTTCTCTGTTGAAGGCCGATTGCTGAACGTAAATATGGCAGAATTCCTTGTCTATTCACCTGATGGAGCGATTCCTGGCATTGATACCATCAGAGTAAATGGAGGACGTTTTACATATGAACGCAGCATTATGGGAGAAGGAACCATTGTTGTCGTCTTCCCAAATTTCAAGCAGCTGCCTATCTTCGTGAAACCTGGTGCTGATATACGCTTTGATGGTAGCGCAGCAAAGCTGAAAGAGTTGGAAGTAACAGGAACAGATGAAAATGACGATTTCACCGAATGGAGACTGAATACTAACGAACTATCTCCAGAAGAACTGCAGACACAAGCCAAGAAATATATAAAGGAGAATCCTGGCACTCTTATCTCTCTTTGGATGCAGAGACAATATCTGCCTGCAAAGGTTATTTGTTCTGTAGGTGACAAATTACCAAACTTTACTGCTAAAGATATCAATGGTAAGACAGTAAACAGCAACAGCCTTACTGGCAACAGCCTTATAATAGTGTGGGCAAGTTGGAATTATGACTCACACAGTATGCTGATGCAAGCAAACAATAAGGATTCGTACATTTATAGGGCAAATAATGATAAGGAGAAGATATCCTTTGACCACATCATTTCTGTTTGCTTGGATGCTGACGTAAAGAAATGTCGCGAATTACTGAAGCAATGTAAGGCTGAAGATGTTCCTACTATCTGCGATGGAAAAATGATGGACGGAAATATTGTTAAGACACTGGGTATCAACAATATTCCCGACAATATACGTATTAAGAACGGAAAAATAACTGGACGAGGACTTCCTATTATGAAATTAGCCGAGGAGTAAAGCTTTTATTGCCTTATCTACCTTCTCGAAGTGGAAATCCTGCATAATGCTATCCATAAGACCCACGATTCTTTCGTTACATAGGTTTCCTATAGAACCTTCGTGTGTATGATGGATATCCTTATTAGGTACGAAGTTACCTGCTTCTATCTCCAATCCCACCTTCTTATAGGCATCACGGAAAGGCATTCCATCTGCTGCCAACTTGTTTACCTCCTCAACAGAGAAGATAGCATCATACATAGGATTATCGAGGATATCACGCTTTACCTCTATCTTACTTATAATATAGGTACACATGCGTAAGCAGTCCTTCAATTCCTCAAAGGCTGGCAGGAAGCATTCCTTTATTATCTGTAGGTCGCGGAAATATCCGCATGGAAGGTTGTTCTGTATAAGTGTTATCTGTGTTGGCAGAGCCTGCAGCTTGTTACACTTAGCACGAATTAACTCGAAAACATCGGGATTCTTCTTATGAGGCATTATAGAAGAACCTGTTGTACACTCCTTTGGAAGCTTTATGAAACCAAAGTTCTGGGAATTAAACAGGCAAGCATCAAATGCCATCTTTGCTAATGTTCCAGCAAGGCCCGCAATAGAAAAGGCTACATTACGTTCCATCTTTCCCCTACCCATCTGAGCATAAACAACATTATAGTTCATGCTGTCAAAGCCCAAGAGGTCTGTCGTCATCTGTCTGTTCAGAGGGAAAGAAGAACCATATCCTGCTGCTGAACCAAGAGGATTGCGGTTTGTCATCTTATATGCTGACTGCAGATAGAGCATATCATCAGTAAGGCTTTCAGCATAGGCACCAAACCACAAGCCGAAACTTGATGGCATAGCAATCTGCAAATGGGTATATCCTGGCATTAGGACATCCTTATTTTCCTCGCTTTTACCGATGAGTTCGTCAAAAAGAGCCTTTGTCTCTTCAACCAGATTCTGCAGCTCAGCACGAGTGAACAGTTTCAAATCAACAAGAACCTGGTCATTTCTGGAGCGTCCAGAGTGGATTTTCTTACCCATATCACCCAAAGCCCGGGTAAGCATCAACTCTACCTGAGAGTGGACATCTTCTATATCGTCTTCGATAACAAACTTACCTTCCTCGCAGACAGCATATATCTTACGAAGTTCTGCAAGAAGCAAAGGTAACTCATCATCTGCAATAAGACCTATAGAATTAAGCATGGTGATATGCGCCATACTGCCCAATACATCGTACTTTGCGAGATATAGGTCCATCTCTCTGTCACGACCTACAGTAAAGTTTTCTATTTCTTTATTTATCTCAAAACCTTTTGACCAAAGTTTCATAGTTCAAATGGAATAAAAAAGATTAATTGCTGCTAATCTGGAAATATGTGCCAGAATATGTTGCACGATAGCGGAAAAGTTTTTCGTTTCTTTCATGATTCAACGAATCTGACACCACTACTCCACCATTAAGAAGTCCATATGTTCGCTTGCAACTTTTGCAATAAACACTCGATGCATCCTTAAAATTCAGGGGAAAATTCTTGGTACTTGTCTCGTTGAAACAGTTAGGACATTGTCTGTCAAAGACATAAAGCTCTCCATTCTGAAAAGAAGAACGTCCTGCAATGAGGCCGTTATTGAGTCCTAAAGCTCTTCCGCTTTTCGTTAATACTGCCTCTGTTATATGCTCAACATTTTTTTCTTTAGTACCATAGGCTTCTGTTATCAAGTCGTAGCCACCTTCGATGGGATTGGTAGAAAAGAAACAGAAGTAATTTGTTGAATTCAGGGCAGGATACAGGTATGACTGTGTATGACCATACTGAAAATCGAAGCGGAATGAAGCTATATGAGTAGTGTACTCATCAACAACCTCCCCTTTACATCCCATGAAACATAGGATCGTAGAGGCACAGAAGACATAAAAGAATAAAAACTTCTTTTTCATTTATAGTGGGAATTCTAAGTCCTCAAGTTTAAAGTCACCAAGGAATTTGTGTGTCAGCGGATCCATACAAGTATAACGACCCATGCTTATATCCTGAATCTCCATTGTCTTAGTATCTCCACGACGACGGCACTTAGCACCAGTACGCAGACGAGCTGGAGGAGTAGAGGTCCAACCAGAACCATTATTTGAAGCGCTTGCAGCAGGTTTTGATGGCTGCAGAGGAACTATTGGCTCTTCGCTGGTACTATTTTGTTTGGTATTGCTATACTCCCTATTCATCTCTTCTTCACTGTAGATATTGGCAATCTTTGCTTCCTTGCTGTAGTATTCAGCCTCCTTGTGCTCGAGTACTATCATTGTTGCTGCCTCAGTAATAATAGCAATAGCGCGAATGATATATACAAAAAAGAATGCTACAAAAGCATGAAGCACACCAACAGCAACATATATAGCGCCAAAGGCAAGCATTCCTTTAGAAGCCATCATAACACCAAATATTATGATTGCTGCTGCAACGAGAAGTATCAACGTCTTAATGATATTCGCCCACATGTTGAGTTTGCTTGATGTCTGATAATCCTCACACAGACGAACAATAGATAAATTAGATGTAATTTTTGCCATAGTAACCTTCTTGTTTAAGTGTTTGTAGTACTCCGTCCCAGAATCGAACTGGGATCTACTCTTTAGGAGAGA
>CAMJIL010000014.1 GCA_946405805.1 uncultured Prevotellaceae bacterium | reverse complement strand
TATAAGCAAGAATTTTCTGAACTTTTTTCTTACACGCTGCAAACTTAGAGTTTTTATGGTTTTTGTTAAGATAAAAGATTTTAATAATTTTCGTGTTTTTGACTTTGTCTTCCTCCTCCTTGCAAGGCAAAACATAAGCGAGCTTTGTTCTGCTCTTGCTTCGAGCGTCGGTTCGATGTTATAGGAATAAAAAAAATAAAAGGGTTTTTAAGGTTTTTGTCTTAATTCAATCTGCTCAGGCGGATCCATAAACCTTCATCCAAAAATAACCCTGCGTTATTGCGCAATAACCCTGCGTTATTGACCTGGCAAAAAAGGAGTAGCATTGGTGAAAATATGTCTCAGAAGAGAAAGTTCACATATTTGTGAAGAATTTTTAGGATTTTTCTTGGTAGTTTCATTTTTTAGTTGTACTTTTGCAGCGCATGAAGATATTATTTCCAGAACGAATAGAGGAGTTTTCTCGAAAACATGCCGACGCTAGAGATGCACTTGAGCGTTGGTGTGATATTCTGGCTGAAGCAAAATGGAAAAGTCATGCAGACCTGAAGGCTGATTTCCCATCGGCTGACTTCGTAGGTAATAATAGATATGTGTTTAATATCAAAGGTAACAATTACCGTACAGTAGTGTTGGTAGTGTTCTTTGCAGGATCTGTTGCCATTAGATTTATTGGAACACATAGTGAGTATGATAAGATTAAGGACATTAAAAATATTTAGGCTATGACTATCAAAAACGAAAAGGAATATAAGAACTTCGAAGCTCGTCTGGAGAAGTTGATAGAGAGTGGCACGAAGTTGGGTGACATGGAATTGCTGAGTGCTGAGGAGAAGGCCGAGTTCACTATGTTGAGTGAGGCCCTTGACGAGTATGGCCGTGCTTATCATCCGCTGCCAGGACGTATGAGTACTGTACTTTCGGATGCCATTATAAACCAGGTGAAAGAACGTGGTTTGAAACAAAAGGATGCTGCTCGTATGATAGGTATTAGCGCAACAACCTTCAGCGACCTGTTACATGGACGCAGGTCTTTGAGTTTTGATATTGCACGCAGTTTGCACAAGGTACTTGGAGTACCTGCTGATGTGGTGCTGGCATAATGCTATAGAGACAACAATTATTATAAAAATAGGGCGGATTTCTATGAGGAATCTGCCCTTATTTTATGCCTAAAAAATAGTTGAAAAATATGCGAAAATAATTGCCAAAAAACTTGCATATGTCAAAAAAAATTAGTAATTTTGTATCTGTAAAAAAGTTGCAACTTTTACAGCGGTAAGCGGCTGGCCGATGTATTCAGTCGCATAGTAATAATACCATAAAAAACACACACAAGGTATGATTGAACTTTATCTTTCAAAGGTCAAGGAATCATCCGAGACCGAACAGGCGGGCAAGTACTACGCTCGCGTGAGTTACAAACAGACGATGACCATTCAGGACATGGCTCATCACATGGCTGAACACAACACTATCTTTAGTGAAGGCAGCATTCTGGGTGTCCTGACCGACTTCATCCATTGCGTCCGCGAGATGGTGCTCAACGGCAACACCGTGAAGCTCGACAACCTGGCCATCTTCAAGGCTACGGTGGAGGCAAACGGACTGGAGACACTCTATGACGCAACAGCCGACAAGGTGGCTTCCGCTACTCTCGGTACGCTGAAGGAGGGCGAGAAGACAGGATCGGCCATCAAGGTCATCAAACTGCTGGCGCAGTCAACAGGCGACTTCACCCGTGAGGAACTGAAGAAGGACGTCAAGCTGAGCTGGACCGACAAGACCAAAGCAGAGATTCTTGCTGCAAAGGGTGGTACCACTAATGGTGGTAACGAAAACCCTTCGACAGGCTCAGGGCAGGACGAAAACCAAAACCAAGGTGGTAGCCAGAACCAGGGTGGTTCACAGGGTGGTAACACCGACCCTAATCCAGACGGCAGTGGTGATGAGGGCTAAGCTTCGCACGAAAGACGAAGTACGAAAAACGAAAGACTGGGACGAGCCCTTCGGGGCTCTCCCTTACCTTTAAGCATTAAGTTTTAATTTAAACAAAAACCAATAAAACCCCACTCCAATAGTATAAAGTCTTTACAGACCATCGCAGCACTTCAAGTTCTAAGTCCTTTATAAGCGAGCTTCTAAGTCCTTATCCCTTGAACTTCTGCACCTGCCTACGTCAGGTTTATACTATCGTCGCGGAAAAACCCCGCTTTCAGCGGAAAAACCATTTGTCAACGAAAACGAAAACTTTTTTAGGTCATCCGTAGTAGAGGTAGAACAGAAAGAATTGTTTTTTCTCGGCAAAATGCCGAGGGTTTTTCTTTTTGAGGTTTGTAATAACGACAGTTATGTGGTAAGGGATGTGACTTGGGCTTAAAAGCTCGCTTTTAAAGACAAAGGCATAGCACTTGACACAAAGTTCCAACGGAACTACAAACATCAAAAAGGGTTCTTTTAGGTTTTTGTTAAAATAAAAAAGATTTTCGATGTTTTCGCAATTAAAAATTAAAAGTTTATGAAAGACAAGAAATTTTGGGAGGTGGTGGCGAAGGTGATAGTAGCCGCGCTGACAGCAGCACTCACAGCTGTTACAACAACATCGTGTATGGGATATGGACCAATTAACGGTTAAAGGTTAAAGGTTAAAGGTTAACGGTTAAAGGTTAACGGTTAAAGGTTAAAGGTTAACGGTTATCGGTTAAAAACGATGGCGCAAGATGCTTTTCACATCCTGCGCCATTTAACTTGAAACTTGAAACCTGAAACCTGAAACTTGAAACTTCAAACCTAAACCCTCAATCCCCTACTCTATCGCAACGGCTTTGCCGTCGAGAATGTAAACACCCTTCTGTGTCGGTCTGCCGTTCAGCTTACGTCCAAAGAGGTCGTACCAGCCAGAACCTTGAACCTTGAACCTTGAACCTTGAACCTCTTCTATTCCCGTTGGAGGCTCTACTGGTGTTGTGTCTTCTTCCAACCAGTTGGTATCAAGATTGAAGGTTAGCTTCTCCTTTGCTATAGGCTCGGTACTGAAGTCGAAGGCATCGTCGGTATATTCCACCGTGTTGTCCACCACGAAGTCGTAGTAGTCACCATAAGCTGCATTAACAGGCTTAGTAATAGTCTTGCCATTTTTCGATGTTGCCGAAATGTAGTAGTTCACCGTCTGGCCGTTGGTGAAGGTGCTGGCTGGCACGTTGCAGTACCAACGGTTGCCGTTGCCGGTCATATCAACCTGTTTCCATTGTCCATCCTTACCTACACAATAGTTCAGCTGTGCTTTCGCGATGCCGCTCTTGTTGGTTATGATGGAGCTGAAAGGTACATCTTTCAGTGTGCCGAGATTGATTTTGTCGTACAGAGGATAGTGGAGGATGCGCACGGGGTTGTCAGCAGGTATCTGCTTGGTGACACAGTGGATAGAACCACCATCGCCGTCGAAACAACGCATATCGATGCAGTAGAAGGTATAGCCAGGGTAGCGCTTTTTCATGAGTTCTATGTTAGCGCGGTCCCATGCGGCTGTAGGCATGTGGTTCTCATCCACAGGCGAGAAACAAGGCTGCAGGATGTAGTTGTTTACCATCAGATGGTTGGCATAGGTACGGGCTATAAAGTTATATTCTTTTTCGCTCTCGAAGGGGCTGCCGTCATCCTTTGCAGGGAAAGGCAGGTCGCCCCAATTAATGTATGGAGCATTCCAGAAACTCTTCTTCTTAAACATAGCCGCTACGTTGCGTTCCATTATGCCATAGTCACCCCAATTTTTATAGATGTCGGGCATCTTGGCAAACATGAATCCGCTCTCGTCGGTTGCGTCGGCATACAGGTCAATATGGCCTGTTCCGCCGTCAGCATACAGTCTATCAACAACAGAGAGGTTTGCTTGTCCCACCATGCCGCTGAGGGCTTCTTCAACATTATCTTCGGTAAGTGCGGGCTTTTGGGTGTAGGCAATGGTTTTGGGGTCATTATTATACCATGTGACGGGACCAGTAGTGCCACCGTTAGCCTCATAGACAGCTGACGAGGTCATCAGGCCGCCGACACCGTCAACGAGGCAGTTGCCGCCCTCCCAGACTACGTTAGTAATAAAGTTAGGAATGCCCATCTTGGCATGCAGGACCTTAGGAAGTATATTGTCCATCTGACGTCTGTCATCATACAGGAAGTCGAGCATAGCTACATTGTCATCGTCGCCATAATAGAAGCAGATAGGTCCGCAGTCACGGAACCAGAAGTCGTTGCCTTCGGAAACAAAGAAACGCATGCGGTCTGTCGTCATATTCAAATCTTTCATAGCCTTGCGTATCTTGTTCTCGTCCTCAGCTTTCTCAATGCGTACCCAGGCTTCCGCACCTCCTTTCTGGATGCCGTCCATAATGGACAGGAATACCTTGTTACGTACTGATGTAAGGTCAAGTTTACTGACAAACGGACCGAAGCCAAGGTCTTCTACCTGGCTTTCTTCCGTTTCTTGATATATAAGACTGGCATAGCCTGGAACAATTGGTATAGCACCGTAGCGGGTGTCGTCCTCGTGTCCAAGAACACAATGTTGATACCATACCGTGACAACGACGGCCTTCACCTCTTCCCATTCACCAGGAAACCATACGCGATCGTGAAAGGACTGTACCTGTTGCCTCCCGACTTCGCGAGCCTTGTTTGTCTGCTCTGCGGGTACAACGGGGATATTTAACTTGGGGAGAACACCTTTAAGTGAACGCTTCAAGAGCAACTTGTGGATACCCTCCTGTGCGGATGCCGTTAGTGACAACGCAAAGAGAACAAGAAGGATTTGAACCGACTTATTGAGAACGAGTCGTACCACGCGGTTCAGATGAGTTTTAAGATGTTTTCTTTCCATATAACCAGTATTTTATATATTAGTTATTATTTTACTTACCCAAAAATGGTGGATTGCCTGTTGGGAAACAGGTATTTTTCATCATCCACTTTGACCATTCTGTTGCTTTGTCAAAGGCGGTTGTATAGTATGAATTGTCCCATTTGGCATCTTTATCAAAATCTTTTGCCGAACCGTTTTCCCATAAACCAGCACCTTTAAAATAATACACGTTACCATCGCTGCCGACACAAGGAACTTTTCCTTCATTATTTTGAGAATAAGAACGCAGGCATGCTACTGTCGGATTATCAGGATGCTTTGCTCCGAGGTTTACAGTACAGGTCAGTTTCTTGTAATCCATACTACTGAAATCCTCTATCACTTTATCTGTATAATAGTGACAAACCTGTGCATTCTCTATTGCTGCCCTCAGAGCTTTTGCCTCTGCACTCAGGTTATTATTTGCATTTGCCAGCAAAGTAGCATATTGTCCAATGTCATACGAACATGAAGCAACAGATGGATGATAACATTTGGTGGCAGCATCATCTAATCCTGTAGCACCAAAGTTACTTGCATCCTCGCCGACAAGCTTGGTTGTAAATGCCTTAACGGCAGCAGGGACAGCTTTGAACTTAGTCATATTCGTCAGTACCCAGTCGCAACGCTTTTTTTCTTCTGGAGAACATGGAGGGTTCGCAGTACCTTCCTTTTTCTTATTATATATATTCTGAGTAGTGCTGTTAAGATAATTGCTCATGGTTTTCTCAAAAGTCGCATCATCGTTAGCACCTCTCAGGTTGTTTAATAAATCTCCGTAGTGACCACCGGTTGTTATAAATGATGATGCCATGATATAGTCTGTTTCATTCATCAGCTCTGTTAACACCTCAATATTATTCATATTGCAGGCATCGAAGTTTATCATCTTCACATGCTTCATGTTTGAATTCCTTATGCCGTCACGGATGTCGCATATTGAGATAGCTGGAATATCGCCATCTTCCTCATTGAATTTGTCAGAAACAATACTGCGAGTCTTAGGATAATCATCCCATATTACGTATCCAGAACCATGGTCACTGAACATCAGTATATAGTTCTTTGCAGGAGCTACGCGCTGACAGTAGTTGATGAACGACGAGATACTGTCTGAACGATATATCTTAGACTTTTCCTGCTGATTGCCATAGAGCATATTATTAGTGAAATAGCCTAATACGCCGTTTTGTTGAATCTGACTTGGCAGCAGTTCAAAGCGATATAATCCACCTGCAACGCCACAAGGAACTATTCCTCCTGTATATTGCTTATTCAAACCTTCTTGTGTAGAATATTTATACTGCACTATGAAACGTATCTGTTTGTCGGAAGCCTGCAATGCCTGTGCTGCATACAACAAATCATATTCTGTATCCAAATCCAGATTTTCACCACCGGCAGAATAGTACATAACAGTGTAATCCACCGGAGTATTGTCTCTTGGTGGTATCACTGGTGGTATCGGGTTATCATTACTACTTGTACATGATACCATTGCCAGGCCTCCAGCTACCGCTGCGACCATCAGCCAAAGAATACTTTTAATCTTAGTCATAGTCTTTTTTTGTTTAGGGTTAATATTTGGTCAGTAAACTATTTTATTATTATCAGAACGGCATGCCGACAGCGAAGTGGAGGGCATAGTCGCGGCTGAAGCGGGGATGAACAAGGGGGAAGTGTTCCTTGTTGTTTTCATAGCTTGGATTGACGGCTTTCATGCCGAGGTCGAGACGAAGGACGAAATAGCTGAAGTTCATCCTCAGGCCTACGCCATAGGCTACTGCCATCTCCTTCCACAGGCTGGTAACCTTGAAAATACCGCCTGGCTGGTCGGCATAGTCGCGAAGAGTCCACACATTACCAGCATCGAGAAAGAGGGCACCTTGGAACTTCCAAAACAGATTGCCACGCAACTCGGCATTGAGGTCTATCTTCATGTCGCCCGTCTGGTTGATGAAGTCAATGCGACCGTCTTTGCGGGAATAGCTACCTGGACCGAGCGTGCGCACGCTCCATCCGCGAACGCTATTGGCACCGCCAGAGAAATAGCGTTTCTCGAAAGGCAGCATATCGCTGTTGGCATAAGGCACAGCAACACCAACACGGGCATGGAGGGCAAGAGACAGCGACGACAGCGGACCGGAAGGATTGTCAGGATTCACGCGAAAATCTTCACTCAACGCTATGAGGCGTGTATAATCGATGTCGAACTTGGCATACTGCGCAAAGGCTATGCGGAAAGCCTTATAGTCGCCGTTGTCGTTCTTGGGGAATTTGAAGATGCTCGCCAAACCATAGAGAAGGTTGCCGGCAGTCTCGACATTGGCTTTAAGGGAATTATACTTGTCTGAATAGGTGATGCCAAAACCCGTCTTCATGATGAAGAGGTCTTCGTAGTTATATTTCAGGATGGCATTACGGTTTGTATTGTTATCGAGATAGTCGCGCCTGAAGGTGTCGGAAATCCACGGCATTGACACATAGTTGAGGTCGAGGAAGTCATACAGGTAAGACACATTGCCCACACTATTGCGCCACCTATAGCGCCATGCGCCGGTGAAGACACGACGGTGGAACTCAGGACGGTTCTGACGGTTGTAGCTCACCACTACCTCCGTCTTGGCATTATGCCGCCGCTGGTAGTCGGTAGATACCCATGGAGCGATGAAGGTAGGGAAGGTAAATTTTCCCTCGATGCCAAACTCAAAATAGTTATTGGTGTCATAACCCTCAAGTCCACGGATGGCTTCGAAGGCAGCT
The DNA here is from genome assembly GCA_946405805.1 of uncultured Prevotellaceae bacterium. Classification (GTDB taxonomy): domain Bacteria; phylum Bacteroidota; class Bacteroidia; order Bacteroidales; family Bacteroidaceae; genus Prevotella. Next base: position 42,421 of record CAMJIL010000014.1, on the reverse strand, counting down.
CGGGTAGAAAGGCTGAACACCTCGCTCCCGTGGAAGATGTTACGGTTTTCGTAGGTCACAGACAAGGCCGCTCCGAAGTCGCCGGAGGTATTGGTGCCCTCGGGCTGTACCTGAATGGAATGGGGCTTACGCTTGGTGAGGTTTACCTGTACATCGAGCGGTATGAGGGCCGACGCGCTGTCGCTCAGCAGAGAGTCGGCATTAACAGGTTCCGTAAATGTGATATTGGTAGAACGTACCGCCTGAAGACGCGCAAAGCGGTTGTAGGTATCCTGAACCTTCTTGTCGCTATACAGCTCACCAGGTTGGAAAATAGTATTGGTATGCAACGTATTTTCACGAAGGAAATCAGCCCCGTTGTAAGTAACTTTATTTATGTAATATCGCGGATGGAGATAGGAGGCTGACTGCGAATTAGGACGATAGAGACCGATATATAACGCCACATCGGCAAGATGATACTGGCGTGAGGTATCGACATCGAATGTCAGCATCTGCTTGTTGAAATTACGGTAGCCGTGATTGGTGAGATAGGACGTAAACTTCAGCTGCTCTTCTTTCAGCCTGTCAGCAGAAAAGGCATTACCGCGCGACAGGTCACCCTTATAAAATCCACCGGCACGCAAGAGGGAATCGATATGGGGGTCTGCCACATCATACCACGCATTACGCACCTTATACTGATGGTGGGGCGATATGACATAGGCCACCGTAGCCCTGCGGTCACGGATATACATCGCTGTATCGACATCGGCATTGAGGTAGCCCTTATTCTCCATCATCTGCTGCAGATTACGCATACTCACCGTCACAAGAGCAGTATCGAGAATGGTACGTTTGCGAGAGAACATGCTGCCTTGCGGTTTTTGCTGTATGTAATCGATATATCCGCTCACGTTGACGCTGTCATCTACGGAACGCACCACGTTGCGTTTCAGTATCAGTTCGTCATCCTTCAAACCTTTCAGAGGAGAACAACCCATCATCAGCAAGAAGATTGCTGATGGCAGAAACAGATATAATAAACGTAAACGTCGCATTTTGCAGGCAAAGATATAAAAATAGTTTAGAGTTTAGGGTTTATGGTTTAGAGTTTTGTGTTAAAAAGCCATATAAAAGAAATAATCTTGTTATTTATTTTGTTGTTTCGTTTTTTTTAAATATCTTTGCAAGCGCTGTATATAATTCATAATTCAAAATTGAAAAAGATATCTGTCATACTAAAAGTCCTGCTCGGGGTTATACTGACTCCGATAGTGCTGGTAGTGCTGTTGGCAATAGCGCTATATATACCGGCTGTACAGAACTGGGCCGTTGACTATGGCAGCAAGATTGCCTCCGAAAAGACCGGCATGCAGATATCTATCGGCACCATCCATATAGTATGGCCTCTGGACTTGGAGGTGACGCAATGTAAGGTGAGGAGTGCTCAGTGGCTCGTACCTTGCGACACCCTACCCGACAGCCCGCAGTTTGACATCTACCTGGGACGCGCTATAGTAGGATGGCAGCCGCTGGCCCTATTAGACAACAATATCGACATCACAACACTTGAGGCAGACAGCGCCAACGTAAACCTGGACCTCAACTACGAAGCACCAGAGGACACTTCGAAGACAGAACTGCCTTATACCATAAACCTCGGGAAGGCGAACATCACAAACGTAAACCTTTGGATGATGATGAAGGGGGATAGCATTCCTGTCGTCGTAAGAGGCGTTATGGCAAAAGCAGAGGATGGCGTCTTCGACCTCGGGAAACAACACTATAGCGTCGGCACTTTCAATGGCGGCGTAAAACGTTTTAACGGCTACGGCGCAAAGGTGGATACCCTATCGCTGAATGCCAGCGGCATCGACTTCGCAATGCAGGAGAACGCTGACCCTCGCGACACAACGGTGAATATGCAGCTGGGTATCAAAGGCATCGGTGCCGGCATCAGAGCGGCAATTTACGATACCTACCGCGTAGAGAATCTGAAAGCAAACATAGAAGACCTCTCATTCGCCCTTGCAAACAGCAAACCGCTGTTCTCGGCTAACATAAAAGAATGCACGGAAACGGTGTTCTTAGGTGAGGAGGTTTCAGGTTTGACCTCGACGTTATCGGCGAAGGTGGATATGGATACTACGAGGGTTGTTGTGGATGGTTCATTACAAACCTCTGCCAGCAGAATTTCCACCCACCTGAATATGGCCCTCAATGCTTTTGACGAAGGTAGCACAGGACCTATTGACGCACGACTGGATGCCAGCATAGGACGCAGCGATGTGCTGAAGATTGTGGAGGGACTGAAACTGACGGATGCAGCACCATTGCGTCAATATCTGCCCACGATGCCAATGACTATCTCGACAGAAGTGCACGGCAACATGCGGAATCTGCACATCCCATTTGTCAAGGCCGACATCCCTACCCTCGCCTCTGTGGACATAAGACCGTTCGACCTGTCGTACCCAATGAACTATGACAGCCCGATGTTCAGGGCAAAGGCAAAGGCGAAGGTAAAGACATACAGATATCTCAGGGCACAGGGTGACATCGATGCCACCATCAGCGGTGCTAACATAGACTATATTGCCGACATAAGAACCGACGACGGCGGTAAGTTGAATTCCAGCGGCACCTTCAACTACAAGACGATGGCATATAACGTTGATGCCGGTATGAACAGCTTCAGGATGAACAGCAGCGACCTGCGCAAGTTGGGAATGCCAGACCTGCAGCAATATGGTCTCGGGGACCTGACACTATCAGGAAAGGTGCATGCCGACACCCGCGTCATAAAGGCTACCCTCAACCCTCAAAGCAAAGCGTTGGAGGGAGAGATACTTCTTGATGCCCTGATGGACAATATGAAGCCGACAGGCATTAAGGCGACAATGTTCACAGACATGAGGAACATAGACCTCTATCAGATGCATCTGGTGGACGTACCATTGAAGATAGGACTCTGTGGACATTATGACTTTGAAGTGCGCCAGAGCGGCATAAAACTGCCAAATATTCCAGGCCTGCCACGAAGCACCGATGTCTATGACGACATAAAGCTTAACGGCATCATCAGCGACATCACCATAACAGACTCCGTACAGACATTCCATCCTGACGACATTGTACTGGGATTGCTGACACGACGAGATACCACAAGGGCTGACATTCATTGTGGTGACTTCGAATCACTCGTCACAATGCGAGGCGGTTACGAATGGCTCATGAGACAAGCCAACGAACTGTCGAAGATATTGAACAAACAGATGAACAACTATACCTTCGACCAGGCAGAGATAAGGGATGCATTGCCAAAGCTGAACTTCTACCTCAGATGCGGCAAGGAGAATCCTATCTCACGTTTTGCGAAATATTACGACATAAACTTCGACCGCGTATTGGCACGATTCCATGTCTCGAGGGAGAACGGCATCAATGGTGAACTGCGAATGCACAAGCTGCAGACAGCGGGATATCAGCTCGACACCATAGGACTGAAGATTAACAGTACCAACCATATACTTGACTCTTTGGGCAACATCATCACACCGATGAAGATGACCTATGCCCTGAGGGTACAGAACTACGAACCAAATGACATCGTCTTTGCAGCACTCGCCGACGGAGAATTATTGGAGCAAGGACTGACCCTGAACACCAACATCTTTGACAACAACAACGAGCTGGCACTGAAACTTGGATTGGAAGCGATGGTGGTCAACGAGGACGTTGACAGTCTAAGGACGAAAGACGAAGGACGAAAGACGAAAGACGAAAACCAAGGCGACAACAGGAGATTGAGGATTCGTCTTACCCCTGATGAGCCGGTGATAGGATATGCGAAGTTCCAACTCAACAAAGACAACCACATCACACTTGGAAAGAAGAATGCTGTTACAGCCAATGTAAAGATGAGGTCGGATGATGGTATGGGATTAGAACTGATATCCGGTTCACATGAAGCATGGCAGGATTTGACGCTGTCGCTGACTCGCATAAATCTCCAAAAGCTGACCAACGGAATACCATACGCTCCGAAGGTTAGCGGTATGTTGGACGGAGACTTCCATATCGTGATGAATAGCATGACGGAGATGACTGTATCAACAGATATGAGTGTCGAGAATATGGTGTATGAGAAATCTCCTATCGGCAACCTCAGCACACAGTTTGTATATATGCCGGAAGAAGAAGGTAACCAACACTATGTTGACGGAACTGTATCGCTGGACGACAGAGAGATAGCAACAATCATAGGACGCTATAACAACACAACAGAAAGTCTCTCGCTGACTGCCGACCTAAAGAAATGTCCTCTCAATCTCATCAATGGTTTCATAGAAGACCAGATAATAGGATTGGAAGGAACCGCCGATGGTTCTCTCGATGTGCAGGGCACCACAAGCAAGCCGATGGTAAATGGTGAACTGTTCCTTGAGAATGCCAGCCTCATTAGCATACCATATGGTGTGAAGATGCGTTTTGATGACGACCCTGTGAGAGTACAGAATTCAAAACTGTTGTTAGAGAACTTCCAGGTTTATGCCTCTAACGATAGTCCTCTCATAGCAAGTGGTGAAGTTGATTTTGCCGACCTCGACCACATCACAGTAAACCTGAGGATGAAGGCAGAAAACTTCCTGCTCATTGATGCCAAGGAGACGCCGAAGTCAGAAGCCTACGGCAAAGCCTTCGTAAACTTCTATTGCGGCATGCGAGGAGAATTGTCAAAGTTGAGAGTAGTGGGGCGATTGGATGTGCTTCCGACGACAGACCTTAACTACATACTGAGAGACTCTCCTATTACAACGGATAATCGCCTGAAGGAACTCGTTACCTTCACCAATCTCAGCGATACCACAACTGTCACCACAGTAAAACCTGCTGTCGATGGTATGCTGATGAACTTCACTGTCAATGTCATTGACGGAGCTCACGTGAAGTGTTGGATTAATGCCGACCACTCCAACTACCTCGACCTTGTGGGAGGTGGTAACCTGAAGATGAAATATGACTCAGGAGAAATCACCATCACTGGCAGATACACCATCAATGAAGGTGAGATGAAATATTCTCTTCCTGTCATTCCACTCAAGACTTTCACCATTGCCAGCGGCTCTTGGCTGGAGTTTACAGGCGACCTCCTCAATCCTCGCATGAACATCACAGCAACAGAACGTGTAAGAGCTTCTGTATCTGATAATGGAGCAAACAAAATGGTAACATTCAACTGTGGTGTCGTAATAACCAAGTCGCTGAAAGACATGGGACTTGAATTCATCATCGAAGCACCGGAAGATCAGACAGTAGCCAGTGAGTTGGCAATGATGTCAACAGAAGCCCGAGGAAAGGTGGCAGTAACGATGCTTACCACCGGTATGTATCTCTCTGACAGCAACACATCATCATTCTCTATGAGTTCTGCCCTGAACAGCTTCCTGCAATCAGAAATAAACAATATTGCTGGTAATGCTCTCAAGACGATGGACTTCCAAATGGGAATGGACAAGACCACAAGCGATGATGGTACTATGCATACCGACTATACATTCAAATTTGCGAAACGCTTCTGGAACAATAGGCTGAACATCTCTGTCGGAGGAAAGATTTCTACTGGTAACGATGTATCAGGACAGAACAGGTCCTTCTTTGACAATGTCGATGTGCAATACAGACTCTCAGAGACATCTAACCAATATATGCGACTATTCTTCAAGGATAATGTCTATGACTTCCTCGAAGGATATGTCAGACAATATGGAGCAGGTTATATGTATAAGAGAAAACTGCAGAAGCTGAAGGACCTCTTTTATTCTCCCAAAGCAGTAGAACCGCAACGTCTTCCACAACGTTCACAACGTCCACAACAATAAAGCATACATGAGACAGTATATTCTTTCATACATATATATCCCCATCTGTCTGCTGATCCTTGCCGCATGCTCTACTACTTCACATCTCGAAGAGGGAGAGCAGCTATATATCGGTTTGGAGAAGATAGACTGGAAAGGAGAGCCGCAAGGACATAACAGTCACTTTGTAGACACAAAAGCGGAAGTGGAGGCAGCACTTGCCACAAAGCCGAATGGTGCGCTATTTGGCAGCAGCTATTATCGTACTATCTTCCCTTATGGTCTGTGGATATATAACTCATGGCACAACAAGGACAGCAAATTTGCTAAATGGCTCACCAGTTCTTTCGGAAAGGCTCCTGTCCTCATGAGTAATGTCAATCCTACTCTACGCGCTTCTGTGGCAGAAAGTGTATTGCAGAATAACGGTTATTTCTCTGGCAATATCACCTACGAGACAACAGATCACGGCAAGAGAGATTCATCGGGGATGGCAAAGCAACAGAAGATTAAGTATCATGTAAACTTCGGACATCTTTATACTCTGGATACCATCAGCTACTCCAACTATCCAACGGATATCTATAACAGAATAATTTATGGAGACTCCTTCTCTCCAACCAAGAGGAACAAGAACCTCTCAAGCCTTCATAGCGGAGCCCCCTTCTCGGTTGTAGGCCTCGACAACGAGAGAACGAGAATATACCGCCTGCTGAGAAACCACGGATACTATGACTACAAGCCATCATACACCTCATATCTGGCTGACACTGTAGCGACACCAGGCAAGGTACATCTGCAGGTTCATCTCGCTGACTCCCTACCCGAGGATGCTTTGAAGAAATGGGTTATCGGAACGACCAATGTGACAATAAAACGTGAGATGAGAGAACAGATAACAGACTCTGTTTCCACTCGTTTCCTGACCATAAAATATGCACGTAAGCATAAAGAAGACAGTATCAGACCAAAGTCCCCTATCCGACCAAGAATTATTCTTGCTGATACGAAGTTGAGACCTGGTATGCTCTTCTCACAGGATGCCTATGACGAGAGTATCAACGCCTTAGCGTCGAAGGGTATATTCTCAAGCATCGATATATCTTTCAGGAAAAGGAAGAATCCAGACGGCACTCTGCATACTATTGCTGATTCTATAGGCGTCAGACGAGGCAACGACTCTCTCGACACCCGGGCAGGAGCAGGAGTGCTCGATATGTATGTGACAACTGTTCTCGATAAGCCATATGACTTTACCTTTGAGGCAAACGGCATCGGAAAGACATCAGGGCGCGTAGGACCTGGTGTGAGAGTAGGTGTCACGAAACGTAATGCTTTCAGAGGAGGTGAATCACTGACCATCTCTGCAGGAGCAAACTACGAATTCCAAGTGGGTGGAGGACAACACATGGGAAACAGTTATAACTTCGACCTCTCTACAGAATTAACCTTCCCACGACTGCTTTGGCCAAACTTCCTAACGAAATCAAAAAGCGCCCAAGAAAACAGCAACAGGAGATTCAGACGCAGATGGTACACCACTCCTGCAACAATCATTTCTGTTTCTGGAGAGACAATACGCAGGGCAGGATTCTTCAGAAGGAATATTCTTTCCGCAGAATTCTCGTACCTATTCCAACCAACAGCCACCAGTGTACATCGTTTGTCACCACTGATACTGACTTACGGACGAACAACGGATATTACAGATGACTATATGGAGAAGGTAAAAAAATCACCAACTGCCATCGTAGCATTGAATGACGAGATGACACCAAAGATACGCTATACCTATACGTACAATTCTCCTGTGGAGTTCCGTAATCCGATATATTTCCAAGGAACAATAAGCGAAGCGGGTAACCTATGCGATTTGGGAGCACTCATCGGTGGAAAGAAACTTAACGAGAAAGGCAAGAAACTCTTCGGCACTCCATTCTCACAATTCCTGAAGTTCGAAGCCGATATCAAGAAGACATGGACCATTGGCGGCATTGACAGCCATACCAGTTTTGTGATGCACTTCTATGGAGGCATTATGACAGCATATGGCAATAACAGCGTAGCACCATTCTCTGAACTGTTCTATATCGGTGGCGCTAATGACTTGCGCGGTTTCACAATGAGAAATATCGGTCCAGGTGAAGTACACTATGATGACAGAACATTAGCATACCTCAACCACAATGGTGACTGCAAAGCTGTACTGAATCTGGAATATCGTCCACATCTTTTCGGAAGTTTGTATGGAGCTCTCTTCTTGGATGCCGGCAACGTATGGAGCCTGAGACACAGCAGCCGTGAATACTACAAAAAAGAAGGACTTGGTGACCCCGCAAAGTTCGATGTGGCAACAGATATTGGAGTCGGCATAAGATATGACCTCGACTTCTTTGTTATACGTTTAGATTGGGGTTATGCTATTCACACCCCATATCAAAAGGGTTTCTTCAAAGGAAAATTCAGTAGCTCACAAGTGCTGAACTTTGCAATCGGATATCCATTCTAATTCATAATTGATTTCATGAAAATAAAAGTATGCGGCATGAGAGATGCCGAGAATATACAACAGGTAATAGCTTTGGGAGTTAATATGATAGGCCTCATCTTCTGGCCCAAGAGTCCACGCTATGTGCAGAGCATCAGCACAAATGCCGGCATCATACCAGATCTCAAAAATCCAGTTATAAAAGATATCAGCAATCCCGATGCCTCGTATGTTGGTGTCTTTGTTGACGAGATGCCACAGAATGTCGTTACACATGCATACAATTACAAGCTTGACTACATTCAGTTGCATGGTAACGAATCACCCATATACATTGATAATCTGAGGAAGACTTTGGTGCCGGACATTCTCCCTGATGTAAAAATCATCAAGGCGCTGAGCATCAACGAGAAATCCGATGTTCTTAAATGGAAAACCTACGAAGGGCATGTTGATATGTTTCTCTTTGACACCAAGAGCACACAAACAGTCGGGGGAACAGGCAAGCATTTCGACTGGTCATTGATAAACATGTATGACGGAAACATCCCTTTCCTGCTCTCCGGAGGCATCGGGCCTGATGATGCTGAAGCCGTAAAGTCTTTCAAGCATCCCATGTGTGTGGGCATAGACCTTAATTCGAGGTTTGAAAAAACACCCGGCATGAAAGATGTTGACAAACTAAAAGCCTTCCTAAAAGCGTTGGCATAAGGAAATAAATACCATATTATTAGGTTGTTTGAGATTTTTTTTATAACTTTGCACGCAAAATTTTATAACCATTAAAAACGAATATAAAAATGAAAGCATTTGTATTTCCTGGTCAGGGAGCCCAATTCCCAGGTATGGGCAAAGACCTATACGAGAGTAATCCTAAGGCAAAAGAACTGTTTGACAAAGCCAATGAGATTCTTGGTTTTGAAATCACAAAAATCATGTTCGAAGGAACAGCAGAAGAACTGAAGCAGACAAAGGTTACACAGCCTGCTGTCTTCCTGCATTCTGTTATCTCTGCCATCTGTCTTGGCGATGCTTTTGATGCTGAGATGGTTGGCGGTCATTCTTTGGGAGAGTTCTCTGCATTGGTTGCTGCCGGTGCACTGACCTTTGAAGATGGTCTGAAACTCGTTTCTCAGCGTGCTCAGGCTATGCAGAAGGCATGTGAGGCTGCTCCTTCTACAATGGCTGCTATCATCGGTCTCGATGACAAGACAATAGAAGACATCTGTGCTTCTATCAGCAAGCCAGACAACATCGTTGTTCCTGCTAACTACAACAACCCAGGCCAGCTGGTTATCTCCGGTAATAAGGAGGCTATCGCAGCAGCATGTGAGGCTATGACAGCAGCTGGTGCAAAGCGCGCTCTGCCATTACCAGTGGGTGGTGCTTTCCACTCTCCTCTCATGCAACCGGCAAAGGACGAACTGCAGGCAGCAATAGAGGCTACTACATTCTCTACACCACGCATTCCTGTTTATCAGAATGTTGATGCTAAGGCACATACTGATGCAGAAGAGATAAAGCAGAACCTCATCGCTCAGCTGACAGCTCCTGTGAAGTGGACATACGAGGTACAGCAGATGCTGAAAGATGGAGCAACTGACTTCGTTGAGTGTGGTCCTGGCAAGGCTCTTCAGGGAATGATACTGAAGATTGCTAAAGGCATCGAGGGTATCACAATTTCTGGCATTGCGTAAACAGAAGTAAGAGGTGAGAGGTGAGAGGTAAGAAGTAAGAGGTAAGAGGTGAGAGATGAATGTTCAATGTTCAATGTTCAATTTTCAATGCCCAATAATAAGATAATCATTTATCAGGTGTTCACCCGCCTTTACGGTAACAGAAATACTACCAGAAAGGAATGGGGAACGATAGAGGACAATGGCTCCGGTAAGTTTGATGACTTCAACGAGTCAACGCTGAAGCACATCAAGGATATGGGTATCTCCCATGTCTGGTTTACCGGTGTTATACGTCATGCCACCCAGACGGATTATTCCGCCTATGGCATTCCAAAGCAGCATCCTGCCGTTGTAAAGGGAAAGGCTGGTTCACCATACGCCATCTGTGACTACTATGATGTTGACCCGGACCTTGCGACAAACGTCGATAAACGCATGAAAGAATTCGAGGCCCTCATACGCCGCACTCATAAGGCTGGTTTGAAGGTTATCATTGATTTCGTGCCGAATCACGTTGCCCGTCAGTATGAGTCAATAGCGAAGCCAAAGGGTGTCATCGACCTCGGTGCCGATGACAATACCAACGACGGTTTCAATCCACAGAACAACTTCTACTACTGCCCCGGCTGCAAGTTGGAGCCATACTTTGATATTCAGGATTATGTGGAAGAGCCCGCTAAATCTACTGGCAACGACCATTTCGACAATCATCCCGGGATAAACGACTGGTATGAGACGGTGAAGCTGAACTACGGAAAGGATTACTGGACAGGCTTTGGTCACTTCGACCCTATTCCTGATACATGGAAGAAGATGACCGACATTCTACTCTTCTGGGCAAAGAAAGGTGTTGACGCCTTCCGTTGCGACATGGCCGAGATGGTACCGGCAGCCTTCTGGGCATGGGCTACCGACAAGGTGAAGGCCGCCTACCCTGATATCAAATTCATTGGCGAGGTATATAACCCATCTGAATACCGCAACTACATATCTTCCGGTTTCGATTACCTGTATGATAAGGTCGGCATGTATGACACCATGCGTGCTGTCATTTGCGGTCAGGCTCCTGCTACGACAATAACCGGTGCATGGCAGCAGACGGATGATATTAAGGACCACATGCTCTACTTCCTTGAGAACCATGATGAGCAACGCGTTGCCTCCGACTTCTTTGCCGGTGATGCAAAGAAGGGTATTCCGGGACTCGTGGCAAGCATACTGATGAGGAGCAATCCTTTCATGCTCTATGCTGCCGAGGAATATGGCGAGCGCGGTATGGACAAGGAAGGTTTCTCAGGATGTGACGGCCGCACAACAATCTTCGACTACTGGAGCATCGACACTCTGTGCAGAGCAGCAAGTAGCAAGTTGAAGAAGAACGAGCAGCAGATATACGACATTCACGAGAAGGTGATGCAGATAGCTCGTACGGAGAAGGCTGTGGATGGTGACACATACGACCTGATGTATGTGAATCCTGCCAGCGAGAGCTTTAACCCGGAGAAGCATTTTGCCTTCCTTCGCAAGAAGGACGATGAGATGTTGCTCGTGGTATGCAACTTCAACGACAAGAAGGATAGCATCAGCGTAAACATTCCGAAGCATGCCTTCGAGTGGTTCGATATTCCTGAGAAGAAATACGAAGCCAAAGACCTGCTGACAGACGAGAAGAAACAACTCACGTTAAAGGCTGACACAGGCGTAAAGATGACTGTGCCGGCTTATGGAGCACGCGTCTGGAAGATAATTCAAAATTCATAATTCAAAATTCATAATTATCATTGATGGAAAAAGTAATACTGACCGGTGACAGACCTACCGGCAAGTTACACATAGGTCATTATGTTGGTTCACTGCGCCGTCGTGTGGAGTTGCAGAACTCCGGCGAGTACGACAAGATATTCGTTATGATAGCCGATGCCCAGGCATTGACCGACAATTTCGACAATCCCGAGAAGGTGCGTCAGAATATCATCGAAGTAGCTCTCGACTACCTCTCTGCCGGCCTCGACCCTGAGAAGACAAACATCTTCATCCAGAGTGCCGTGCCCGAACTCACAGAGTTGTCGTTCTACTTCATGAACCTCGTTACAGTGCAGCGTCTGCAACGCAATCCCACTGTCAAGACAGAATTGGAGATGCGTAACTTCGAAGGCGGCACTCCGACAGGTTTCTTCTGCTACCCTATCTCACAGGCAGCAGACATCACTCTCTTCAAGGCTACGACGGTGCCTGTAGGTGAAGACCAGAAGCCAATGCTGGAGCTGACCAACGAAATCGTCCGCCGTTTCAACCATACATACGGCGAGACGCTGATAGAGCCAAAGATACTGCTGCCCGACAATGCAGCATGTCTCAGGTTGCCCGGCACTGACGGCAAGGCAAAGATGAGTAAGTCGCTCGGCAACTGCATATACCTCTCCGACACAGCGAAGGAGCTGAAGAAGAAGGTGAACTCTATGTTTACCGACCCTCTGCACCTGAAGATAGAAGACCCGGGCCACTTGGAGGGCAATACAGTCTTCACATATCTTGATGCCTTCTGTGTTGATGACGACTTTGCACAGTTCCTGCCGGAATACAAGAACCTCGACGAGCTGAAGGCACATTATACAAAAGGTGGCCTCGGCGACGGCACATGTAAGAAGTTCCTGCTCAACGTTCTCAATGCCCGCTTAGAGCCGATTCGCGAACGCCGTCACTATTGGGAGCAGCACATCCCTGAGGTGTATGAGATACTCCGCAAGGGAACAGAGGCAGCCCGCGAAAGAGGTCAGAAGACCCTTGAGGAAGTAAAGGCAGCAATGAAGATAAACTACTTCGAAGACACCGCCCTGATAGCAGAACAGGCGGAGAAGTATAAAGGGGTATAACGGCGGACCCTCTCCCAGCCTCTCCCTTAAAGGGCGAGGGGCGTATAACGGTTAAAGGTTAAAGGTTAACGGTTAAAGAATAAAAGTCCGGAAGGTGTTCTTCCGGATTTTTTTGTGTCCGGGCGGAAAAAGTTTTCATTTTGTTTGGTATTTTGCTCACTTAATCGTACCTTTGCACACGGAATCCTAAATGATATATTAAAAATGTTACAATATAATTCAATTTCTACCCCCCCCCCAGACGGGTTTAAGACAACTTAATATATGCGCCACACGGCGCGGCAATGCTAGGCACGTTACAGTCCGACAGAAAGGACTGTAGCGTGCCTTTTTGCGTGCTGTTTTCCAAAGATTAATATTTATTACTAACAATAAACAATTACAATTATGAAAAAGAATCTTTTTAGTTTACTGTCAATTTTATTCGTGGCAGTGTTATGTGTAGGTTTCGCTTCTTGCAGTGGAGGTGATGATGGCAACCAAAGATCTGATATTGTCAAAAACCTAATGAATCATAAATGGACTGGTTCATCTACAGATTATGATGTGCATTCTTATGGAGGATCTACGTTTACCCAGTCATGGACTGTCTATTTCACAAGCGACCATGAAGGTATTATTATTAATAATATAGTGGACCGCGACAGCAAATATGGTACAAGCAAACGTGAGGAAGTAACAGATTTTACATATACTATTGATGGTAATAAAATCCGTCTTAGTGGTAACAGCAATTTTGTATTTGAATACCATGACACCTATATGATGGAGGGCCAAGACAAGTTTTCTGCAAGAGAGCTGACCTCAACAGACCATGCATACCTTCAGGAGTACAAAGATAGTAAAGGCTATGCAGCAACTGTAAATAATGGGGTTCTTGCTACAACTAAACAAATAGACAAATATCAGTTACAGTTGGACATTACCTCTAATTTAGCACAAAAGTATCCTAACAAAACTATTAAATACATAGTAAAAATAGAAACAACTATTCCAAAAAAATATAATTTAAATAATGTATCAAAAGAAGCCTCTTTTACTGACAACAATAATTTACATGTAGATAATTTATATGATTTGAACCCTTATGCTTATAATTATTTGAAATCTTATGTAGCTCTTAAAGAAAAAATAAATTCTGGAGTAGAGCTAACTGGCAGTGAACAAACGCTTTTTTCAAATTTAATTAAGAATATGGATTTAATTGTAGATTATTCACATTATCAATATTTCGTAGAGATTAATGGTAATCGTTACGAAATACCATCGAAAAACTTATAAAAACAGATTAATAAAAAAATCATATAATGAAAAAAATTAGATTTTTTATGTTGCCATTATTTGTGGCGTCAATGTGTATGGCTCTCACTTCCTGCGGCGGTGGTGATGATGATGGCCCTGTGCCGCCAACTCCGGCAAACAATGGAGGTTCCAGTGGCTCAGGAGACTCAGGATATGACTCTGGCATAACACCTACTGGTACACAAGCTATAGACCTCGGGCTGCCCAGCGGAATATTGTGGGCAAATATGAATGTCGGTGCAACCACAGAGGAGGGGTATGGTCAATACTTCGCATGGGGCGAGACTACAGGCTACGGTAGCGATACAAACGATGGCCATTTCTTCAACTGGTACAGATACAAATGGGGAACAGATACATCCTTGAAAAAGTATTGTTCCAGTACACAGAACGGAACGGTAGATAACAAAACTGTACTCGAATTATCGGACGATGCGGCCAGAGCAATTTGGGGAGGAGACTGGCGCATGCCAACAAGTGAAGAGTTTAAAGAACTTCTTGACAATACAACACAGGAACGTACTACCGTTAATGGCATCAACGGTATAAGACTTACCAGCAAGATCAACGGCAATAGCGTATTCTTACCTGCATCAGGCTATCGTAAGGACTATGAGATTAAACTATATGAGAGTGGAGCTTACTATTGGACATCATCCATTTATATGTATAAAGATTATGGGACGTCAACTTTTAAACCATTTGATACGTACGCAAGTGCCTATGGATTCAATGCAACAGGAAATATCTATGGGCCAACAGAAAATAGTCGTTACTATGGTTTGGGAATACGAGCCGTAATAGACAAGGCAAATATACAGCCATCGCCAGAAGAAGGACCTGAGCCCACATATCCTGACATACAGTCCACCCCCCTAACCTTGGAGGCCATTGCTGGTGGATCGTTTACATTCAGAAACAGAGCTTCAGGCAGTGTAACATACAGGATTGGAGGAGGAGCAATACAGACAATTCCAGCCAATAGCACCAAAACGATAAATGTCACAGCTGGACAAAAAGTTCGTTTCTTCGGTGACAATGCAGCATATGCAACTAGCGATGAATATAGTACTAGAGAAAGCAAGAACAGTCACATTAGCGGCGATGTCGACTTTTATGTTTATGGCAACATTATGAGTCTTGTAAATGGTAAGAACTATGCTACTGCAACAACGCTGACAGTTCCTTATACCTTTGCTCGCTTATTTGAGGAAAATATTCATCTTAAGAATCATCCTTCTAACTCTTTGCTTCTTCCAGCCACAACACTTTCTAAGAGATGCTATACAAGTATGTTTCATAATTGTACAAATCTAACATCGTCTCCTTCGCTTCCAGCCACAACACTGTCAGAATATTGCTATGCTATGATGTTTGATGGATGTCTGGGACTGACTGCAGCCTCAGAATTGCCGGCAACTACGCTGACCACAAGATGCTATTATCTGATGTTTCGTGGCTGCAAGAACCTAACTGCAGCCCCAGCTCTTCCTGCAACATCGCTTGAATATGGGTGTTATCATGGCATGTTTATTAACTGTACTAGTCTGGCTTCCGCTCCTGCTCTTCCTGCAACAACGCTTGGACAATATTGCTACGAAAGTATGTTTGAAGGTTGTTCAAATCTTACTACTCCTCCCCAACTCCCCGCTACCATAATGAAACTATATTGCTATCTTGGTATGTTTAATGGTTGTACAAAGTTAACGTCTGCCCCAACATTACCTGCAACGACATTGGGTAAAGGATGTTATTCTGGTATGTTTAATGGTTGTACAAATTTGACATCTGCCCCTGCACTTCCTGCAACGACGTTGGCAGAATCATGCTATTCTGGTATGTTTAAAGGTTGTACAAATTTGGCATCTGCCCCTGCACTTCCTGCAACCACATTGACTGATTACTGTTATAAATCTATGTTCGAAGGATGTACTAGTCTAGCCGCTGCTCCGAATCTTCTTGCAACCACGCTGAAAAAAGACTGTTATAGATATATGTTCTGGGAGTGTGAAAATCTTACATATATAAAATGTTTTGCAAAATATAATATATCAGAAAACTGTTATGGATGGCTTCTAAGCGTATCATCCACAGGAACTTTCGTCAAAGCTTCTGGTTCTTCTTGGCCAAGCGGTGAGGGCGGCATCCCTATCAAATGGACGGTGCTTGAAGAGTAAGAACCTCTCCGAGGGTCGGGACGACCTGACGCGATGTTTATCGTGAACAAGGTGCTCAACGGCAAGTTCCCGGACGAATAGGCCCCTCCCCAACCCTCCCCAAGTGGGAGGGGCGGAATTGGCCTCTGAGCCCTCAGCGGAGCTACTGCGAGGTTACAAAGTTGCCTCTGAGACATCAGCGGTGCTTCTGCAAGGTTACAAAGTTGCCTCTGAGACCTCGGCGATGCTACTGACTGGTTACAAAGTTGCCTCTGAGACCTCAGCGAAGCTTCTGCAAGGTTACAAAGGTGCCTCTAAGACCTCAGCGAAGCTTCTGCAAGGTTACAAAGGTGCCTCTGAGATCTCAGCGAAGCTTCTGCAAGGTTACAAAGGTGCCTCTGAGACATCAGCGGTGCTTCTGCAAGGTTACAAAGTTGCCTCTGAGACCTCAGCGGTGCTTCTGCAAGGTTACAAAAGAGCCTCTGAGCTCTCAGCGTATAATTTTTTTTTATCAATTAACCAAAATTCTAAGATTATGGCAAACAGAATTCTAACAACAAGTTTTTTTGCGCGTCTGTCGAACGCCAACCACGATGGTGTAACACAACAATGCTGTGACAGACTGACAGGATTTACAACAGACAATTCGCCTCTGACAATCGCTATACAGCAGGTGCTGGCAGCGCGTCAGGCTGAGGATGCTGCCTTCAAGCGCTTCTCGGGCAAGGACTTCGCCTCTGACGATTTGAAGAAAGAAGATGGGCTGGAGGATAAGTATATGTCAACGATACTGGGCATCCTCAACGGCTTGCTCAACCTGCCTGAGACGGAGCCTCTCTACCGCAAGGCACAGCTGGCACGACAGGTGTTCAGAGACTTCAATTTTTCAACGAGTGCTGGCTTTGAGGCCGAGGCACGCAATGTAATAAACATGGCTCAGCAGTGGCAGACAGCAACAGAGTACACCCTTGCCGAACTGGGCATCGATGAGTGGGTGCAGAAGGCCGTTACACAAGCCAACAAGGTGCTGAACCTCGTGACCGTGCGCGTGGATAACGAAAGTGCGAAGGTGAAGGGCGAACTGGCCGCAGCCCGCAAGGCTACCGACGAGGCTATCCGCAAGGCATACGACATACTGAACGCCCTCAACGTATTGCAGCCTACAGCAGAGTTGACAGAACTCATCAACGTGCTCTTCAGCATCGAAGACCGCGCAAAGCTCTACTACATCAGCGGTGGCAAGATTAACAGCAACAGCGGAACTACCACACCTACTACACCGGACACTCCGGGTACAGATACTCCAGGCACGGTCACTCCTTCTGACCCAGGCACTGGAGGCACGACACCAACACCGGACCCGGGAACCGACACTCCGGGAACTGACACTCCTTCTGACCCTGGCACCGGTGGTGACAACAGCGGTGGCGGCGACGAAGGTTAATCAAAGCGCCGTGGGCGCTTTGATTAAGAATGAAGAAATGAAAAAATGAAGAAATGAAATTGGCGCAGGATGCTCGATGCATCTTGCGCCATTCTCCGCTCGGGCGAATTTGAAATCCGGCCGCATTGAATATAAGCATTTGTCGCTCGGCATCCCGAAGGGTGACGCTTGGCTCGTCCAAGAATGCGAGAAAATTTTGGATTGCAAATCCAAATATTAAGTGCAGTCGGATTGCAAATCCGCCTGAGCTGGTCCTTCTTTTATAGATAGAGCGAAATGTTTAAGCCCTCTGAGTACAAATGTGCTCAGGGGGCTTGTTTATTCATGTTTTGTATATGTTTTTCTAAAAATATATCTCAAACAAGCACTTTTTGCAGTTTTGCAACAATGAAATGCAATTTTGCAATAGGCATATCTATTCTTAAATGTATATTTGCAGCGGAATTTATCTATTAATTTAAACAATAAATATAGTTATGAAAAAATCTATTTTAACATTCGTGCTTATGCTGACGGCGATAGCTGCAGGAGCACAGGAATTCACGGTGAACGGCCTGGCCTATAAGGTTTCGAAAATGGACTCCGTGACAGTCAAGTCCTATAACACGGCCTATGGCAGAGATGTGAGTATTCCTGCTACCGTAACCTATAACCAGAAAACCTACAAGGTTACAGCCATAGGAGACAAAGCCTTTAATGGTATAGAAATCACAAGTGTCTCTATACCTTCCAGCGTGGGGTATATCGGCGATCAGGCTTTCAGCTGGAATGACAGTCTTAAGACCGTTATTCTTGAAGACGGTGATAATCCAATTACCCTTAATGACTACAGCTACAGAACCTTTGATAACGGTGGCGCAAAATATACCGTTTATTCAGGTCGTAACATCATTCGTATGAACCGCCCCAGCGAATCGCCTTTCCCACAGGCTACTTCAATAACATGGGGTCCGAAGGTGACGGAGATAGGCATGGGTGAGGCACGCTGTTACTTCCTTACAAAGGCATTCATAAGCAACAGCGTTAAGACAATTTGTACTGAGGCTTTCTGTGATGCAGGTATTTCCAGCAACAGCACTATTCTTGAGATTACTATGGGCGCTAATGTTGACAGTATAGGCAAATCGGCTTTCTTGAACTGTAGTAAGCTGAAGACGATAGAGATACCGAAGGTTCTGAAGGCAATTCCTGACAACTGTTTTAACAATACGCGCATAAGCGAAGTCGTTGTTCCTGCTTCTGCGATGTATATTGGCGATATGGCCTTCAGCTGGAATGACAGCCTTAAGACCATCATCATTGAAGACAGTGAGCAGCCAATAACCTTTAATGACTACAGCTTTACCACCTTTGATAATGGCGGTGCAAAATATACCGTATATTCAGGCCGTAACATCGAACGTATGTTCCGCCCAAGCGAATCGCCTTTCCCACAGGCTACTTCAATAGTATGGGGTAATCAGGTTGTAACTATTGGCAATGGCGAAGCAAAAAGCCCATTCCTTAGGGCGGCTGTCATAAGCAACAGTGTCAGGACTATTGGCGCAAGTGCCTTCGAGGGTGCAGGAAACAACAGTGATGTGGATGAGCTGTTGATTAGCATGGGTTCTTATGTGGATGAATTCGGTCCTTCTGCTTTCTCTACCTGCTATAAGCTGAAAACCATAGAGATTCCAAAGGTGCTGAAAGCAATTCCTGACAACTGCTTTAACAGTACGCGCATCAAGGAAGTTGTGATTCCTTCTACTGTTTCGTCTGTCGGCGATATGGCCTTCAGCTGGAATGACAGCATAAAGACCATAACCATAGAGGACAGCGACGAGCCAATTTCCTTTAATGACTATAGCTTCCCCACCTTTGATAACGGTGGTGCAAGATATACTGTATATTCAGGCCGTAACATCGAACGCAAATTCCGTCCAGGCGAATCACCTTTCCCACAGGCAACAACAATAATATGGGGTTCTATGGTGACTGCTGTTGGCGATGGTGAGGGACGCAGCCCGTTCCTTAGGAATGCTGTAATTGGCAACAGCGTCAGGACTATTGGCGTGAGTGCCTTCGAAGGGGCAGGAAACATTAGTGATACAGACGAACTTTTGATAAGCATGAGCCCCAATGTGGTGGAAATGGGTTCTGCAGCTTTCTATACCTGCTATAAGCTGAAAACCATAGTACTTCCGAAGGTTCTGATGGCTATTCCTGATAATTGCTTTAACAGTACTCGCATTCAGGATGTTGTGATTCCTGCTTCTGTAATGTCGGTCGGCGACCAAGCCTTCAGCTGGAACGACAGCATCAAGACTATCCGCATTGAGAACAGCGATATGAGCATTTCCTTTAATGACTATAGCTACCCCACATTCGATAATGGTGGTGCCAACTACACTGTATATCAGGGCCGTAACATCGAACGCAAATTCCGTCCAAGCGAATCACCATTCCTACAGGCTGTAAGCGTAGCCTTTGGAGCACAGGTGACAGAACTGGGCAGCGGCATGTACAACTGCGTGAATATTAAGAACATTATTGCTCCTTGGGAGACACCTATCAGTATCAACAGTAACGTATTCAATTCTAACCTGTACAGAAGTGCAACCCTCTACGTGCCGCGCAAGAACTTGGCTGCATACAAGGCTGCCCCCGTTTGGAAGAACTTCCTCAGCATGGAGGAGATGGAGGAGACCAAGTGCTATACTCCTACCGCAACGCTTGAGGACGGTCGCCTGCATTTCGAATGTGAGACAAAGGATGTGACATTCCACTATAAGTACACCTATCCGGAAGGTCGCGAGGGCACTGGTAACGACATTGGCGTTGGACAGACCATCAACCTGACGCTCTATGCAACGAAGGCCGGACTCGAAGATTCTGAAAAGGCTGTCTATAAGCTCGAAATCTCTGGTGGTGGCATCGTCGGCATCCGTGGTGACGTAAACCAAGACGGCGAGGTCAACGTGGGCGACATGGTGGTCATCTCTAACATCATGTCGGGAAATGAATAAGAATCAAAAATAACATAAGCATAGTCCCCCGTCCACAGTTCTATACATAATGCTGGATAAACGACAATATATAGTGGCGGGGGCTATGCTTTTACAAAGAAAGAAACAGATTTAAATCCTTGCAAACGTTCTTGCAAATACTCAAAACTGATTTGAACAAATCCCCGAGCTTGGGGAAACACTGAAAACCGATTTGAACAAATCCCCGAGCTTGGGGAAACGCTGAAAACTGATTTGAACAAATCCCCGAGCTTGGGGAAACACTGAAAACCGTTTTGAACAAATCCCCGAGCTTGGGGAAACACTGAAAACCGTTTTGAACAAATCCCCGAGCTTGGGGAAACACTGAAAACCGATTTGAATAAATCCCCGAGTCTGGGGAAACGCTGAAAACCGATTTGAATAAATCCCCGAACTTGGGGAAAGTATATGTCTCCCTGCTCGGGCGGATCAAAGCGCCCACGGCGCTTCGCTACGAAAACGAAAACGAAAACCTTCGTCGCTAACCGCTAAACGCTAAACGCTAACCGAAAATGGCGCAGGATGCTCGATGCATCTTGCGCCATTCGTCTTTAACCGTTAAACTTTAACCGTTAACCGTTACCTCACCGTGATATGAAAGCAGCCTTGCTTTACCTCGTGTTTTATGTAGCAGCGGCCGGCGGCACGTTTGTCGCGAAGCACCTCGGCAAGCACCCACTTGAGGGTATCGTTGCGCACCTGACGGCGAGGCTCAGCTTCTGTTGAGACAGTCTTGTATCGGTTGTAACCTATATCGAACGTCGTGCCGTAGCGGTGGCAGGAATTTTCCGTCGCATTACGGTTGAACCTCTGCAGCCGCGCCACATCCTCGTCGGTACGCAGCACGCTGGTCACGATAATCTGATGCAGCGGAATACCTTTTACATACAGGGAGTCATAGAACGACTTGCCGATGTCGTGCAGCAGCATGGCAGCCTTTGGCACAAGGTATGGAATGCTCTGCTTGAGGTTGTCGATGTAAAAATACGGATTAGCACCGACAAACACGAGGTCCTCCATGCGATGCTCCGCCTCCTGACGATTCTTTGGAGGACGAACGCCGTTCTCGTCAGCCGCTATCAACTGCACGTCGTTTTCGTCAGGAAAGGTGTTCGAGAAATCCGGCACGGAATAAACCCTGTGCGGCATATCCTTTATAGACTTAAACGAAGGGGGATTCGAGAAATCATAATTCATCTTTGCCACTGGCACCTTGCCGTCAACAGTTGCCACGGAATCTTCCGGCACTGCGGCATCGTTTTTGTGGGTATAGTCATATCCGCACCTTCCGAGGGCCAGAATAATGACTATGAAAGTAAACCCATTGAGATATGTGTGTTTGTTTAATTGCATTATTTTTCAGAATTTGAGCGCAAAATTACAAAAAAATATTGATATATAGAAAAAAATTTTGTATTTCTCATAATTTAATTGTAACTTTGCCACCTGTTTTATGACAGAGAAGCATATTATACTTGAAGATATTGACCCCGTAGCATTCTATGGTGTGGGCAACAGCCACCTGCAGATGCTCCGTTCGCTGTTTCCGAAGCTCCGCATCATGGCGCGTGACAACGTCATCAGGGTTTTGGGCGACGAAGAGGAGCTGTGTGCCTACGAGGAGTCGATGGAGAAGATGCAGCAGCACCTGCTGAAGTTCAACGTCATTGGCGAGGAGGACATCCTCGACATCGTAAAGGGTCGCAAGACACGCGACAGCAGCGCCAAGGATGTTGTGGTCTATAACCTGTCGGGCAAACCCATCAAGAGCCGTTCCCACAATCAGCAGGAACTTATCGACGCCTACATGGAGAACGATATGGTCTTTGCCATCGGTCCTGCCGGCACGGGTAAGACATACCTCTCCATCGCCCTTGCCGTAAAAGCCCTGAAGGAGAAGACGGCAAAGAGGATTATCCTTTCGCGCCCCGCAGTGGAGGCCGGAGAGAAATTAGGCTTCCTGCCGGGAGACATGAAGGAGAAGATAGACCCATATCTGCAACCTCTCTACGACGCGTTGGAAGACATGATTCCGCAGGCCAAGCTGCAGGACATGATAGACAAGCACATCATACAGATAGCACCGCTTGCCTTCATGCGAGGCAGGACGCTGTCGGATGCGGTGGTGATACTTGACGAGGCGCAGAACACCACTCCTGCACAAATCAGGATGTTCCTGACCCGCATGGGATGGAACACAAAGATGATTATCACCGGCGACCTGACACAGGTGGATCTGCCACGCAGCCATGCCAGCGGTCTGCAACAGGCAATGGAGATACTGGAAGGCACAAAAGGCATTGCAGTCATACACATGGACAGCAAGGACATCGTAAGACACAAGCTGGTGACACGCATAGTAAACAAATTCCAGGAATACGACGATATTAACAACAAACTAAATAAAAACAACGATGGCGAATAAAGCATTAACAAAGACAGAGTACCACTTCGAGGGACAGACAGCAGTGTATCACGGTAAAGTACGCGACGTATATACCATCAATGACGACATCATGGTGATGGTAGCTACAGACAGAATATCTGCCTTCGACGTAGTACTGCCAAAGGGAATTCCTTTCAAGGGACAAGTTCTTAACCAGATAGCAGCAAAATTCCTTGATGCTACGAAGGACATCTGCCCTAACTGGAAACTTGCTACTCCAGACCCACAGGTTACGGTTGGTCTGAAGTGCGAAGGCTTCAGGGTTGAGATGATTATCCGCGGCATCCTCACCGGTTCTGCCTGGCGCGACTACGAGAAGGGCTGCCGCGAGATATGTGGCGTAAAGCTGCCTGACGGCATGAAGGAGAACCAGCGTTTCCCAGAACCTATCATCACTCCTACCACAAAGGCTGATGAGGGTCACGACATGAATATCTCCAAGGAGGAAATCATCGCACAGGGTATTGTGTCAAAGGAGGACTATGAGGTGATGGAAGACTATACCCGCAAGCTCTTTGCACGCGGTCAGGAGATAGCAGCAAAGCAGGGGCTCATCCTCGTTGACACAAAGTATGAATTCGGCAAGCGCGACGGAAAGGTTTATCTCATCGACGAGATACACACACCTGACTCTTCACGTTATTTCTATGCTGACGGCTACGAAGAGAAGTTTGCAAAGGGCGAGCCACAGAAGCAACTGTCAAAGGAATTCGTAAGACAGTGGCTCATAGAGCACAACTTCATGAATGAGCCTGGTCAGACAATGCCTGAGATTACAGACGAATACGCAGAATCAGTAGCAGAACGTTACATCGAGCTCTACGAACACATCGTCGGTGAGAAGTTCGACCGCTCTACAGACCAGAGTAATATCGAGGCCCGCATAGAGAAGAACGTTACCGACTATCTGAAGACATTGTAAGTCAGAGGTAAGAGGTAAGAGGTAAGAGGTGAGACCTTTGACCATTATTGAAATGTATAAGCAGGAAGAAATAAAGCCCTACTCTTCGGAGGGTGACAAGGCAAGTCAGGTGGAGAAGATGTTCGACAACATCGCTCCCACCTACGACATGCTTAACCATCGCCTTTCGTGGAACATTGACAGATACTGGCGCTACACTGCCATCAAGGCCCTGGACAAATATGTGACGGGAAACGGCACTTCCATCCTTGATGTAGCAACAGGCACCGGCGATTTGGCATTGCAGATGGCAAAGAAGATGCCTAAGGCTAACATCACAGGCATCGACATCAGCGAGGGAATGCTTGAAGTGGCAAGACAGAAGGCAAAGAAAGAACAGCTGCAACTGACTTTTGCGAAAGAAGACTGCAACGCCCTCTCCTACCCTGACAACCACTTCGACGCCGTCACGGCAGCATTCGGAATACGCAACTTCCAAAATCTTGAGCAGGGACTTTCGGAGATGTATCGCGTACTGAAACCAAGCGGAATGTTCTGCGTTTTGGAACTCACTACGCCGGTATCATTTCCCATGAAACAACTCTTCCACATATACAGCAACCTCATTCTGCCATTTTACGGCAAACTCATAAGTCACGACACCTCGGCATACTCGTACCTCAACAAAACCATAGAGGCTTTTCCGCAAGGAGAGACAATGATGGGCATACTGAAGAAGATAGGATTCAGCAAGACAACATTCAGAAGGCTGACGTTCGGAATATGTACGATATATGTGGCGTATAAGTAGCCCCCCTCCGTCTCCCCCCAGTTAGGGGGAGGATAAGTAATGAAAATAAAACAAATAAAGATGAGAAAATTTGGTATTATCGGAAATCCTTTGGGACATTCATTCTCACCGGGTTATTTCAATGAGAAGTTTCTTAATGAGCATATCGATGCTGTCTATGAGAAACATGAGTTGAAGAACATTGCAGACTTGCCGGAACTTCTCGACAAAGAAGAATTCCTGTGTGGCCTCAACGTCACTATTCCATACAAGGAAAAGGTGATGGAATACCTTGACTATGTTTCTCCCGAGGCACGTTCCGTCGGAGCTGTCAATGTCATTAAGGTAACCCACACCAACGATGTCGGAACCGTAAAGGAACTGAAGTCAAAGGTGACCGGTAAGAAGACATACTATACCGAAGGTTACAACAGCGATGTCTTCGGATTCATCAACAGCATGCGCCCTCTTCTGATGTCATACCATAAGAAAGCTCTCATCCTCGGCACTGGTGGCGCCAGCAAAGCCATCAACTACTCCCTGCAACAACTGGGACTGGAGACAGTGTTCGTTTCCCGCACCGTAAGAGACAACATGATAACATACAGCCAGATAACTCCCGAAATGATGCAGGAATACCTCGTCATCGTCAACTGCACACCATGCGGCATGGCACCTCATTATGACGAGTGCCCCGACATCCCGTATGATGCCCTCACATCACGCCACATATTGTACGACCTCATCTACAATCCTGACGAAACTCTCTTTCTCAAGAAAGGAAAGGAGCAGGGCGCAATGACAAAGAACGGTCTTGAGATGTTGTTGCTGCAGGCTGATGAGTCGTGGCGTCTATGGAACAAGAAATAATAAAACATGATAAGCGTAGAAGGACTGAAAGTAGAATTCGGCGTCAAGCCTCTCTTTACGGATGTATCATTCGTAATCAACGAGCGCGACCGCATCGCCCTCGTCGGAAAAAACGGCGCGGGAAAATCCACTATGCTGAAAATTCTTGCAGGCATTCAAACGCCAACGGAAGGAACCGTCTCCATTCCCAACGACTGCACCATAGGCTATCTGCCGCAGGTGATGAAGCTGCAGGACAGCACTACTGTCCGCGACGAGGTGAGGAAGGCCTTTTCTGACATCAGCAAGATGGCATCAAAGGTAGAGCGTCTGCAGAAGGAGATGGAAAGGCGCACTGACTATGAGTCCCAGGATTATATGGACCTCGTGGAACGCTTTACCCTTGCCCACGAACGCTATATGATGATGGGAGCAGAATCGAGGGAGGCAGAGATGGAACGCACCCTCACAGGCTTGGGATTCCTACGTACAGATTTCGAACGCCCTACATCAGAATTCTCTGGCGGCTGGCGCATGCGAATAGAGCTGGCAAAACTACTTCTCAGCCATCATGACGTGATACTTCTCGACGAGCCTACCAACCACCTCGACATCGAATCAATACAATGGCTCGAACAGTTCCTCTCACAGAGTTCACAGGCTGTTGTCCTCGTTTCCCACGACAGGGCATTCATCAACAACGTCACAAACAGAACCCTCGAGATTTCCTGCGGACACGTCGTTGACTACAAGGTGAAATACAACGAGTATGTCGTGCTGCGTCAGGAACGCAGGGAGCAGCAGTTGAGGGCCTACGAAAACCAACAGAAAGAGATTGCCGACACCAAGGCTTTCATAGAGCGTTTCCGCTATCAGGCAACGAAGGCCATACAGGTGCAGCAGCGCATCAGGCAGCTGGAGAAGATAGTACCTATCGAGGTGGATGAGGTGGATAACTCAGCATTGCGCCTGAAGTTCCCACCATGTTTGCGTTCGGGTGACTATCCTGTCATCTGCGAGGATGTAAAGAAGAGCTATGGCGAGCATAATGTCTTCCACGATGTCAACCTCATCATCAAGAGAGGCGAGAAGGTGGCTTTCGTCGGCAAGAACGGTGAAGGAAAATCAACCCTCGTGAAGTGTATCATGAATGAGATTGACTTCGAAGGCTCTCTGAAGATAGGCCACAACATCCAGATAGGATACTTCGCACAGAATCAGGCGCAGCTGCTTGATGAATCACTTACCGTCTTCCAAACCATCGACAATGTGGCACGCGGTGATATACGCCTGAAGATAAGAGACATTCTTGGAGCCTTCATGTTTGGCGGCGAGGCATCGGACAAGTACGTAAAATTCCTCAGCGGTGGCGAACGTTCCCGACTGGCAATGATACGCCTGCTCCTCGAACCTGTCAACTTCCTCATCCTCGACGAGCCCACCAACCATCTCGACATGGTATCGAAGGACGTTCTGAAGGATGCCATAAAAGCCTTCGACGGCACTGTCATCGTTGTCTCACACGACCGTGAATTCCTCGACGGACTCGTTGACAAGGTATATGAATTCAGCAATGGAAAAGTACGCGAACATCTTGGCGGCATCTACGACTATCTCAGGGATAAGCATGCCGAAACCATCAACGATGCCGTAAGCCAGCAGAACACGCAACCTGTCAAGCAGGCAGAGAAGCCAACGAAGGAAGCAGCCAAGGAAGAAGCCCCTACCCCTACCCTGAGCTACGAAGAACGTAAGGCAGAACAGAAGCGCCTCAACAAACTTGAGAAACAGCGTAAAAATCTTGAGGAAAAGATATCATCCCTCGAGAAACGCAGGGACGAACTCAACGACCTCCTGATGCTGCCCGAGAATGCCGCTAATATGCAGATGGTGAACGAATACACTACGGTACAAGAAGAATTAGATAAACTGGAAGAAGAATACTTCGCTCTGGAAATATAAAGTTTCAGGTTTCAAGTTTCAAGTTTCAGGTTTCAATGTTCAATATTCAATTTTCAATATAACTCATGCCACTCAGATTACCCGATAAACTACCCGCTATCAAGATGCTCGAAGACGAGAATATCTTCGTCATCGATGAAACCCGCGGTCACTCACAAGATATCCGTCCTCTGAAGCTCGTTATCCTCAACCTCATGCCGCTGAAGATAACAACAGAGACAGACCTCATCCGTCTGCTCTCTAATACTCCGCTGCAGATTGACGTGACGTTCATGAAACTGAAGTCGCATACCTCAAAGAACACCCCGATAGAACACATGCGACAGTTCTACATAGCCTTCGACGAATTGCGTAACCGTAAGTTCGACGGTATGATAATAACAGGTGCTCCCGTTGAGGACTATGCCTTTGAGGATGTCACCTATTGGGCAGAGATACAGGACATCTTCTCTTGGGCACGCACCCATGTCACCTCTACCCTATACATCTGTTGGGCAGCACAGGCAGCGCTGTATGCCTTCCACGGCATCGACAAGACACAACTGCCTAAGAAGCTCTTCGGCATCTTCCCGCAGATTATCAATCCCGACATTCAGGACATACCTCTGCTACGTGGCTTCGACTCTTTCTTCTATATGCCACACTCACGCCATTCTGGCACAGACATCAACGATGTCAAGGCTTGCCCCGATATCAGCATCCTGACAAAATCCGATGTCACAGGCCCGTCTATCATGATGGAACGCGACGGCAGGGAGATATACATCACAGGTCACATGGAGTATAACCCCGAGACTCTCGACACTGAATACCGCCGTGACCTCGGCAAGAGAGATGATGTGGAAAAGCCGCTGAACTATTATCTCGACGACGATCCTGAGAAGGGACCTGTCGTAACGTGGCGTGCACATGCAAACCTCTTTTTCCACAATTGGATTAACTACTACGTTTATCAGAAGACACCATATAATATTGACGAAATTAACTAAAACAACTATGAAATTCAATCGCATTCTGCTGAAGCTCTCAGGAGAGAGTCTGCAAGGTAACCAAGGTTATGGCATCGACGTAAACCGTCTCAACGACTATGCCCGTCAGATAAAAGAGATAGCTGACATGGGCGTACAGATAGGTATCGTAATAGGTGGTGGCAACATCTTTCGCGGGTTGTCTGGCGCCGGCAAGGGTTTCGACCGTGTCAAGGGCGACCAGATGGGTATGTGTGCCACAGTAATCAATTCTCTCGCTCTCTCTTCTGCTCTCGATGCAGCAGGCCAGAAGAACCGCGTCCTGACAGCAATCCGCATGGAGCCAATTGGCGAGTTCTATACTAAGTGGAAAGCTATTGATGCTATGAAACAAGGCGAGGTAGTCATCATGAGCGGTGGCACAGGAAATCCATACTTCACTACCGATACCGGTTCTTCTTTACGTGGCATCGAGATAGAGGCTGACGTAATGCTGAAGGGCACACGCGTTGACGGCATCTATACAGCAGATCCGGAGAAAGACCCTACCGCAACAAAGTTCCATGACATCACATACGAAGAGGTAATAGCACGCGGTCTGAAGGTGATGGACATCACAGCAACAGCAATGTGCATGCAGAACAACCTGCCTATCTATGTCTTCAATATGGACATCCTCGGAAACCTCAAGAAGGTGATGAACGGTGAAGAAATAGGAACGTTGGTACATAATTAACGGTTACCATGTACAAGTGGCAAGATTTAAGTAAGGTAAAGACTGTCAACGACGTAAATACCGTCATAAAGTTAGGTTACTCCACTACCCTCATCAATGTTGGTGAGGCGTGGCAGGAGCGTCAGTTGGCACACATAGCCTATGACATATCCCAAAAGAAGGATGTCCGTGTTGTTCTCATCGCTGGTCCATCAAGTAGCGGTAAGACAACCACCTGCAAGCGTCTCTCCATACAGCTGGTGCTTAACGAGATATGGCCGGTAGAACTGGGGCTCGACGATTATTTCCTTGATCGTGAGCAGACACCACGCGATGCTGACGGAAAATACGACTTCGAATCACTCTACGCCCTCAACCTCGAGTTATTCAACCAGCAGCTTGCCGACCTTATCGCTGGTAAGGAGATAGAACTGCCACGCTACAACTTTGTGACAGGCAAGAGTGAAAAGAGCGGTGAAAAGATGTCCCTCGCCAGCAATGAGATATTGGTGATAGAAGGCATTCACGCCCTCAATCCTGAACTCACGGCAAACATACCGCAGGAACAGATTTTCCGCATCTTCGCAGCACCGATGATAGTATATCCCCTGACAGTAGATATAGAGCTGCGTCCGGAGGACAACCGTCTGCTCCGTCGCATCATCCGCGACTACAAATATCGTGGTGCCAGTGCTCAGGCAACGTTGGCTCAGTGGGCTTCGGTACGCGCCGGAGAGAAGAAATGGATACTTCCCTACAAGAAGTATGCTGATGCAACTTTCAATACTGGTATGCCATACGAAGTGGGTGTGATTAAGATTCAGGCAGAACCGCTTCTGCAAGGCGTTCCAGAGGATGATGTAGAATATGCCAAGGCGCAGGAACTGTTGTCGTTTATGACATATTTTGAGAAGATATCAGAAAACGATGTCCCCAAGACCAGTCTCCTACGCGAATTCCTCGGAGGAAGTAGTTTTGTGTATTAGGGACCCCCACCCGACCTCCCCGAGAGGGAGGAGAAGGGTTAATGGTTAACGGTTAATGGTTAAAGACTTTCAACTCTAAACTTTCTACTGACTTTAAACGTTAAACGTTAAACTTTACAAGAGAATGTCTCGCGGTAATTTCGGAAGTAAATTAGGTATTATCCTGGCAACGGCAGGTTCTGCTGTCGGCTTAGGTAACGTATGGCGTTTTCCATACATGACAGGTCAGAATGGTGGCGCTGCCTTCCTTCTCGTGTATATCGGTTGTATCCTTATTCTCGGCATCCCTGGTATGCTCAGTGAATTCATCGTAGGCCGTCACGGACAGGCTAATGCTGCTAAGGCATACGACAAACTCTCCGGTGGTCGTCCGTGGAAGCTGGTAGGTTATCTCGGCATCCTCACTGCCACCATTATTCTTGGCTTCTATGCCGTCGTTGCAGGGTGGTGCTTGGAATACTTCTTCGCCTCACTTGCAGGTCGCACCTTAGGTGATGCGGAGTATGCCAAGAACTATTTTGTCACATTCTCTGGTGACATGTGGCGTCCATTGATATGGGGCTGTTTATTCGTCTTCATCACCCACATGGTAATCATCCGTGGTGTGCGGAAAGGTATCGAGCGGGCCTCCAAGTGGCTCATGCCTATCCTGATGCTATTGCTTATCATTCTGATGATAGCCTCCTGCTCTCTTCCAAATGCCACAGAAGGAATACGTTTCCTGCTGATGCCCGACTTCTCAAAAGTCAATAGCAAGGTATTCCTCGAAGCCCTCGGACAAGCCTTTTTTTCCCTGTCATTGGGAACGGCAGTATTGTGTACCTATGCCAGTTATTTCAGGAAAAATACCAACCTGCTCAGGTCAGCAAGTCAGATAGCAATTCTCGACACCCTCATTGCCATACTATCAGGTCTCATAATATTCCCTGCCGCCTTCTCTGTAGGCATCAGTCCTGACAGCGGTCCGTCACTTATCTTTATCACTCTGCCGAATGTCTTCCAGCAAGCCTTCGGTTCTGTGCCGGAAGCAGCCTATTTCATCAGCATCATGTTCTATGCCCTTCTGGTATTTGCAGCCCTTACCAGCACCATCTCTATGCACGAGATTGGCACGGCATTCTTTACCGAAGAGCTGAATCTGCCACGCAAGAATGCAGCATGGATAGTTACCGGCTTTGCCTCTATCCTATGTATCTTCTGTTCATGGTCCGTAGGAGCCTTTGACAATATTAAGGTGATGGGAATGTCTCTAATGGATTTCTGCGACCAGCTGACAGCCAACTTCATGCTGCCGCTGGGTGCTCTGCTGACGTGTATCTTTGTGGGATGGTATGCTCCGAAGCAAATCGTCTTTGCCGAATTTACAAACAACGGCACCAAGAACACCATGTTCTACAGCCTATTCCTCGTTGCCGTCCGTTACATCTGCCCCATCGGCATCGTCCTTATCTTCCTCCATCAACTGGGAGTGATATAAAGACCGTATTCTGGCCGTACATATATTTATAGGTGATGTCAGGGATAATACTTGTCACCAGGCGAAGGCCCATGTGTTCGTTATCCTTGGCATAATCTTTTTTCTGCATCTCTTTCTTACCATACTTCACAGGGTCGAAAGGTTTTCCGGCATCCTTCAGGGTGATATATATGCCGTCGCTATTCTCCTGTATATGAATGTCGAACGTCTGCTTTAAGACGCGTCCCTTGGAGTACTTTACGATGTTTGTCATCAGTTCCTCGCAACACATATTTATCTTGAAGGCATTCTCCTCAGACACATTGATACCTTTCAGGAAAGTGTCGATGCCGGCCAGTGTGGCATAGACATCATCCTTATCATATTTTATGGATTTGTCAAAAGTATGTCCTCCCGTCTCGTTCGGTATCATTGTCAGCGGAGAAATGTTAGCCTGAAGAATGCGGCTGCGGGCAGTGGTGTATCCCACCTGGAACAGCAGCACCAAGGCACATGCTCCGACAAAGCCCCACCACAGCTCTACGCCCTCAAACTCTGCCACAGCCCATACTCCCAGTACCAGCATGACGGTCTGTGCCGTTGCCGTTACCACGCTGGCCTTGTCGTGGCCCAATATCTGGTATGTACTCAGCAGTATCTGTGTCACAGCAAACGGTATCAGCATCAGGGCAAAGATACGCAGTACGCGGTCCAGTTCGAATGCCATCATGGTACCCGTCTTCACACCGAAGAGGTTGCCCACCAGTCCCGGCATATACATCATGAAGATGACGATAGTCACCAGCATGGCAATGACAATCAGAGCCTGCTTTACAAGGATATCCAATCCCTTCAGGTCACGCTCTCCCACCAGCACACCGCCAATGGCAAACATCGACTCTATCACGCCGTCGATAAACACATACGACAGCAACAACATCTGCAGGCATACAGACCATATAAACAGGCCGTCGCTACCCAGATACCTCAATACTATATCATTGATAAGCATGATGGTCACCGCCATCAGCGAGTTACTCAGCGTGATAGGCGCACCCTCTTTGACGTTATTCACGAAGATGCTGCCAAGACTCTTGCCGGGCCATTTCAGGCTATACGAACTGTTCGACTTCCGCAGATATCCGGCAAGGATGAGAATGTTTACTGTAAACATCGTCAGCGAACCTAGTGCGGCGCCATCTACTCCCATGCCTAATACCGATATCGTCACAAAGTCCATTATGATATTTGCTATGGCACCCGCCACCACCGCTATTGTCACCATGCGAGGGCGTCCGTCCGTAGCCACGAAGAGGCACAGTCCGTACGACATCATCTGCAGCCATCCACCCATAGCATAGGTGTGGATATAGTCGTATGCCATATCGTTCAGACGCGGTTCTTCAGACATCAGGTCCACTATCTCCTGACTGAAGAAACTGATGCCCAGCGACACCGCCATTCCCAATGTCAATACTGTCAGTATAGTAGTTGTAAAGGTGCGTGACGCCTTGTCCAAATCGTTGCTGCCGATAGCCTGTGCACACATTGCGTTAGCACCGAAGCAGATGAGGAAACCGAAACAGTTCAGCACCTCCACCAGCGGCAGTACCAGGTTTATGGCAGATACCGCATCCTGTCCCACTACATGACCCACTATCATAGAGTCCGCAGTATGTGCCAATTGCGATGCCGCCGCCGTCAGCACAGCAGCCATCACAAACGTCCTCAACGCCTTCGAAACGATAAAAGAATTTCTCTTCATAATTATAAGGTCTAAGGTCAAAAGTCAAAGGTCAAAGGCTAATTTTCTTAACTCTTAATTCTTAACTCTTAATTCTTAACTCTTAACTCCTCACGCGTCCGCAAACACCTTTCCGTCCTCCAGTGTCACCTGCAGCTTGGTATATTCGCAGTGGAAGTCATTCTCCAGCCGGTCCAGATACCTCCGGCTCTCCCACTTACACATAGGCAAGTCGTGCAACAAGTAGTTACCACACGTCTGCGGTTCTGTTGCAGGCACCTCCGTCTGCGCCAGAATCCATTTCAGGCAACTTATCGTCAGCTGTCGCATATCCTCTACGGTATAATCCCCCGTCATGATGATATACATCCCCGTGAGACATCCCATCGGACCCACATACACCACATCCTCCTTCACCTCGCTATTGCGAAACCATGTCGCCATCAAGTGTTCCAAACTATGAATGGCAGCAGGCGCCACAGCAGGCTCCTTATTAGGTTCTGTGATACGCAAGTCGAAGGTAGTAAAACCCTTATCCACACGCGAGACATAAATCCCCGGTTTCAGGTGTGTATGATCTATTGTAAAACTCTGTATTACTTCCATGATGTGATTGTTTATTTTCTGTTCAATTTCCATTTGCAAAGGTACAAAAAATAACGAATTACGCAAAATTTTTTAGCACTTTTTTCGTATATCTTTCAACTCATTTGTCAATGTTTTTGAGGAATGAAGATATGACTAAATAACACTTTTTTCCCTATTCGAAACAAAAGAGGCGATTTTTTTCATTTTTTTCTTGCATTTCTCAAAACTTAATCGTAACTTTGCGAACTTAAATATGAAGAAAATAAAATTATGGTTACAATCGCTATCATTCCGTACTGGGGTGATAGTTTTATTGTGCTGCATACCTTTTTATATATTATCTTTTGCACAGATGCTGTTGCCCATCAGCATAACAGCGAAAGGTGTGCTTTGGACAGTACTCTTCGGTTTGGCAAAAACCTGCCAGTATGGAGGGCTGACAATTCTCGGAGTAGAGGGATACAAACGGCTGAAGTCAAAGGTCAAAGGTCAAAAGTCAAAGGTGAATAAATGGAATACATGTCACAAGAAGGCTACGACAAGCTCGTAGCGGAATTAGAGCATATGGAGAAGGTAGAGCTTCCCCAGGTGAAGGATGCTATTGCGGAGGCACGTGCCCAGGGCGACCTGAGCGAGAACTTCGAGTATCATGCCGCAAAACGTGAACAAGGAAGACTCCTGAGCAGAATACGCTTTAAGCAAAGGGTGCTGGAGCATGCAAGGGTGATAGACATGTCGTTACTCGGCAGCGACAAAGTGGGACTGCTGAGTAAGGTGACAATAACAAATATGGGAAACAATGCCACGATGACTTATACCATTGTAAGTCCGCACGAGGCAAATATGAGTGAAGGAAAGATTTCTATTAAATCTCCTATAGCACAGGCTTTACTAAACAGAAAAGCAGGTGACACTGTCACGGTGCGCGTTCCCGCAGGAATGCTGAATCTCAAAATTGAGAATATCACACTATAACAGTATCACCCACTTTAAACTTTAAACTCTAAACTTTAAACTTTACTAGTCCACCACCTTGTGTCCTCTCCAGCCGTAGTAGGCGCAGAAGGCGAAGCAGATAAGCGGTACGATATATGCCACCTGATAGAAGGACATATGGGTGTGCATGATGTATGCTGTGAACTGTGGCACACAAGCATTACCTACGATTGCCATTACGAGGAATGCAGAACCTGATTTCGTCTGGTCACCAAGTCCTGTGAGGGCTAACGAGAATTGTGTCGGATACATGATAGACATGAAGAACGACACACACAGCATAGCATAGAGTCCTACCATACCACCGAATGTCATGATGACTACACAAAGCAGCACATTGGCGAGGGCATAAACTAACAGCATATTCTGCGGACGGAAATATCCCATCAGCAGAGTACCTATCCAACGGCCTACGAGGAATGAGAGCATATAGAACCCGAAGAATGTGGTCGCTAAATGTTCCGACAACCCCATACAGGTGCAACAATATACCAGGAAGAGGCTGTTGATAGCTGTCTGTCCGCCATTATAGAAGAATTGTGCTATGACGCCCCATCGCAGATGAGAACGACGCAGCACACCGAAATCTATGAGTTTCTTATCAGGACCGTCCGTCTCTTGAATCCTCGGCAACTTAGTGAATATAAAGAGCAGGGCAAAGATGATAAGCAGTCCTGCCAAAGTGATATACACTATAGAGTCTGCTGGCAGGTCCCCTTCCGCCGGTTCCTGTTGCATAGTGAGCACCGCCTTGCTCAGGAACATCGCAGCAAAGAAAGCACCAAGACCGTTGAACGACTGTGCCAGGTTGAGACGTTGCGAAGCGGTCTCGGGATTACCCAGAACGGTGACATAAGGATTGGCCGCCGTCTCAAGGAAGCACATACCTGTGGCTATAATGAAGAACACACAGAGATAGAACCAATACTCACGGATGGCAGCAGCGGGGAAGAACAGCAGTCCTCCGAAGGCTGCAAGAAGCAATCCGAAGACGATACCCGACTTATAGCTGTACTTCCTCATATACATCGCTATGGGGATAGGACAGATAAAGTATGCCAGCCAGTATGCCGATTCCGTAAACGATGCCTCAAAGGTATTCAGTTCGCATGTCTTCATCAACTGCCTGATCATCGTAGGAAGCAGATTACTGCTGATAGCCCACAGGAAGAACAGACAGAAGACGAGCGACAGGGCAACGGTATTTTTTTTCATAATAAGCTCTCGTTATTTACTGTTATCAGAATTTCACCAAGATACGGAATACCTTTCCCGGATTCTCGGCCCACTGTTGCATCGCAGCAGGAGCCTCTTCAGGAAGTACCTCTTTGCTGATAAGCTTGTCAACAGGACAAGTGCCACGCTCCAGATAATGTATTACGGCACGGAAGTCACTTGGCTGTGCGTTGCGTGAGCCACGAATATCGAGTTCCTTCTGCACAAAGTATTTTGTCTGGAAAGACACCTCTGTCTTGGCATATCCGATGCAGATAACACGTCCTGTGAACGCCACCTCATCGACAGCCATCTGGTATGTCGCACTACTACCTACAGCCTCGATAACCACATCGGGACCGAAGCCGCTGGTCATCTCACGCAGACGTTTATGCACATCTTCCGTACGTGTATTTATGGTGTAGCTGGCACCCATCTGTCGTGCCAAAGCCAGTTTCTCGTCATCGATATCGGCAGCCACAACGGTAGCACCACGTTGTGCAGAACGTACCACAGCACCCATACCAACCATACCGCAGCCTATCACCAACACTACGTCAATATCTGTTACCTGTGCGCGACTGACAGCATGGAAACCCACACTCATCGGCTCTATCAAAGCACAGGTGCGAGGAGTAAGGAGTCCTGCAGGAATAACCTTCTCCCAAGGCAGACAGATACGTTCGCGCATAGCGCCCCATCTCTGTACACCGAGGGTTTCGTTGTGCTCACAGGCATTAACACGCCCATTACGGCAGGAAGCACACTTACCGCAGTTGGTATATGGATTACAGGTAACAACCATTCCCGGCTTCAAACCATCAGGAACATCAGCACCGACCTTTTCGATAACGGCACCTACTTCATGACCAGGCACAACAGGCATCTTTACCATAGGATTCTTACCCAAGTATGTGCTCAGGTCAGAACCACAGAATCCTACATATTCGAGGCGCAGCTGCACCTCATCACTCTTCATCTCCATTTCGGGAATATCAACAACTCCCATCTGCCTTTCGGCACTTATTTGTATTGCTTTCATTTTGTTTATATTTTTACTCACTCATATTCTTTATATAAGGTAGCTTCGGAAGATTTCCAAAGCCATAGAAACGGCGTGCATTCTCACCAAGGAAAAGACGTTTCTCATCATTACCTAATTCTGCAGACTTCGTGATAAAGTCATAGCTCATGCGATAGGTTATGGCAGTAATGGTGCGTGGATAGTCAGAGCCCCACATCACCTTCTCCCACCCTACCATATCGGCAGCCTCACAGACGGCACGTATCGCAGAGGGATAGGGATAGAACTCTGAATTGTAGAGCCACGTGGTACCTCCCGATTCTATCATTACATTCTCGTTACGGGCCAGCATTATCTGCTGACGCCACGCATCGTTTTCCCAACAGGGCGTCTGCGGTGGATTTGCCATTCCCAAATGGCCTATGGCAATCTTCAGTTTCGGACATTCTTTTATAATTTCACGCAGTTGCGCCACCTGTTCCATACCATCCTCAAGGGTGATAGACAGAAGCCAGTTGTTGTCCTCCATCAGGCGGAACATCTGCATCATCTCAGGCATGGTGAGTGAACGGCCCATTAGGCGATGTCCCGGAATAGCCATCCCGCGAAAGCCTTCGTCTGCCATCAAGCGGTGTGCCTGCTCACTGAAGCCGTCTTTCAGGTAGTCAACCATCGCGAAGCAGAAGAAGCGGTCCGGATATTGCTGCTGCACTGTCTTCAGGTAGTCGTTCTGTATGCCGTCGATAAACTCCTGTACAACAACGGCAGCACCTACCTGAGCATAGTCCATGTTAGAAAGAAACACTTCTGCCGTGTTGCGTCCGTCAATCATAAACGGTGGCAGCATCTGCACCTCTTCACCCAAGAAGACAGAACGCCCATTCTGCGTAGTGCGGATTTCCTTTCCGTTCCAAGAGGTATCTTGTCGCAGCCACAGGTGGCTGTGGGCATCTATTATCAGGAATTCTTCCATCTTACAAACATCTGGTCACCGATGATTTTCTGTACATCTTTTACCAACTCCTCATCCATAGGTTCGTTGACGTAGGAGATGTTCTTCAGAACATTGTCGGGATTGGCACTGCTGAACAGTGTTGTAGCAATGCGTGGGTTAAGACTCGTGGAGAACTGTACAGCCAACTTCTCTATTGGGTATCCCTGTGCAGCACAATAATCGGCAGCCTTACGACAAGCCTCCTTCAACGCATCAGAAGCAGGATGCCAATCGGGTGTGCCACGTGATGACAGCAGTCCCATTGACAGCGGTGAAGCATTGATAACCCCTACTCCATGCTGCTCGAAGAAGTCTAAGTAGTCTGTCAGCAATGTGTCATTCAGGGAATAGTGGCAGAAATTCAGGATACTCTCTACTGTTCCCTCTTCCACATGTTCTATGACCCATTGCAGGTTCTCCGGTTGCAGGTCAGTAATACCTACATGTCCCACCACGCCCTTCTTCTTCAGGGCCACCAATGCCGGCAAGGTCTCGTCGCATACCTTCTGCAAACCGCCTGGCAGAGATGCCTGGAACTCTATGTCATGCACATTGATGAGGTCGATATAATCCACCCCCAGGCGCTCCATACTCTCATAGACACTCTGTGTGGCACGCTCTGCTGAATAGTCCCATGTATTAACGCCATCCTTACCATAGCGTCCCACCTTCGTAGAGAGATAGTATTTCTCACGGGGAATCTCACGGAGGGCCTTACCCAAGACAGTCTCTGCCTTCAGGTGACCATAGTACGGTGAGACATCGATGAAGTTAATGCCATTGTCAACTGCCGTATGAACAGCGCGGATACCTTCATCTTCACGGATGCTGCGGAACACGCCTCCTAATGAAGAGGCGCCGAAAGCAAGATTGGCAACCTTCATGCCAGTCTTCCCAATCTCGTTGTATGTCATAATTCTATCCCAAATTGAAGATGTGATGGAAGCCGCTAAGACGGAATATCTCT
Organism: uncultured Prevotellaceae bacterium; assembly: GCA_946405805.1. GTDB lineage: Bacteria > Bacteroidota > Bacteroidia > Bacteroidales > Bacteroidaceae > Prevotella. The sequence continues at coordinate 3,009 of CAMJIL010000014.1, read as the reverse complement.
GATACGTCTTCGTTGAGATTGCGTATCTCCACGCTGCCGCCATACAGCTCGCTGCTCTTCTTTAACTGCATGAAGAAACGCAGGCCGGAAGAACTTACATACTCCAAGTCTTTACAATCGATTACGAGGTGCTGACTAGCCAAATCGGTTACGCGACCTAATACTTCACTCATGTTAGTAGTAGCAACGGTGTCGAGTTCACCATTCAGTGATACTACTACTTCGTTTTCGTTTTGTTGGATGTTTACTTTCATTATTATTATTGATTGAATATTGAAAGCCGCAAGCGGCTAATCTTTAAACTTTAACCTTTAAACTTTAAACTTTAACCTTTAAACTTTACAAATATGTTTTGTCAACGTAAGGACATTACGTCCGTCGTCGGTGCAGTTATATAGTACTGTGTCCATCAACTTCTGGTATAGATATATACCCAGTCCTCCCACCTGTCTGTCATCCATGGCTTGCTCTACGTCCACACTTTGTTTTTCCAATGGATTAAATGGCGCACCACTGTCAGAGATGACGAAGGTAATATCGCCCGGTATCTGTTCACTGACTGCCGGCATAGCAAGAATATCTATATCTATACTACCCAACTCTCCCTTTGGATAAGCGTAGTTGATGACATTTGCTAAGGCTTCCTCTAAGGCAAGGACAATTTTTCGTATCAAACGTTTGTCACATCCCAAGCATTCACAATACTCACGCACCAATGGTTTTACACGCTGGAGCTCTTCTATATCATTGCTGATGACAAGTGTCTGCGACTGCGCCGAGATGTTGTTGGCAATACACATCAGCGTGATATCATCTCTCTGATCTGCATCCTCAGAAAACAGGTGTGTATCATTGATAATATTCCGGGTCATGTCGCTGACATCTTCCTGCTGATGCTTATTCACCAATGACAGCAAATAGTCAGTACCCATGAAATCGCCTTCCACATTGCGTGACTCGGTAACGCCGTCAGTATAGAGCACTATGCGAGAACCTTCAGGGAACAGCATACCATATTGCCTGAAGGAATATCCTGCATCATAACCGATTGGTATATCGGGATCAGTTTGCAGATATGCATTATTTACTATCGGCGGATTATGACCTGCATTACAATATGTCAGCAATCCGTGACGCATATCGAGCTTTCCTACGAATGCCGTAACAAAAATCAGGTTAGGATTACGCTCCGAAATGACTTCGTTTATCTCTTCCACTATTTCTATCGGAGTATTGAAATAACGTGCCGACATACGAAACAGATTTACTGTTGCAGCCATCATCATTGTAGCAGGAAGTCCCTTGCCTGACACATCACCAATGATAAAGAACAGTTTATCGTCTTTCTGATAGAAGTCATAGAGGTCTCCCCCCACTTCCTTCATCGGTTGTAGTGTGGCACACAGTTCTTTCGGGAAGTCGTTACGCAACATGCTCATCTGGATGTTGTGGGCTATACGCAACTCGTTTTCAACCGTCCGACGCTGCACATAAGCAGCATCGAGTCTCACAATAGTGCGTACCGTTCTCTGTACGATAAAAGCAAGCAGCAACAGTCCTACCAGCGTAATTCCTATCGCTATCATGCCATCCTCTGCCGAGGTGCCATATATCTCTTTCTTGGGACATGCCAATCGAACCAATAGACTGTTATTTGCTATCTTCTTTTCAGTAATAAAATAATCGTCTTCGTTAAATTGCACCGTATCAGACGACACTATCAAGTCTCCTTCGTCATCAAACAATTGGCAGATAGTACCAGGATACGGCTTAACACTCCCAACAAGTTGTTTCATTGAGGATAGCGACATGTCAATACACATCACACCGGCAAGCTCATCGTCATCAGTCAAAAGAGGGCGTGTGAGGGATACTACGTAAGTACTGTTTCTGTCGATGACAACGTACGGAGAAGTCCACTGAACATGATTCCTATGATTCTTGTGTTTTTTGTAATTCCTTGCGCAGTCACTATACCACGACATCTTGAAATAGTCATGGTCCGGCCCACCTATCTGGTCATCAAAAATCTCGCCATCGATGCGTCTGCTTCTTGGTTCAAACCAATAACCCTTTGTCTTGTAGAAATCAGGAACGAAGCCAATGGCCACCGCAAGAATAAGATCCGACTGTTGTATTATCTCGTTCGTTATTGACAGCATCCTGTTTGGCTGATTTATTCTTTGGTTTGCCTTTATTGCCAAGTCACTCATTTGGGTTTCGATGTCCCACAACTCCCACATGATTTTCATTTCAGCAATTTTCAACTCGCGGTCCGCCAGTTTCCGAGCCTCCTCATTATCATCCCTGATGTCCATATAATACTCTGCCCCCAACAACACTGCAATGAGCACTGCTGCTGCAATAACTGCATAAATACCTTTGGTGCGTAAGTATTTCTTGAGATTATCCATAATTGCTGCGTAACGATGGCTTGCCTTGTTTAGATCCGCCCGAGGTTTTAATTTATTGTCAAAATCTGCTGCGAAAGTACAAATTTTTCTTTATCCACGCAAGAAAAACAAATATTTTTTGCATCTTCGCAACTGAATTTATTATATTAAAGATGAAATGTAGGACATGAGATAATTTTTTCACTTTATAATACTCCTTTCAACACTTTTTCTTACGTTATTTTACATATAAGGTATCTTTACCGCGCTATCGATTGCCCCAATTTTAAAGCCCCAAAAATAAACGTAGGCTGCAAATGTGCAGCCTACGCAATCCTTCATTCTTTCATTTCTTCATTCTTTCATTTTCCTTCAGCCTTCATCCATCTAACCTTCTTCCGCCGCCATCATTGGTTCCTCTTCTGGTACAGAATAAACCATCTTACCTCTTCCATCTTCCATCATACATCTGTTGCCTGTCCCTGTGGCATTTTACATCAGCCCTCTAACATCTTACATCAGCCATCTTCAGCGGATCAAAGAACCGTCCCGTGATTCTCAAGTATGTCTATAAACTCGTTGAACAAGGGAAGTTGCCGACCTCACGGTTATTGGA
>CAMJIL010000013.1 GCA_946405805.1 uncultured Prevotellaceae bacterium | reverse complement strand
AGGTTAAAGGTTAAAGGTTAAAGGTTAAAGGTTAAAGGTTAAAGGTTAAAGGTTAAAGGTTAGTGAGTAATTTTCAATTTTCAATTATCAATTGTCAATTTAATAAGTGGAAAAAAAGATACAGGAGGCAGTGATTGCTGCCGTTAAGGAATTATATGGTCAGGAGATACCTGAGAAGTTGGCAACCTTGCAGAAGACAAGGGCGGAGTTTGAGGGCAACCTGACTCTCGTGGTGTTCCCATTCCTGAAGATGTCAAAGAAAGCCCCTGAGGCAACAGCAGAGGAGATAGGACAATACCTCAAGGAACATTGCTCTGCCGTCAGCGGATATAACGTAGTGAAGGGTTTCCTGAACCTCTCCATAGGCGGCAATGCATGGATAAACGTACTCAACGAGATAGATGCCGATCCTCATTATGGCGAGAAACCTGTTACGGAGAATTCGCCACTGGTGATGATAGAATACTCTTCTCCTAACACCAACAAACCACTTCACTTGGGACATGTGAGGAACAACCTCCTTGGATGGTCTTTGGCACAGATAATGGCTGCCAACGGCAATAAGGTGGTGAAGACAAACATCGTCAACGACAGAGGCATACACATCTGTAAGTCTATGCTGGCTTGGCTGAAATGGGGCAATGGTGAGACACCAGAGTCTTCCGGCAAGAAGGGTGACCACCTGATTGGTGACTATTACGTAGCCTTCGACAAACACTATCGCGAAGAGGTGAAGGAACTCATGGCGAAGGGTATGTCGGAAGAAGAGGCCAAGAACGAGGCGCCCCTCATAAAGGAGGCTCACGAGATGCTCGTAAAATGGGAGCAGAACGACCCAGAGGTGCGTGGACTGTGGCGAAAGATGAACGAATGGGTTTATGCCGGCTTTGACGAGACATACAAGGCTTTGGGAGTTGGCTTTGACAAGATATACTACGAAAGCGACACCTATCTGGAAGGAAAGGAAAAGGTAGAGGAAGGTCTGGAGAAAGGACTCTTCTACAGGAGAGAGGATGGCTCAGTATGGGCAGACCTCACTGGCGAGGGCCTCGACGAGAAACTGCTGTTGCGTTCGGATGGTACTTCTGTATATATGACACAGGATATCGGAACAGCAAAACTGCGTTTCCAGGACTACCCTATCGACCAGATGATATATGTCGTTGGTAACGAACAGAACTACCACTTCCAGGTGCTCTCTATACTGCTCGATAAGTTGGGCTTTAAATGGGGCAAGGACCTGGTACACTTCTCATACGGAATGGTAGAGCTGCCTAATGGCAAGATGAAGAGCCGCGAGGGAACAGTAGTAGATGCCGACGACCTGATGCAGCTGATGGTGGATGATGCCCTAAAGACTTCGCAGGAGTTGGGTAAGTTTAACGACATGACTGACGAAGAGCGCAAGGAGATAGCTCGCATAGTAGGTATGGGAGCCCTGAAATACTTCATCCTGAAGGTAGATGCCAGAAAGAATATGCTCTTTAACCCTGAAGAGTCCATAGACTTCAATGGCAACACAGGACCATTCATACAATACACCTATGCCCGCATCAGAAGCATCCTGAGGAAGGCAGAGGCAGAGGGTCTTGTAGCAAAGACCATCGACAGCATCAGCCTCAACGAGAAGGAGATTGCTCTGATACAGAAGATGAGCGAATATGGTGCTGCTGTAGCACAGGCAGGAAAGGATTACAGTCCTTCTGGTATCGCTAACTACTGCTATGAGTTGACAAAGGCTTTCAACCAGTTCTATCATGACTACTCTATCCTGGGTGCTGAGACACAGGAGTTGAAACAACTGCGTCTGGCTCTCGCAAAGAATGTGGCAAAGACAATCAAGAACGGCATGTCCCTCTTGGGAATAGAAGTGCCAGAAAGGATGTAAAGCCCCCTCCCGCAGGGAGGGTAAAGTTGAGAGTTGAGAGTTGAGAGTTTAGAGTCAGTTGCAAGTGTATAGTAGAAAGTGGAAAGTGAAAGGTGAAAAGTAATATGGAGAATGGGGCCGCTTTAGCTTGGGCTGTTGATGCAGCTTGTTCTGGAAATCCCGGACCGATGGAATATCGTGGAGTGGATCTGACCACGAAAGAAGTGGTATTCCATTTCGGTCCTATAAAGGGAACCAATAACATTGGTGAATTTCTCGCCATAGTACACGCTATGGCCCTCATGGAACAACGAGGGCTGAAGGGATATACCATATACACCGATTCTGTCAGCGGACAGGCATGGGTGAGACGCATGCAATGTAAGACAAACCTGGAACGCAACCCAGAAACTGAAAAGGCATGGGAACTGGTAGAGAGAGCAGAGAAATGGCTCAAGACACACTCGTTCAGAGCACCCATAGTAAAATGGGACACAAAAGAATGGGGAGAGATTCCTGCTGACTTTGGAAGAAAGTAGGCCCCCCAGGGGAGTTAAGGGTTAAGGGTTAAAGGTTAAAGGTTAAAGGTTAACGGTTAAAGGTTAAGAGTTAAGAGTTAAGAGTTAAGGGTTAACGGTTAAAGGTTAAGAGTTAAGAGTTAAGAGTTAAGGGTTAAAGATTAAGGGTTAAGGGTTAAAGATTAAAGGTTAAGGGTTAAAGGTTAAGGGTTAAGGGTTAAAGATTAAGGGTTAAGGGTTAAAGATTTAAACGATAAAAATAAACTAACTAATACTAAACAAAATGAAGTTCAACAGGTTATACTCTATTGTGCTGCTATTTGCCATTAGTGTTGTGGCAAAGGCACAATCCTACGGCCTCATTATCAACGAGGTAATGGCAAACAACCTCGATGTTTATCTTGATGCTTCATGCAACTATGGCTCATGGTTTGAGGTATATAACCCAACAGATAATTATGTTGACTTAGGAGGTCTTTACGTAAGTAGTGATCCTGCAAACCTGAAGCAGCACAAACTGGTAGATTATTATGGCTATGTAGCACCTCATGGATATGCTGTTATCAGTTATGAACACTATGAGGTATTCACCCAAAATGCATATCGTCAGATTAATGATGAACTGAATCTGAAAGGTGGTACAATAGTCCTCAGCGACGGCAATACCATCATCTCTACTGTCACCTATCCAGCAGCAAAGCCTCGCATCTCGTATGCCCGTAAGACAGATGGCGGAGAAGAATGGGGATTTACAGGGACTCCTACTCCTGAACAAAGCAACAACAGCAGCAGTTTTGCGCAGACGCAAGTAGCCACTCCGACAGTAAGCAGAGAAGGAGGTCTCATTTCAGGTTCTGTATCATTCAACGTAACTGTTCCGAACGGAGCGACACTGGTTTACACCACAGATGGCAGCACCCCTACCCTGACACACGGAGATGTCAGCACAGACGGATATTTCCGAGCTGACAGAACCACAATTTATCGCTTCCGTGCCTTCCGAGACGGATATCTGCCAAGTAATGTGGTATCTCGCTCCTTTATATTGAATAACGGCAACGAGCCATTCCCTATCATATCGGTAGTAACAGATCCACACCATATCTTTGGTAGCGACATTGCTATATTTGAAAAATCAGGCAACGGACGACCAGGAAATGGCCAATGGGAAAACTGCAACTGGAACATGGATTGGGACAGGCCCGTCAATATGGAGTATATCACAACAGACGGCAAGACGGTCGTAAACCAAGAGTGTAACATAAATGCCTGTGGAGGATGGAGTCGTGCTTTCACCCCACATTCTTTCAAACTGAAGGCCAATAAGATATTCTATGACCAGAACTATTTTCCTTATCAGTTCTGGAAAAACAAGCCATTCCTAAAGAGCAAGACCCTACAGATTCGCAATGGTGGTAATGACACTGGTTGCCGAATAAAAGATGCAGCATTACAGGAAATAATAGCACGCTCAGGGTTATATATAGAATGTCAGGCTTGGCAACCAGTACATGTATATATCAATGGTGAGCCATATGCAGTACTGAATATGCGAGAGCCAAACAACAAGCATTATGCTACAGCAAACTATGGTATGGATGCTGACGAGATGGATCAGTTTGAGATTGGTCCTGATTCTGGATATGTACAGAAAGAAGGTACTCAAAGCGCATGGAAAAAGCTATATACCTATTCCAAAAGAGCGATTGGTACAACTGTTTACAAAGAGATTGGTAAACTATTGGATATCAATGCGTTTATCAACTATCTCGCAATGCATTTCTATCTCGGTAACTGGGATTGGCCACAGAACAACGTGAAGGCGTTTAGAGATCAGAACGACGGAAAATTCCGCTTTGTGGTATATGACCTTGACGGAGCCCTTAATACCACATCATCAATATCCACATTCTTGAGTAAGCAGAACTACACCTTTGACAGACTTTACGGATATGACTACTCTACCTCTACAAGTCTTACAAACAAACAATTGACAAAAGAGATAGAATTTGTCACCATAGTAAAGGGGCTGCTAAATAACGCCTCTTTCAAGAGACAACTCGTGGATGCAATGTGTATCATGGGTGGTTCGGTATATACCCCAGAACGGGTGCAAAGTATTGTTGACGAGATGACAGCATACCTGTCACAAGGAGGATATGTAAATCCTTACGGAACAGCTAACGACATCAAAAGCAAGCTAACCAAATCGTGGAACAGTTCTATAATGGACCACATCAAGAGTCAGAAGCTCATTTATACTACGAAGCAACAAGCCACCTTTGGAAGTAACATCAATGGTGCCAGCATCACATTGAATGATATGGCAGTTCCAACAGGAAAATTCGATGGTTATGTCTTTGCCCCAGTAACCCTTAAGGCTGATGCTCCAGCAGGTTATCGCTTTGTAGGCTGGAGAAGTAATAATGGGGGCGCAGAGACACTAACCCTTGTCAAAGCTACAGACACATGGAAATATAACGACAACGGCGTCAGTCTCGACAATACTGGTTGGACATCACCAGACTATGATGACAGCAGTTGGAATAGCGGTGCAGCACCATTAGGATATGGCAAAACACAAACCACCAACCTGACACAATATAAGCAGACATACTATTTCCGTAAGACCGTCAATATAGACGAATTACCAGCAAGTGTTTCGATGGACTATGTGATAGATGATGCTTTCGTAATATATGTCAATGGTGTGGAAGCAGGCAGATACCAACTTCCTAATGGTACCATAACATACAACACCAACGCTTCTACCTATGCCTACAACAATCCTGACAAGGGCACTATGACACTTGATGCAGCTCTCTTCCACGAGGGTACCAATGTCATAGCGGTAGAGGTACATAATTTCCTTAATCCAAGTTCTACAGACATTCTGTGGCAAGCAACCATCAATGCTGAAACGCAAGGAAATACAACAATTGTTTCTACAGACAGGGAATACACTCTACCAGCAATCGGCAGCATCAACGTGACAGCAGTTTGGGAGAAATATAAAAACGATACAGGACTTCGCATCAATCGCGCTACCCCAATAAAGATTAACGAAGTGAGTGCAGAGAACAGTATGTCTTTCAACGACCTCTTTAAAAAATCCAGTTGGGTAGAGTTGTATAACACAACAGATACCGACTTGGATATTAGTGGACTATACATCTCAAACAATGCCACAAATCCACAGCTCTGCAAGTTGTCAGGTGGTAAAAACATCAATACCATTATTCCTGCAAAGGGGTATCTCTACATTTCGTGTGACAACAAGGTATCAAGTGCTGTTTCTCAAATCCATGCTTCCTTCAAACTTGATAATACTGATGACCAGCTCGTAATGATTTCAAGTAGCGAAGATTTTGTTGCAAATAACCAGGCATTCTTCAATAACCACAAAGTGATGCGTGAATTTACTGATACCCTATTCTATGGACAGCATGGTGGTGAACAAAGTGTGGGACGCTATCCTGACGGAGCAATGACATACTACGTCTTAAATCACCCTACTCCAGCTGCTAAAAACATAGTACAGGCAACAGATCCATATACAGGATTGGATAATCTGTGGATTTATGGCGGAAAGGTTGTTAGAGGCGATGCTAATGGTGATGGAGAAGTTGGTATGCCAGATGTGATGTTTATTACAAATTACATCCTTGGTTCTCCTGCTACATCCTTCAGCATCGAGGGAGCAGATGCCAACCTTGATGGAGAAGTAGATAATAATGATGTGAAAAACATCGTTGACTATATCCTGAAGGGAAAGCAGTGGGAATAATGCATAATTCATAATTCACAATGCATAATTTAAAAGTTAACGTACGTTAAAGATTTGCATTTGGCTTCATTTTATAGTATCTTTGCATAATATGACTAAGAAAAAAAGACGTAAAATCAAGAGTAATGGCAGAGGGTTGCAAGTTGCAACCTTGTGTCTTAGCACATCCTTGGTGCTCATTTTACTGGGATTGGTAGTTTTCATAGGACTTACTGCAAACAACCTTACGAACTACGTAAAGGAGAATCTCGTTGTGACAGTTATCTTTGACGATAACACCCTCGACAGAGAGGCAGCAGTAACATGTCGTAAGATTCAGACCCACCCCTATGTGGCACACCTGAAGTATATCACAAGAGAGGAAGCCCTTGAGGAGCAGACAAAGGCTTTGGGGTCTAACCCGACAGAGTTTCTTGGTATGAATCCGTTTGTTCCATCAGCAGAGATAAACATCAAGGCTGATTGTGCCAATGCCGACTCTTTGAAGTGGATTACGAAGCAGATAAAGGGATATGACAACGTCAGCGAGGTGACATACCAGAAGGACCTGATGGAGAGCGTGAATAGCAACATCCAGAAGATTATGATTGGCATGATGATATTGGCAGTATTGCTTACCTTCATCTCTTTCTCACTCATCAACAATATGGTGCGTCTGACAATCTTTGCACGTCGATTCTCTATCAACATCATGAAACTCGTAGGAGCATCATGGTCCTTTATCCGCAAACCATTTATCGGTATGGCGATGGCAGAGGGATTAGCAGCTGGATTGTTTGCTGATGCTGTTTTGGCAGGATTGGTATATGCCTTGTATCACTATGAGCCAGAAATAGTAAATGTAGTAACATGGGAAGTGCTCGCTATAACAGGTAGCGCTGTACTGCTCTTCGGATTGCTCATCTCTACAGTATGTGTTTACTTCTCTGTTAACTCATTCCTCAGAATGCCAACGAGGAAGCTTTATAAAGTTTAGAGTTTAGAGTTTAAAGTTTAGAGTTTAAAGTTCAATAAATAAAAATGAAAGATTTCGCATTTAGTAAGATAAACTTCATCCTTATCGGCATTAGCATGGTTATTGTCGTGATAGGATTTTTGATGATGATTGGTGCATCGTCTGACGAGAAAACATTTAACGCAGAGATTTTCTCTGATATGCGCATAAAGGTTGCTCCAATAGTATGTCTTGTTGGATTCCTTTCTGTCATCTGTGGTATCATGTATCGTCCTAAGAACAAATAAGCGCAGTTATCATGGATTGGTTAGAAACCATTATTATTGCGATAGTAGAGGGACTGACAGAGTTCCTTCCTGTATCATCTACAGGACACATGATAATAGCGCAGAATCTGTTAGGCCTCACCCCTGATGCTCTCAATGAGTCCGACAAGGCTTTCGTGCATGCTTTTACGTTTATCATACAGTTTGGTGCCATCCTTTCTGTAGTATGTCTGTATTGGAAGCGTTTCTTTCAGTTTGACACCACCCCAGCTCCTGCTGGCAGCAATATGTTCCAGAAACTGAAGCATACCTTCAATTTCTATTGGCTGTTGATAGTTGGTGTATTGCCTGCTGTAGTAATTGGTCTGTTGGCAAAAAAGTCAGGTCTGCTCGACTGGTTGCTCGATAGCGTTGAGGTTGTTGCCATAATGCTTGTCATTGGTGGTATCTTTATGCTCTACTGCGACAAACTATTCAACAAGGGTTCCGAGGAAACAGTCCTGAATGAGAAGAAGGCCTTCAACATAGGTCTGTACCAATGTATCTCTGTTATACCAGGAGTATCACGTTCGATGGCAACCATCGTTGGTGGTATGACACAAGGTCTCACCAGAAAGCGTTCTGCAGAATTCTCTTTCTTCCTTGCTGTTCCCACTATGGCTGGTGCCACACTTCTCGATTTGCTGGACCTCCTGAAGGAGGACGCCTCTTGGGCAACAACACATAATATCACCATGCTGCTGTTAGGTTGTGTCGTGGCATTCGTAGTAGCCCTGTTGGCAATGAAGTGGTTTGTCAGCTTTCTGTCAAAATACGGCTTTAAGGCCTTTGGTATCTATCGCATCATAGTTGGTGGTATCATCATCATTATGTTGCTCACAGGTCACTCATTAGTAATGGTTGACTAATATGGATTTCAAAGAAGGCGAGATACTGCATATCAACAAGCCCTACGGCATGACCAGCTTTGGTGCTCTTGCCTTTGTCAGAACCCGCATTTCGAAGGCTGCAGGAGTGAAGCGCATCAAGACAGGACATGCAGGAACCCTCGACCCTCTTGCAACAGGAGTCCTGACACTCTGCACAGGGAAGAAGACAAAACTAATCCCTACCCTGCAGTATCATGATAAGGAATATACTGCAACCCTACAGCTTGGAGCCACAACGCCCAGCTATGACATGGAACATCCTGTCGATGCCACCTACCCTACTGAACACATCACAGAAGAAGCAGTCAGAAAGGCTCTGGAGCAGTTTAAGGGCGACATAATGCAGGTGCCTCCGACATATAGCGCAGTACACATAGATGGCAAAAGAGCATACGAGATAGCTCGAAAAGCTGACGACTGTCATACAATAGAAGATTCTACCTTGCCCCCAAAGCCGGTTCATATAGAAGACATAGAACTCCTTTGGTATGACGATGAAAAGAAACAATGCCAGATAAGAGTAGAATGTGGTAAAGGAACATACATCCGCTCTCTGGCACGAGACATAGGAAAAGCCCTCAACAGTGGTGCATACCTCACACAACTCTGTCGCACACGCGTAGGCGACGTTACATTAGATAATTGTATAGAACTCGATAATTTCCAAGAATGGCTAAACTCTCACAATTCAATTTCCCTTTAACGAATGCTAATATAGCGCTCTATCCTCACACCAGTGAACATGTGATTAAGAACGGACGTAAGAAAAATACTTTTTACGTAAAGCGTCCTGATGAGTGTAACCTCGTCATCGTACAACGAAAGACAGGAAAGATTTCCTTGCACAAGATTGATCGCAAGGGTAAGAGCATACGTGATGAAGAAGGAAACAAGATTCCTTTGAAGTTCAGTGACATCCTCGATTTCTTTGACGAGGGCGATACCTTTGTATTCAATGATACTAAGGTAATGCCAGCACGTCTGTATAGCCGTAAGGAGAAGACAGATGCGAAGATTGAGGTATTCCTGTTGCGTGAGCTGAATGCTGACATGCGTCTGTGGGATGTACTTGTTGAACCAGCACGAAAAATTCGTATTGGCAACAAGTTGTTCTTTGATGACGACACTCTAGTAGCAGAGGTTGTCGATAACACCACCTCTCGTGGCAGAACACTCCGCTTCCTACATGACTACTCTCATGATGAGTTCAAGAGACGTCTCTATGCCCTTGGTCAGCCACCATTGCCACGATATATAATGGATCTGAGAGCCAAGGAAAACAAGAAGAATCATATCGATATTGAGGAAGAGCCAGAAGATTTTCAATGTATCTATGCTAGCAACGAAGGAGCCGTAACAGCACCTTCTACAGGACTGCATTTCACACGTCAGATGATGAAGCGCATCGATATCAATGGTATCAATACTGCCTTCCTCACCCTGCATTGCGGACTGAGTAACTTCCAGCTGATTGACGTAGAAGACCTCTCTAAACATAAGCCTGAGTCTGAGGAGATGTACGTTACTGCCGAGACCTGTAAACTGGTCAATGATACCAAGCGCAGTGGTCACAAGGTATGTGCCATAGGAGCCAGCGTCCTGAAGGCTATGGAGTCATGTGTAGGCACAGATGGCTTCATAAAGGAATATAGTGGTTGGACCAGCAAATTCATCTATCCGCCATACGACTTCGGATCAGCTGACTGCTTCCTGACAAACCTCTACCATCCTATGTCACCAATGATGATGGAGGCCTGCGCCTTTGGTGGATATGAAACAGTAATGACAGCATACAAACAAGCTCTGAAGGCTGGATTTAAAATCGGATGCTTCGGAGATGCTTTGCTCATAATATGATTTACCTGTCCCTCGGAAGCAATATTGGTAACAAGGAGGCAAACATCCTACGTGCCTACGAACTCATAGAAGAGAAGATAGGACACATAGTACGACGTTCCTCACTCCATAAGACTGCTCCCTGGGGATTCTCCTCGCCAAACGAGTTCCTGAATAGCGCAATAGCTGTAGAGACATCTCTATCACCAAGAGAACTGCTCAACAAGACACAAGAGATAGAACGCCTCGTGGGACGAAAGAAAAAAACAGGTGATGGCGGTTATCAGGATCGCATCATTGATATCGACATTCTCTATTATAATGATTTGGAAATCAACGAGCCCGACCTCGTTATTCCACATCCATTGATAAATGAACGTGACTTCGTACTTAAACCTTTAAAAGAAATCTATGATTAACCTTCTTTTAGCCTCGATAATAACGGTATTCAATCCGTCATCATCGGACCGTATTGCTGAGCCAGTAGTAATACCTGTCAGCGAACAGGCTACATCAGCCCTTGTGACATTGGGTGACAAAGAGATTCCTTGTCAGCTCGACGACCTCAATGACGATGGCGTTTTTGACGAGCTGGCCTTTGTTACTGACATAAAGGCAAAAGAGACACTCTCCTTCTCTGTTTCTTTCTCTAATGACAAGCAGCATGAATATCCTGCAAAGGCTTATGCCTCTATGTCTATGCGAGATCGTGACAGCAAGGCGAAAAAGCCAAAACATCTGCCAGCAACATCTATAACAGTACCTGCATCAAGTGATGCCTTCCAGTATATCTTCCCTCACGGTCCTGTGATGGAGAGCGAACTGGTGGGTTTTCGCGTGTATTCCGACCATCGCCAGGCTATCGACTACTATGGTCATAAGTCACTGATGATGGATATAGCAAAGACAGACTTCTACCCTACTAAGGACCAGGTGCGTGAAGGTAGTGGCGATGATGTGCTATATACTGGCACCACCTATGGCTGTGGAGCCCTCATGGGATGGGATGGCAAGAATGCCGTTATGTTCCAGAAGGTTCGTAATACCACCTATGCTGTTACAGCAAACGGCCCAGTAAGAGCAATTATCGATATCACCAACAAGGGTTGGCAGCCATATCCTGACTTCAAGCCTGTAGATATCCGCACACGCTATATCCTGTATGCAGGACATCGTGATGTAGAGGTGCAGGTGCAGTTCTCCCATGCTGTCAAGGGAATGCCTCTCTCTACTGGCATAGTAGATATCGTAGAGGGTTCTGAGGAACTGACAGACAAGGCTGGCCTTCGTGGCTGCTGGGGTACTGCATGCGCAGGAAACAACCCACAGGTATATGACACTCATACAGTAGGATTGGGAATATTTGTTCCAAAGGAATTCTATAAGTCCGACTCACACTTTACTGATGGCAAGGACTACCTGCCCAATCAGGCTTATGCACAGGTAGTGGGAACTGATAACGACAAGCTGCATTATTGGTTTACTGCCACATGTGATATGGAGGACTTTTCCTCCACAGGAGCAAAGGGGTCCTTTAATCGTGATTCTTGGTTCTCATACCTGAAAGATTGGAAGAAACAACTTCAGAAACCAATAAAAATAAACATAACAACTAAATAACTTTCTATCATGGAAGCAGTATTCAGCTACATCATCGGCCTTGGTGCCGCAGTAATGATGCCTATCATCTTTACCATCCTTGGTTTATGTATTGGCATCGGTTTCTCGAAAGCCCTCAAATCCGGCCTTCTCGTAGGTGTCGGCTTTGTTGGCTTAAGTATTATCACGGCTTTGCTCGTTGATACTATGTCTCCTGCATTGTCAAGGGTAGTAGAAATCTACAACCTTGAGCTTCAGGTATTCGACATGGGATGGCCTGCAGCAGCGTCTGTAGCCTACAACACTCTTGTCGGCTCTTTCATCATTCCTGTATGCCTTTGTGTCAATCTGGTACTGCTCATCTTAGGATGCACACGCACAGTAAACATCGACCTGTGGAACTACTGGCATTTTGCCTTCATAGGCGCTGTATGCTATTTCATGACTGACAGCATAGCATGGGGATTCTTTGCAGCAATAATCTGCTATATCATAACCCTTGTGCTGGCAGACCTCACAGCAAAGAAGTTCCAGAAGTTCTACCCAGGCCTTGATGGTATCTCTATCCCACAGCCTTTCTGTCAGGGCTTCATGCCTTTTGCTGTTGTTGTAAACAAGGTGCTCGACTATGTGCCTGGTATAAATAAGGTGAATATCGATTCTGAGGGTATGAAGAAGAAGTTCGGTCTCTTTGGCGAACCATTGTTCCTCGGAGTACTCATCGGCATCATCATTGGTTGTCTCTCATGCAAGGATTGGGACGAGGTAGTTGACAGAATCCCTGTTATCCTTCAGATAGGCATCAAGATGGGTGCTGTCATGGAACTCATTCCTCGTATCACATCACTCTTCATCGAGGGTCTGAAGCCTATCGCTGAAGCAACAAAGGAACTCATAGCAAAGAAGTTTGGTGCAGACAAAGAACTCTATATTGGTATGTCACCAGCTCTTGTTATCGGACATCCAACTACCCTCGTAGTATCACTGCTGCTCATCCCTGTAACACTCGTATTGGCAGTAGTACTTCCAGGCAACCAGTTCTTGCCTCTTGCTTCTTTGGCTGGTATGTTCTATGTCTTCGTAATGGTACTGCCATACACCAATGGTAACGTATTGCGTTCCTTCATCGTAGGACTCGTAGTAATAGCAATAGGTCTGTATTTCGTTACCTGGATGGCAGGCGACTTCACAAGTGCTGCACAGGCAGTAGCACAGGTACATCCTGACGATAAGACAGTACAGGTGCCAGCAGGCTTCAGCGCTGGCGCACTCGACTTTGCTTCCAGCCCATTGAGCACACTCATCTATGCCTGCATGAAGTATCTGCAGTACATCGGAGCAGGAATACTCGTTGTCCTCACCATCGCCCTCGTAGCATGGAACAGAATCAGAATCAGTAAAAATTCATAATTCAAAATTCATAATTCAAAATTACATATGAAAAAGATATTTTTAGCATTAGGTATTCTCTTACCTCTTACATCTAACTTCTCACCTCTGTCTGCCCAAGAGGCTGACCGTTTTGTAGGTGCTCAGCACGTAAAGTTCCAAACAGCTTGTCATCCAGAGGATGTCAAGAAGTATGACACAAAACTCCTGCGCGAACGTTTCGTAATGGAGAAGGTAATGGCAGCAGATTCTATCCTGCTCACCTACTCTCACTACGACCGCTTCATCTTTGGTGGCGCAATGCCTGTCAACAAGACTCTTCGCCTGGAGAACTTCTGGGAGCTGGGACTTGATGTCGATAATACCATCAAGGAGAAATACTTCATGTATAATCGTGAGTTGGGTGTTGTTAACTGTGGTACTGGCGACGGCGTTGTCATCGTTGATGGTAAGGAGTATGCCCTTTCTCCAAAGGAGGCTCTCTACATTGGTCGTGGACACATCGCTAAGGGAAAGGACGTTAACAAAGTGGTAGAGTTCCGCAGCAAGGATGCTTCAAATCCTGCAAAGTTCTACCTCAACAGTGCTACTGCCCATCAGCACTTCAAGACACAGTGGATTACCCTCGACGGACGTAAGGGTTCTCTGAAGGCTGCTGTCTGGGGACCAGTAGGAACAGTGGAAGAAGCAAACAATCGTACTGTCTATAAGCTCATCGTCAATGATGTTCTCGAGGAAGGACCTTGTCAGCTGCAGTTGGGTCTCACACAGCTCAATCCAGGAGCAGTATGGAACACTATGCCTCCTCACACACATGGACGTCGTATCGAGGCATACTACTACTTCAACCTCCCAGAAGGTCAGACCATCTCTCACGTAATGGGTCAGCCACAGGAGACACGAAACGTATGGCTCCACAACGAGCAGGCTATCATGTCACCAGAATGGTCTATCCACGCAGCAGCAGGTACATACTACTACACCTTCATCTGGGGTATGGCAGGCGAAAACCTGTATTATAACGATAAGGACAACATTCCTGTTATTGATATTAAATAGTTTAGAGGTTAGTGGTTAGCGGTTAGCGAAATGAAAACCATAAAGAAAATTTTCGATCCCATCTTTTGGCTCAACATCCTTGCGATGATTGTGGTAATAGTACTCCTGATGTTAGGAGTGCATTACGGACTTAATTTCTATACCCATCATGGCGAGGAGGTTGCTGTGCCCAATGTCAATCACAAAGCCTATGAGGATGCTGTTGACATTCTTGATGAACTCGGTCTTGAAGCCGTTGTCGTAGATACATCATACGTTCGCACCCTGCCCCCTGGATGCATCCTCGAGCAGATGCCAAAGCCAGGTGCAGTAGTAAAGTCTGGACGTATAGTATATCTCACCATCAATGCTACAGCACAGCCTACTATGCCACTGCCTGATATCATCGATAATTCCTCTGAACGCAATGCTAAGGCACGTCTTACGGCAATGGGATTCCGCATCGGTCAGACTGACTATATCCCTGGCGAGGAAGGATGGGTATATGGCGTAAAGGTTGGCGGACGTTCATATGCTACAGGAGAGCAGGTACCTATCAATGCCCTCATCAGATTGCAGGTAGGTAATGGTAACCGCAATGCTGCCGACTCCGTATATCAGGCCGATGCAGCAGACTATATGCTCCTTGAGGAAAACGAAAACTTTGAACCCGAACGCAACCCGGACGACGACTTTGAAGTGATTGAGTAAGATTTTATTTAAGACAAAAACCAGAAAAACAATCACTTCGTACGAAATACGAAATACGAAATACGAAAAACTTTTTCAGGTTTCTCAACAATATAATAGAACAAGAAAAAATGGTTTTTTAGCGTAGCGAGGTTTTTTCCGACGAGGATGTTGAATACTCTGAAAGAGGATAAGGTATAAGTGAAGGCTTTTTATCTGGGAGCTCGCTCACAAGGAAAAAGAATTTACTTATAACTTAGAAGGACAAAGTCCTAAACATACTCGGAGGGGTTTTTAAGGTTTTTGTTTCAATAAAAAAAATTAAACACTGATGATTGACACAGATGATATCATAGCAGACAGCGAAGCTGCCCAGTATGAGCACTTCCGCTGTGTCGTGGATGCAGGACAAGTGCCTGTACGCATCGATAAGTTCCTTTTCGAGCGTATGGTACACTCCTCACGCAATCGCATACAGTCAGCTGCCGATGCAGGATATATCCAGGTCAACGGAAAGCCTGTCAAGAGCAACTATAAAGTGCGCCCTAATGATGTCATCACCCTCATGCTCGACGTCCCAAAGCATGACAGCACCATCTATCCAGAAGACATCCCCCTCGATATCGTCTATGAAGACGATGCCCTCATGGTCATCAATAAGCCAGCCGGTATGGTGGTACATCCTGGAGCCGGAAACTTCTCTGGCACCCTCATCAATGCCATAGCGTGGCACATGCGTGACGTGCCCACCTTCGATGCTAACAGCCCAGAGGTAGGACTCGTACATCGCATCGACAAAGACACCAGCGGACTCCTTGTCATAGCAAAGACACCAGAGGCGAAGACAGCCCTCGGAAAGCAGTTCTTCGTACACGACACCCATCGCGTCTATAACTGCCTCGTATGGGGACATCTTGAGGACGATGAAGGACGCATCGAGGGAAATATCACCCGCGACCCGCGCAATCGTTTGCGCATGACAGTAACAGACCCCGATTCAGGCATCGGAAAAGATGCTGTCACCCATTGGAAGGTGATAGAGAAATTCGGCTATGTCACCTTTATCGAGTGTCGCCTTGAGACAGGCCGCACCCACCAGATACGAGCCCATATGAAACACATCGGTCACCCCCTCTTTGGAGATGAGACATACGGAGGAACAGAAATACTGAGAGGCGAGCGCAGCAGCAGCTATAAAGCCTTTATCAACAACTGCTTTAAGATATGCCCACGCCAAGCCCTGCACGCCAAGACCCTCGGCTTTGTACATCCCGTAACAGGCAAGGACATGTATTTCGACTCCCCCCTACCCGACGACATGACCCAGCTCCTCGAAAAATGGAGAGCAAAGGTGAATGGTTAGTAGCTTAATAGCTTAGTAGGTTAATAGATATTGGCGCAGAGTGCATCGAGCATCCTGCGCCATTGACTTGTCTTTAACCTTTAACCGTTAACCGTTAAACGTTATCGTTTTCGTTATCGTTATCGTTATTTCTCTGGTTCGTAAACCATCGTACTCTTTGTAAGATAGTTCTCACCGCTATTTACGTAGTTCTCTGAGTCCCAATACATTGTGCCGCCAATGACAATCTGACCGCATTTTGTTTCCTTGGTACTCCTGCCGACGCTGTTGACACAGCCTGGAACTTTTGTGGCACTCACGCTGGTGACGGTATTCTGGATGATTATCTTTTTACATGCTGTTGAACTTGAGCCAGCTTCATTGCGGAATCCACCGCAACCGATGCCTGCACCATAGGAATCTCTGTCGTCAAACTTATCACCGCCTATGGCTGTCACAGTGCCTCCTGAGATAACTATCTCACCACAAGAGGTATCTGTGCCACTACCAATGCCAGCACCACTTTTTCCACCCTGTGCTATAACATTTCCGCCAGAGATTGTGATATTGCCGCAGCTGGCGCCGTTGCCACCTCCGATACCAGCAGCCCACGTTCCGCCATTGGCTGTAATGTTGCCACCCTGAATCTCGACGTTTCCACTGGGTTTGAAGAAACCGCCACCGATGCCTGCACCATTACCATTACTGCATGCTGTGAGTGTGCCATCACCCTTGATGACAACAGTATGATTATCTGGCACATAGATGCCAGGATATTCTGACCAGAATCCACGTACATAATTCGTCGTTCCTTCCTTCAGAATGATGGTAGCGTTGCCTAAACATTGCAAACCGCCCCAATCATAGGCATCAACATCAGTACCTTTAATAGTAGCATTGTCAAGCGTCACAGTAGCTCCATCAGCAAGGAACAATCCGATACCTTTGTTCTCGACTGTGCCTGTCAGCACACTGCCGTCTTTTATGGTATAGACATAACCGTCAGTCAATTTAGAGAGGTCTATAACGTCTGAGGCTTCTTGGAAATTCATGACTTTCTTCTTGCTGTCATTGTCATCATCGCTACTGCATGATGTCAGTGATACCATACCGAATGTGAGACCTGCTAAGAGGCTAAGGAAAAGAGTGTTTTTTTCATATCTTTGGTTGTTTAAGTAGGTTAGCACCTTTATGGCTCAAATATAACACTTTTTTCCTTATTCGCAACAAAAGAGGTGATTTTTTTCGTTTTTTCTTGCATTTCTCAAAACTTAATCGTAAGTTTGCAAACTTGAAATGAAGAAAATTTCGTTTTCGTTTTCGTTAAAAATAAAAAAAGTTTTCGTTATCGTTATCGTTATCGTTATTTTTTTCTTACCTTTGTCACCTTGAAGACAATTCGGCGTTGCCGAGGTCAAAGGTTAAAGGTTAAAGGTTAAAGATTAAAGGTTAAAGATTTGAAACTTGAAACCTGAAACTTGTAATCGGCTCTGCCGCTTCGCTAGTCGAAGAAACCTGAAACTAAATTATAAATTATGAATTTTAAATTAAAACATATTTATATTCTCACAGTGATGTTGCTGGCGACAGCGGGGATGACGATGGTGTCGTGTGAAGATGCTGAGAAGCAGGAACGTATCTCACGTGAACAGAGGGAGGCGGAACGTAAGGCGGATTCTGCTGCCTTGAAGATTGCTGTGCTGCCTACAATGGATTGTCTGCCAATAGTAGTGGCAAAGGAACTGCGTCTCTTCGATACCTTGAACGTGGATGTGAGACTGAGAAAATACAACGCTCTATCTGAATGCCGCAAGGCCCTGAAGGACGGCATCGTAGAGGGTGCTGACACTAATATGACATTCCGCCTCTTGACAGCAAAGAAGGCCCGCCTGAGCCGCATCAGCCAGCTGTCGGACAAGATGATTGCTGCTGACAGGGATGGTATCTCAAAGAAAATGGCAGAGGCTGCCATCGACTCGATGCTCAAAAAGAAGCAGCATATCTTCATAGTACAGGTGGAGGACCTGAATGTGAGGTATGACATGCTGCAGAATGGCAATATTGATGCTGCCATGTTACCTGAGCCGTATGCCACAAGGGCAATAAAGATCGGTGCAAGGGAGATATCGCTGAAGCCATATTACAAGGACACGGTAAAGGCGACTGGTGTGGTGTTCCGCGAGGAGGTGATGAAGCATCCTGACCGCCAAAAGCAAAAGGCGCTGTTTGACAAGGCCTTGAAAGCTGCGAAGGATTCCATCAAGCGCTACGGCGCGGAGGGGTATGTTAAATTTTTATCTTGGAAGTAAAAATTAAGTATTTAAGACAAAAACCAGAAAAACAGTTACTCCGTACGAAAACGAAAACCAAAACGAAAACTCTTTAACCGTTAAACTTTAACCGTTAACCGTTATATGTAAGCAGGGGTTTTTAAGGTTTTTGTTAATATAAAAAGTGTTTGTTTCAAAAAAAAAGAATGGTTATAGAATTGATAAATAATGGTCGGATTAATGATGCTATTGCTCAGTTGAAGGAGTGGGCAATGAAGTATCCTGGTGAGGGCTTTAGCGATAGGCTGGAGGCTGTTGCTACCGACTTTAAATATATGTCTGACTTTATGCTGCAGGGCATGAAGGACGATCGTCGTGGGGAACTGTATGCTACTATGCAGCAGAAGCTTCGAGACATCGATTATGACCTGGAGGTGCGCAGAACAATTTGGGAGCGTCCAGAGGTGTCGTCATACAAAAGAATTTTTACACATCCTGAGTGCTCCGCAGAGATGTTACAGGACATCTTGATGGACGAGACGGATGCGAAAGAACACTTCATACGCCTCACAAACACCTTCATGGTGCTATATGCCTCCCTGCATTGGAAAGAGAGCGAAGCAACAATATGGGCGGCTTTCCTAAGCAGCAAGAAGGTTAATCCAATAGATGCTGCGACATTGGTGACGGCAATTTCTTTGAATGTGCTGGAGCACTATCAAAGAAACGAAAACGAAAACCAAAACCAAAACGAAAGACGAAAAACGAAAGACGAAAGACTGTCAACTGTCACCAGTCAACTGTCACCTATCAACTGTCAACTGTCACCTATCAAAGATCCTAAGGTGAGGTGTTTGAAGGAGGTGTATCGGAAGAGTCCTAATGAGATGGTGAGACAGAGGGCTTTGGTGGGGCTTGTGATGATTGGCGAGGAAATATCGATAGAGGCTCACATACAAATGGTGGCGTGTGCCAATGCTGATAAGGACAGCAACGAGATAAGGCAGAACATAATGCCTAACCTCATAAAGAACCAACCATTCAAACTGGTGAACGGACAATTTAAGATGGACGATGACGATAACCTCAACAAAGGGGAGTATGACCCTGATGCTGACAAACGTGAAGAGGAGAGCATTGAGGCTATGGAGGAGAGTGTCCACAAGATGCTGAAGATGCAGAAAAAGGGTTCGGACATCTTCTTCGAGGGCTTCTCACAGATGAAACGCTTCCCATTCTTCAACAAAATGGTGAACTGGTTTATTCCTTATTATCCAGAGCATCCTGACATCGAGAATATCATGGCGAATATCGGAAAGAGTCCGTTTATTGATGTGGTGATGAAAAGAGGACCTTTCTGCGAGTCAGACAAATATTCCTTTATCATAGCAATGTCATCGGTATTGCAGCAGCTACCCGAGAATGTTCGCAAGATGATGGAGAGTGGCGATATGGGTCCTATCGGCATGCGTGGGGAGGATGCAGACCTCAGCGACCCTGCTTTCATAAGACTGCAATATCTGCAGGACCTGTATCGCTTCATGAGGCTTAACAACATAGGAAAGATGTTACATAATCCCTTCAATAACCTCGACGAAATACTGGAGGGATTCATCAGATATGCCTCACAACAGGAAGAGGAAGCAAAGGAGTACACAGAACACTACAACGAAGAGTGCACAAAAAACACAGAATTCACAACACTGTATGCTTATTATGCCAACTGGAAGCTGAAGAAGGGAGAGTTTGACACAGCCCTGAAATACTATACCAGATGCATGAAGCAAAGGCCTCAGAGTCCTTCTATAATGAGAGGATTGGCAAGGGCATACTTTGGTATTGGGGATTATGAGAAATCTGCATCCTATTTTGATGCCCTTGTAACAATAAATCCTGACAACCTCAACAACCGCCTGAACTACGCCAAGGCGATGACAAAGGCAGGAAAGACAGAAGATGTGTTGAACGACCTGTATAAACTGGAGTATGAGAATCCTGGAAACGAAGCAATACAAGACACCTTAGGATGGGCCTTGCTATATGCAGGCAAAGCAACAGAGGCGGAGCAATACTGTCATGACGTGATGGCCCACGCCTATGCACTTATCATAAACAACAAGGCAAAAGACGCCGTAGAACTGCTGAAGGGATATACTGCAGAACAGGTGGAAGAAAACATGAATGCTGATGCACAATTATTGCATCAGTATGGCGTAGGAGAAGCAGAGAAAGCTATAATATTATCAGCAATACAGCAGTCCAATGTGCCATAGCACCCAGCAGCACAAAGATATGCCATACACCATGATAATACTTCTTATCATCATGGGCAAAGAAATATGTGCCGATAGTATATAGGAGTCCCTCCCCTATTATACACAGCATTGCTGGAGTAGATAGAGATAGGATGACAGGGCGTATGATGAGTACTACGCTCCATCCCATGATGAGATATAGTGCCAGAGAGAGACGAGGATAACGTCCCATAGCAAAGACCTTGTAGAACACACCTCCTATTACCACAGCCCATTGCAGGCCAAAGACAAGCCACCCCAACCAGCCTCCGATAACAGAAACGCAGATAGGGGTATAGCTGCAGGCTATCATGACATAGATGGAGATATGATCAAGGCGACGGAGTACACCTTTTGCTGTACTGTGTTCCTGTGGTACCCAATGATATATAGTGCTGGCAAGGAACATCAGGAACATACCAACAATAAAGAAGAGTACGCCAAAGGCATATTCCCAACCACGATAGACAGCAGGCCACACCATCCAGATAGAGGATAGTGCAAAGACTACTCCGATAAGATGTGTTATTGTATTTAGTTTCTCCTTCACTTTAGAAAATTATGAATTATGAATTATGAATTAAAGATGGCCCCTATAAAAAATTTCGGAACGCCCTGACTTCACAGTGAGGACGTTCCAATCTCAATAGGTATTAGCCTTTTAAGGTAAAAAGATTGTATTCAGGATAACGATTGCAAAAGTAAATGATTTTCATCAATTGTGCAAATTTTTTTGACTTTTTTTTTTGATTATGGTCAAATTTCTTGTTTTTTTTTGGAAAAATTTCGAAAAATGGCCCAAAATTGTGTTTTTTGTGTAATTTTTATTTCTTTTTTATAAAATATCTCACACAGAAGTACACAATTGCCAACACAACAAGTCCAAGTATGATGAATTTGATGTATTCTGCATATTCTTCTATTTTGTCATTCAACTCACTTCTTGTGACGAAAGAATGCATATACCATCCCATAGCACCCAGAATGATATTCCACGCTCCAGCACCAATGGTGGTAAACAGCAGGAAGCGCCAGTAGTTCATCTTGGCAAGTCCTGCAGGAATAGATATCAGATGACGTATTCCTGGTACAAGACGTCCTGTGATAGTTGCCACAGCGCCATGATTGTCGAAATACTTCTCTGCCTGTTCTACCTTCTGCTGATTGAGGAGACACATCTTTCCCCACTTGCTGTTGGCAAAGGCATAGATGATAGGACGACCAAGATAGTAGCCTGCCAAATAGTTGATGGTGGCACCACAGTCGGCACCAAGGGTAGCAAGTAGTATTATGAGCCAGAAGCTATAATCTCCCTCAGCAGCATTGAATGCCGCAGGAGCAACAACCAATTCTGAAGGAACTGGGAGAACGGTACTCTCCATCAGCATGAGAAGAAATACCGTATAGTAATTGAGATTGGATAAAAGACTGGTGAACATGTATAACGTTTAACGTTTAAAGTTTAAAGTTTATAGTTTCTTGCAGTCGGGCGTACAAACCCTTGGTGCAAGCGGACAAGCCGAGCGAGAGGCAGTGGTAAGTTTAGAGTTTAAGAGTTTTCGTTTTGGTTTTGGTTTTCGTTTTCATACGAAGTATCATCACACTTATCGATTATCTCCTGTACGATGGGGGGACATTCGGATAGCATATCCATATCCTCAAAGGGTTTCTTTATCATCTCCATCATGTTTCGGGCTGCCTGAAGATATCCTAATTCGTAGAAGGCGATGCCAACACGAATCATGACAGCTACATCATAGCCTGACTTCTCTATGGTTTTAAAGAACTCCTCTACTCCACGCTTAGGGTCATTATTCTCAAGATGCAAGGCACCAAGGAACATATTAGGCTGTGGGTCATCAACAGAGATAGCCTGTGCAAATTCTGCACTCTGTATAGCATCATCAATGAGGCCTTCCTGATATTGTGCATCGCAGAGATGAATCCATACTGAGAAAGAATAAGCATCGATATCAAGAGCTTTGTTCCAAGCCACTATGGCCTCTTTGAAACGCTCCTGCATGTGGTATATGCGTCCCCATGTTTCCCAATATTCGAACTCCATACCATCGACTTCCTCAGAAGCCAAATCGAGCCACCGTTCTGCATAGTCAGGCAGGCCGTGATCACAATACATCATTGCGATATCGAGAGGGAAATGGTCAAGGGAATCACGCAAGTCCTCATACTCATCTTCTTCCTCCTCATCATCATAGCTGTCAACGGAATCACTCCTGCGAGTTTGGTATTCATCATAACGACGAAGCTCTTTTTCATACTTCTCACGGAGATATTTCTCTGCCTCCTCTACCCTATTCTTACATACCAGAATCTCACCATAGACGTATGCCAGTTCTATGCTGTCATTCTTCTCGGGGAGAGCATCATAGAGTTCTTCAGCCTTCTTATAATCTCCATAATCGATGAGAGCCATGCGAGCCTTGAAGAGCACAGCGCTATCATCATCAGGATAGAGTTTCTGGCAATAGTCTGCAGCAGCCTCTGCCTCATCAAAGGCATCGATAGAGTGATAATACTCTGCGATATCGATAATGTCATCCATCTCCAAAAAGCATGGAGTATCCTCTTCACGCGCTTTTTCGTAGCGATGAAGTAATTCCTGAAATTCAGGAGATGCTGTATATTTCTGAAATTCGTTAAGCATTAGCAGGCTTCCATGTATCCTTGAGACCAACAGTCTTATTGAAGACGAGATGATCTGGTGTAGAAGTATAGTCAGGGGTATAGTATCCTATGCGTTGGAACTGCAGGTAGTCGAGAGGTTTTCTTGTGGCACACCATTCTTCGACATAAGCCTTCTTAATCTCAAGGCTGTCAGGATTGAGGAACTTTCGCATATCGTCAATATCGATGCGGTCCTTACCCTGTGACTTAGAATATGCTGCCACCTCATCACGTGGATTTTCTACGAGCCACAGGCGGTCATAGTTTCTCACCTCTGCCTCAAGGCAATGGTTGCAGCTAACCCAATGGATTGTCTTTCCCTTAATCTTCATGTTGCAGTTTGCTTCGCCAGTCCTTGTCTCTGGTATCAGTTCTGCATACACCTCTATAACATTACCATCAGCATCCTTCTTGCAGCAATCTGTTTCAGGACACCTTATTATATATGAGTTCTTCAGGCGCACCTCCTTACCAGGTCCGAGACGGAAGAATTTCTTTGGAGCATCCTCCATGAAGTCGTCACGTTCTATCCACAACTCACGTGAGAATACTATCTCATGTGTTCCGTCTGCTTCATTCTCAGGATTGTTGACAGCGTTATATGTCTCTGTCTGTCCCTCTGGGAAATTAGTGATAACCAGCTTAACAGGATTTATGACAGCGCTGACTCTCATAGCACGCTTATTGAGGTCTTCACGCACAGCACTCTCGAAGAGAGACATCTGGTTGAGGGCATCGAACTTGGTGTATCCTATCTTATCGATGAAAGACACGATACTCTCAGGAGAATATCCCCTTCTGCGGAAAGCACTGATGGTAGGCATACGAGGGTCATCCCAACCGTCAACAACCTTCTCGTTGACAAGGATGAGGAGATTACGCTTTGAAAGCAGGATGTGAGTAAGATTGAGCTTATTAAACTCTGTCTGACGAGAGCGATAGTCATTGATATCCCAATTATCAGCAGGGTTCAGTTCAGGATGTTTTCCCAACTCATGATCCACCTCTTTTGCCCAATCTACGAAGAGGTCATACAGAGGACGATGGCTCACAAATTCCAATGTGCAAAGAGAATGCGTCACACCCTCCCAATAGTCACACTGTCCATGAGTATAGTCATACATAGGATAAGCATTCCACTTGGTGCCAGTACGCCAGTGAGGCATATTGAGCACACGATACATAATAGGATCGCGGAAGTGCATATTGTCTGATGCCATATCGATTTTGGCACGAAGCACCATCTTACCTGGCTCCATATTGCCGCTATTCATTTCCTCAAAGAGTTTCAGCGACTCCTCAACAGGACGGTTACGATAAGGAGACTCTATACCAGGTGTTGTCGGAGTACCCTTCTGGGCAGCTATCTCGTCAGCACTCTGTTCGTCAACATAAGCCTTGCCACGCTTGATGAGTTCTACGGCAAGGTCCCACAACTCCTGAAAATAATCAGAAGCATACAACACCTTACCCCATTTGAAACCCAGCCATTCGATATCACGTTCTATGGCTCTGACATATTCCATATCCTCTTTCTGAGGATTGGTATCATCCATGCGGAGGTTACATACGCCACCATATTTCTGTGCGATGCCAAAGTCTAAGGCGATAGCTTTAGCATGTCCGATGTGGAGATAACCATTTGGCTCTGGTGGGAAACGAGTCTGAATGCGACCGCCATTCTTACCCTCTGCCAAGTCGTTCTCTACTATCTGCTCGATAAAATTCAAGCTCTTCTTTTCTTCCTGTATGTTATTTTCTGTCATAGTGTATATTGTAATAATTTTCCATTCTTATATTTCTCACCTTCCCTGAACCAATTACGTATGGTTTGTTCCTCGAATCCCAAATTGCGAAAGAGGCTCAAAGAGGGTATATTATCTTCCTCAACAATAACATAGAGAGTATGAAGGGCCAGCTCTTCCTTGGCATATCTCAGCATTTTCAGGACAGACCTTTTTCCCAAGCCTTTTCCCTGCCACGCCGGCTCTATCTCAATGCCCAGCTCTGCCCTGTCGTTCAGGGGAGAATAGTTGAATAACTCAACAACCCCCACAGTCTTTCCCTCATCATTACATATAGGGAAGCTGTCCTGCTGGCTTATAATCAAATCACTCTTCATGAGCTTCACCAAAAGTGCCTTTTATATCACAGAAGGCCATTGAAAGACATGTTATCGCACCAAGATAGAAGAATGACACCACATCTGTCATTGCATAGAGTCCGAAATCAGCTACTGCCAACAATATGAAGAAGGCAAAGCGCATACGTGAAAGCACTCTGTACTTCTGTTGGAATCTTTCTTTTCTCACATACCACAACAGCAATGGAATTGCCACGATGGTGACTATTGTCATGATATACTGACAATAAAATAATGTTATACTATTACTCATTTCTTTACTTCTTTTATAAAACCATGTCTGAAGGCATAGAGCAGCTCTCGCAGGTCAGCAATCTGCTTCTTCAACTCCTTACCCCTATCAGTATCAGCCACCAGCAGGCGATGTCCTACTGTTGCCACAATCTGTGTTGTCGATTTGATATCTCTTCCCTCGCGGATGGCATCCTCCACATTGGTGAATGGCTCATGCTGCACGAGTTCAAATTCGCGAGAGTGATATACGAGGGTGTATCCTGCTATACCTGTTTCCTTATGATAAGGCTCTGCAAAGCCACCATCGATGACCATCAGTTTGCCATTCGCCTTAATAGGTGTCTCACCCTTCTTCACATGCACAGGCACGTGTCCGTTGATAATGTGTCGATTAGGCCCTTCCACCCCAAAGGCATCAAGAATAGTGTCAGCCGTCTTTTCCTGTTCACGCAGTTTGAAGAACCATCCCTTCTCCTCCACATGCGTCTCCTTCTCTGCAAGGAAATAGCGCTCGAAGGTAGCCATCTTTGCCTTATCGAAGAGGCATGAGTTTGGGCCACACCAAAGATACATGAAGTAATCCTTTGCGTATTGTTTCTCCTCAGCAGCAGTATCATTAGCAAATGCAGAACGCACAAGATGGCCTGTCTCACTGAACAATGACATACCAGAATATTTCTCCCCAGGTCTCAGCTCCACCTCCTTCAGGGTTCCGTCCTCATTAAGCGGAATAGAAGCGTGGAAGAGCAGGTTGTTGTTATAGATGGCATACATACAACCATGAGAGAGAATTGTCTTGATATGCCTCTGCAATTTCTCTGACACGCGGAAAGAATGATGCAGTTTCTTCATCAGCAACTCCTCTTCCTGAGTGAATGCAGAAGGGTCATCAGGGTTTACTGTTGGGAAGTTCATATCCAACATCTTATATGCCTTACCATCTATGGTGCTGGTACCATTCTTGAAATCAATAGTCTCAAGCATACAACGGTCATCCATCTTCCACAACGGATTACGCTTAATAATCTTTGCCTCCGCCTTAAACTGCAAGATAGTAATCGCCTTATGCATCATAGCCATCAGGCGCAGAGTCTTCTGGTCGAACTTATCATGGTTCTCAGAATTCAGGATTGGTTCGAAAGCAGTACAAGGGTCATCAGCATATGTCTCCATAGCGAAGGTAGCAAGAGGCATCAGACTTATACCATAGCCATCATCGAGGGTGAGGAGATTAGCATAACGCAATGACAGACGGATAACATTACAGATGCAAGCATCATTACCAGCACAAGCCCCTGCCCACAACATATCATGATTACCCCACTGGATGTCCCAAGAGTGATATGTAGATAGCTTATCCATGATGATATGAGCACCAGGACCTCTGTCATACACATCACCAAGAATATGCAACTGTGCTATAGCCAGACGCTGTATGACATTAGAGAGAGCGATGATGAAATCATCAGCACTGTCAGTAGAGATTATCTCATCGATGATGACACTCACATAGCCAGCCTTATTCTTTTCCTCAGCACGCTCATGAAGCAATTCCTCAAGGATGTAGGAATACTCCGTTGGCAATGACTTACGCACGCGGCTGCGAGTATATTTCGAACTGATTTCACGAAACACCATAACCAGCTGATTCAGCGTCATGCGATACCACTCGGCACGGCTGTCATGCTCCTCCAACTGCGACTTCACCAGTTCCAGTTTCTGCTCAGGATAATATATCAGCGTACACAATTCCTTCTTGGCAGATGTAGGCATATACTCCCCAAATATCTCATCCACCTTTTTCGAGATTCGACCAGAGGCATTCTTCAACACATGCAGGAAAGCCTCATGCTCACCATGTATGTCAGCAAGGAAATGCTCTGTCCCTTTCGGAAGATTAAGGATGGCAGAGAGATTGATTATCTCAGTTGATGCAGCTGCTACATTTGGAAAAGACTTCGCCAGCAGCTGCAGATAATGCATATCGCTACTTATGTCATATTTTGGGGAGTTCATAAAATCTTATAACCTGGTTTTAAGAAAAATAATTCTGTAAGCCTATCTTGTATCTTCTTTGTTGTTCTTTTCAGACTGTGCTTTGAGAGTTCCTGAACAGTCTTGTCCTCATCATAGTCCTCATAGCGGAAAAGATGGTATAACTCTGTCCAATGACGTAAGGTGAGGTTCTTCAGACCAATCTTGCCAGCAGCCTTTATCATAGCAAAAGGACTCTTGTCAGGGAAGCCACCGAATTGCTTATATTTCTTCGGATAGCGCATATCGTCTGTCACCTCTGTCAGTTCAGGAATAGAAATCTGTGCTTTCTCAGCGCCCTGCTTGACGATGTCTGTTACATCCTCATCATGGACATAGAAAGCAACCCTGTGGAAGGATATATCCTGAATATTTGGCATAACAATCTGGCTATCTACTCCCAGCATCGCAAACTGCACCATAGAGATGACAAACTGCTTTTCCTGAGGCGTTATGAAACGCATATAATGAGTATCAACCGTCTTGTTGTAGAGAGAATCCATAAACTCCTTCTGCACTACATCCGCCTCAGACTCAGGAGCAGGCAACACCTCTACATATCCCTTGTCCAATCCTGTAGCATGAAGCATTCCTTCCTCGTAATTGTCTTGCATAACAAGGACATCAGCATATCTCAGCGCTCCAAACTGACAAAGCATGAATCTCCAGAATCCGCGTTTGAAGGGATTCCACTCAATATTAGAGGACGTCAACCCACGCATGGGAGAATATATCACAACCCTGTTATGTCGTCTGGCAGCAAAGGCGATAACACATAAACGCCAATCCCAAGCGCCATAGATATGAACCACCATGGGATTCACCGCTTCCAGCTGAGAGCAGGCATACCTATAGAAGGCAAAGACACCTTTCTGGTAATCTGCCTGCATCATGCAATTCTCAACCCTGTCAGAGAGGACGGGAAAGATTGTTGGAGTTGATGTATAGTGAAGTACCTTCAATGTTCTTTTTCTTTAAAACAAATAGCCCTTAGGCAATTTCCTGCAATTATACTGACAAGCCATTATCTCGCCATATGCCCCGGCAGAACGTAAAGCAATCAGGTCGCCACGTCTGCATTCAGGCATTTTCTCATCCTTAGCAAAGACATCAGACGATTCGCAGATAGGACCCACCACATCATAGGTGCACATCTCCCTACCCTCACAATCTTCCAACAGCTGGATATCATGATGAGCATCATAGAGAGCCGGGCGTATCAGGTCACTCATGCCAGCATCTACTATTACGAAAGACTTCACATGAGCATGCTTCACATAAAGCACACGAGTAATGAGGCTACCCATCTGACCTACGACAGCACGTCCCAGTTCACAATGTATTTCCTGACCCTCACGAAGCTTCAGATTCTTGGCATATGTCGCAAAATATTTCTCAAAGTCTGGTATAGGCTTTCCGTCAGGGTCATCATAAGCAATTCCCAAGCCACCACCGACATTGATAACCCTCACCTTGATATCCTGTGCCTCCAAGCGGTCCTGCAATTCATTGATACGGGAACACAATGCTTCGAAGTCACCCATCTCGAGTATCTGACTACCAATATGGAAGTGCAGACCCAGGAATTCGATATTTGGAAGTTCACAGGCCTCACGGATAGCAAGTTCCATATCCTCCATAGCGATACCAAACTTATTCTCTGCAAGGCCAGTGGTGATATTGGCATGAGTATGAGCCCCCACATTCGGATTTATGCGAAAACACACACGAGCTATCTTGCCCTTTTCGCCTGCCAGCTCATTGATAATCTGCAATTCGGCTTCCGACTCTACATTAAAACAGAATATGCCAGCATCAAGGCCAAGGTTTATCTCCCAATCAGCCTTACCCACTCCGGCATAAACTATTTTCTTAGCATCAAATCCAGCATCCAAGGCCTGTTGTATCTCACCACCACTGACGCAGTCAACACCAAAGCCAGCCTTCTGTATCTCTTTGAGGACAGCAGGATTGGCATTTGCCTTCACAGCATAGTGTAGATGGCACTGCGGATACTCCTTCAGGCAGTTGTTGATAACCTGCAGAGTGTCATCAAGCAACGCCTTGTCGTAATAATAGAAAGGAGTTTGCAGTTCCTTGAATTTATCTTTTTTATTCAACATTTGTGAAAGTGTTATGATTGATTAGTTGAAGAGTTTTGCGCTAAGGTTCTGCAGAGCACGTTTCTTATCCTGCTCACGAATAAGGAATGAGATATTATAGTTTGAACCACCATAAGAAATCATGCGAACAGGGATATTCTGCATAGCATCTGTTACAAGTGTTTCGAAGCCGACATTGCTCCAGTCGAGGTCACCAACGACACAGATGATACACATATCAGAATCGACAGTAACAGTACCATACTTCTTCAACTCATCCATTATCTTTGTGAGGTTAGCTGTCTTGTCGATAGTAACGCTGACACCCACCTCAGAAGTGGTCACCATATCGATTGGTGTGCTGTAGGTCTCGAATATCTCGAACACCTTGCGGAGGAAACCCGTAGCAAGCAGCATGCGGGAAGACTTAACCTTGATTGCTGTGATATTATCTTTTGCAGCAACAGCCTTTATCTTACCACGAACAAGCACATTGTCGATTACTGTACCCTCAGCATCCGGATCCATAGTATTCTTGATGCGAACAGGTACACCAGCATACTTAGCTGGCTGAACACAGGTAGGATGAAGAATCTTTGCACCAAAGTATGCCAACTCAGCAGCCTCTTCGAAATTAAGCTGATGAACAGCATCTGTCTTCTCAACAATACGAGGGTCGTTGTTATGCATACCATCGATGTCTGTCCATATCTGTATCTCGTCAGACATCATAGCAGCACCAATCAATGAAGCAGTATAGTCAGAACCACCACGCTGCAGGTTATCCACCTCGTCGTATGCATTCTTACATACAAAGCCCTGAGTGATATATATCTGATAACCCTGATGAGTGCGCATTACTCTGTCAAGATTCTCCTTGATGAAAGGCATATCTGGCTCAGAGTTCTTATCTGTACGCATGAATGTAAGGGCATCAAGGAGTACAGTCTTTACTCCTTGCTCATTAAGGTAGTTTGTAACCATATTGGTACTCATAACCTCACCCTGAGCGACAACAATCTTTTCCTCGAATGATGTAAAGGTATCCTTGGTGAAGGTGCGGAGATAGTTGAACTCCTTACGAAGGAATTCTGCTGTCTTCTTCTTCATCTCGTCTGTAGAATAGAGTTCCTCTACATGACCCATATATTTCTTCTCGAGCTGATTGATAACCTCCTGAGCACCTTCTGGATTTTTCTTGTAAAGATAATCAGAAATCTCAACAAGAGAGTTTGTTGTGCCTGACATAGCAGAGAGGACAACAAATGTTGGTTCACCTGAGCGTGTAACAAGCTTTGCCACGCCCTTCATACGTTCTGCAGTACCAACTGAGGTACCACCAAATTTCATTACTTTCATATTGCTATTTGTATTTAATTATCGTATTTTGTAAAATTCTGTCCCTCACACTGATATACTGTTCCAGGGAATTTTTCCAGAATAGCCATATTATGGGTTGCAATGATAACTGCTGTTCCTGCGATAGCTATCTCCTTAAACACTCCCATAATCTGATCTGTTGTTTCTGGGTCGAGGTTTCCTGTTGGCTCATCAGCAAGCAACACCTTTGGAGAATTGAGCAATGCTCGTGCTATAGCGATACGCTGCTGTTCACCACCAGATAATTCGTGAGGCATTTTATTCTCACAGCCTTCCATCTTTACATCACGCAAGACCTCAGAGATTCTCTGCTCTCTGTCTGTTTTATCATTCCAGCCAGTAGCCTTCAACACGAACTCCAGATTCTTATGAATATTGCGATCTGTAAGCAGTTTGAAGTCTTGGAAGATAATTCCTAACTCCCGACGCAAAGGCTGAAGGTCTTCACGACTTATAGAAAACATATCATGTCCTAATACGGTAGCCTCATCACATTCATCTACCTCCACCTCTCCATAGAAAGAACGGATAAGAGAACTTTTACCAGAGCCTACTTTACCAATGAGATAAACCAAATCTCCTGCGGCCACTTCAAGATCAACGCCTTTTAACACGTTGTCGTCATCATCTTCATGGCGAATTGAAACATTCTTATATGTGATTAACATAATTCTATGTTTTTAAGGGATTAATGTTTCTGCCAACCAGGATTATGGCGCTCCATCAGTTCGCGTGCCATATCTTCGATACGAAGGCCTTTGCTTGTAAGAAGAACAATGAGGTGATACAGCATATCTGATCCTTCATAAATCAGTCGCTCGTTGGTACCATTGGTTGCTTCAATAACCAACTCCAGTGCTTCCTCACCAACCTTCTGCGCCATACGATTCAAGCCATCCTTGAACAGCGATGTTGTATAACTGCCTTCAGGCATCTCTTCATGTCTCTTCTCAATAAAATCCTGTAACTCACTCAGGAATAAAAGGGGATTTTTCTCTTCCATTATATTTTTTCTTTTCTTTAAACTTTAAACTCTAAACTTTAAACTTTACTCTACACATTCTCCTCTCCCCAACATGTGTCTGTTCCTGTGTGACATGTAGGTCCATGTGGATGAACCTTTACGAGGAGAGTATCATTATCACAATCAACCTTGATATCTACAAGGTCGAGGAAGTTACCACTTGTTTCGCCTTTTGTCCAAAGACACTTTCTGCCACGACTCCAGAAGGTCACCTTCTTGGTTTCCAGGGTTTTCTTCAAAGACTCCTCATTCATGTATCCCAACATCAGGACATTCTTTGTCACAGCGTCTTGGATGATTGCCGGCACTAAGCCGCCGCCTTTTTCAAAATCTATTTTCATCTTACTACTATTCCTTCTTTTCGTAAATAATCTTTCAATTCTGGTACTGGTATTTCTCCAAAATGGAATACGCTGGCAGCCAACGCAGCATCAGCATGTCCAATGTTAAACACATCACGAAAATG
Organism: uncultured Prevotellaceae bacterium; assembly: GCA_946405805.1. Lineage (GTDB taxonomy): Bacteria > Bacteroidota > Bacteroidia > Bacteroidales > Bacteroidaceae > Prevotella. The sequence goes on along the minus strand of CAMJIL010000013.1, from coordinate 21,270 downwards.
CTCTTTTGCACCAGCACCACCAGAGGCGATGATTGGTATTGGCAATGTATCAGCGAGCATTGCCAAAGCCTCATTGGCAAATCCTTTCTTCACACCATCATGGTTCATTGAGGTGAACAGGATTTCGCCTGCTCCTCTGTCTGCAACTTCTTTCGCCCAATCAAGGAGAGTGCGCTCTACTCTGATTCTGCCACCATTAACATAACAATGCCAACCATCTTCATCATTGCGGGCATCAATGGCACAGACACATACTTGCGAACCATACTTATGGGCTATCTCATCAATAAACTCTGGACGACGAAGAGCTGCACTGTTGACACTAACCTTATCAGCACCAGCAGCAAGCATTCTGTCAACATCCTCTATGGCATTGATGCCTCCACCAACAGTGAAGGGGATATTGATTTCATAAGCCACACGAGTTACCATATCGGTAAAAGTCTTTCTGCCTTCATGCGATGCTGTAATATCAAGATAAACCAATTCATCAGCACCACAATCGCTATATGCCCTACCCAACTCCACTGGATCGCCAGCAGAGCGGAGATTGACGAAATTGGTTCCCTTTACGGTTTCGCCATTCTTGACATCAAGACACGGAACTATACGTTTTGCTAACATAATTCTTAACTCCTAATTCCTAACTCCTAATTCCCAACTCCTCACTCCTAATTTTTCCCTCGTAATAGGCCTTGCCAAACACTACAGCAGGAATACCGTTTGCATCCAACTGCTCGATGTCTTCATTACAAGATACTCCGCCAGAAGCTATCAGATGTAAAGACGGATAAGCCTTCATTATTTCGACATAGAGTGCTGTGGCAGGTCCTTGCAGAGTGCCGTCTTTTGATATTTCTGTACAAAGAACATTCTTGACGCCTTTGTCAACATATTTCTTCAGGAATGGCAACAGGTCTTCTTCCGAATCCTCCAGCCATCCATTGATGCTGACTTTGCCGTTTCTCACATCTGCACCAAGAATCATTCTTTCTGCACCATACTTCTCCATCCAGCCCATAAACAGTTCTGGTTTTGTCACAGCGATGCTACCAACAGTAACCATCGAAGCACCAGCATTGAAGGCTTTCTCAATGTCTTCCTCTGTCTTGATGCCTCCACCAAAATCTACGACAAGATTGGTTTCCTGTGTTACTGCCTTCAACACATCATCATTGACAACATGTTTGCTCTTGGCTCCATCAAGGTCAACCATATGCAGGCGCTTGAAGCCAAGTTTCTCAAACTCCTTAGCTTGCGCTACAGGGTCTTCGTTGTATATTCTCTTACTATCATACTCACCCTTGGTAAGGCGCACGCACTTACCGTCGATGAGGTCTATAGCAGGGATTAACTCTATCATAGTTCTAAAAAGTTTTTCAATATCTTTGCACCCACACTACCTGATTTCTCTGGGTGAAACTGAGTAGCATAGAAATTATCTTTGTTGATAGCAGCAGAATATGGTAAAATAAAATCTGCCTTTGCGATAGTGTATTTCTCATCGAAAGGAACATAATAGCTATGCACGAAATACACGAAGTCTTTCTCATTAACATCCTTAAAGAGTGGAGTCTTAAGGTCGTAAAGACTGTTCCATCCCATCTGCGGAATCTTGTCCTCATGTTTTAATGGCTGGAAACGCTTCACCTCCATTGGGAATACTCCAAGACACTCTGTATTGCCTTCTTCGGAACGCTTGCACAACAGCTGCTGTCCTATACAAATGCCCAACACTGGCTGCTTCATGTCGAGAATAACCTTATCGAGGCCTCTCTCACGAAGATATGCCATAGCGTTGCTGGCTTCTCCCTGACCAGGGAATATCACTCTGTCTGCAGTCAGTAATTCTTCTGCATCATCTGTCCACAATGGCTCTACACCAAGACGCTTTACAGCATTGATGACAGAGAAGATATTACCTGCATTATATTTTACTATTGCAACTTTCACCTTTCAATGTTTAATGGTAACTATTAACTTTTCTCCCGCCCTTTAAGGGAGGGCTGGGGAGGGTCCTCTTCACGTGTACGCGCATACACACATACACAATATGGGCTGCAAAGGTACGAATAAGTTATGAGAAATACAAATAAAAAAACATTTTTTTGTATTTTATTTCCATGACGGAGTACCTTCGACGAAGTCAGAGGTACGAATAAGTTATGAATTATGCAAATAAAACCTCAAATATTTACCTTAAGGTAAAAAAGAACAGCCTTCTGCAATTTTATTGAAAAGCTAACAAAATAATTTCCCCATTATACAATTTCAATTGCAGACTTTGAAATCTAAGTTGCAAACTTTGAAATGTAAATTGCAAACTTTGCAATTTGAGTTGCAGACTTTGCAATTGAAACTCTCCCTCGCGCAAAACAAAAAAAGTGTGCCACCAAAAAAGTGACACACCTTTAGGGTTTATTATTTTTGTGAAAACTCTTAGAGAATGCGACCTACCAAGCGGAAGTTCAGCACTGGATAAACAGAGAACTTTGAAATAGTCTTCAGCACTTTACCTGCATCGTTACCTGCATTGTCGGCATCAATCTTCTCGTCCTGATAGGTTCTTGTTGCTTTGTTATATGTAGGAACAAATACATCTGGCTTACCCCAGAACTGTACACCAAGGTCGAACTGGCAACCAATGCGATTCTTGGGCACAGCACGTCCGAAGCCAATACCAAGATATGGGCGGAAGCTATTCACCTTTGCATAAGCATTCACATTTCCATTTTGCGCAGGATTAGGGGTTACAAAGTAGTCACCCATTTCAGCACCAATCATATCATACCTGTCAACAATACTCTTTATAGATGCATCTGCAGTATTTTGAGCATACAGATAAGCATTGTTGTAAGCATTGATTGGCTGCAAGAAACCATCCTCTCTATTGTACAAATCAATAACCTGAGAAGAGCCAAAATATGCACCTACAGTAGCATGGAAGCTGTGAGCAGCGCCAAATGGATAGATATCAATCAGGAAGTGCCAAGTAGTGTTAGAGAATTTTCCCTGAACATCCATTTTGTTTGGCAAATTGCCGTCAGGATATCTGCTCAAATCTATTGTCTCTAAACCTGCAGCACTCAAGTATGTATTCAACATGCCGACTTCATTGGTCAATTGAGAGAGACTTCCAGAGCCTGTCTTCAGATTAATATCTTTATTAACCTTTATCTTTGGCATGATATCTACACCAAAGCGAACACCAAAATAGTTGTGGATAGTTGTAGAAGCATCAATAACGATACCAGTAGTACCTACACCAACACCTACAGCAAGATTCTTAGGAACCCACGTTGCTTCTTGAGCAGACACCATCTGCATGCCAGCAACCATCAAACAAGCAGTAAAAAATTTTCTCATAATTCAAAGTTATTAAGTTAATAAAAGTAATTTCGCTTGCAAATATATGGAAATATATTTTATGTTCCAAATTTTTTGTGAAAAAACTGCATAAAAAACCTTATTATTGCAGGAAAACAGCCATTTAGGCTGTTTTCCTGCCTATTATTTACTTCAATTCCGTGATAACATACTTGGTACTGCCAAGACCTATTTTCTCGCCCCACTCCAAGATGTGTGTACCATGTTGCTTTGCTATGCGCTCCAATAATGGTTTCGTGTTATTATGCTCATCATTATGAATCTTTGTTACGATGTCATAACAAGCCTGATCCAATGCTACAGGGTCAAGACTCGCCAGGATGCCATAGTCAGCAATCAGTGGCTCTGCAGGATGGCTGTCGCAGTCACAATCAATAGACATATTATTCATAACTGCGATATATATGATTCGAGTCTCGCCATTAGTTGATTTTGCAACAAAGTAGTCATGAACCGCCTGAGCAGCTGCTGCCATTGACTCAATGAAAGCATCCTGTGGCTGTGTATGTTGCCAGCACTCCGGAGTCTTTTCTGTCACACCATGAGAATGGATATAAGCCTTTCCTGCTGTAGAAGCAACACCAATGGAAGCATTCTTAAGGACTCCTCCGAAGCCTCCCATCTGATGACCTTTGTAGTGGGCCAGGTTTATCATGAAGTCATAGTTCTTTACATTCTCGCCAACGATATCATACTTCAGCCATTTTGTATCTTTCACAGGAATCTTTATCTCACCAAATTCATCCATGATATCTACCTTTGCAATATCAAGGAATCCATGAGCCTTGATTGTTTCCCAATGCTTTGCCTTATCCTGACGCGAACCGCCATAAGCTGTACAGCATTCTACGATAGTGCCATCAACCTTCTTAACCAGTTTCTCTATCAAGGCTGGCTTCAGATAGTTGTTTCCACCCATTTCGCCTGTAGAAATCTTTACAGCAACCTTTCCAACAGGTTTTACGCCAAGAGCCTCATACACTTTCACCAAACCATCAGGGGTAATATCCTTAGTCAGATATACCTTACTTTGTGCATTGCACATTATTGTGCTTAATGCAACAAATACAAAAACAATTAGTCTTTTCATCATTGAATATTGAATATTGAATCCTTCACCCTTCATCCATCATCCTTCATCCATCACATCTTCACCTTTACGCCTGCCATGAATGTTGCTCGTGGCATCACATAACCTTTGTTTATCTCATATTTGCAAGCAAACAGATTGTCTCCCTTTGCCCACAAAGTAATGTTCTTCATCAGTTCATAGTCAACAGTTACATTCAAGAGTGTTGCCTCTTTATAACTGTTACCAGCCTTTGCATCTACAGCTGTACACAGATGAGACAGTTGCTGCAAACCTGCCACAACGCCCCATTTTCCATAGTGCATACGAGCTCCAAGGTATCCCTTATAACGAGGAGCACCAACAATTGGGTTGTGCATATAAACATAAGAATGGTTAGTCATTACTGTCCAATGAGGTGTTAAATTCCAAGATGCATCAGCCTCAATACCCTTGTTGATAAATCCTCCAGAATTGACATTCCTACCTGCGATTGTCTGTATCATATTCTTACCATCGATGAAGAATGCTGTCAAGCCGTATGACAAATCCTTCAGGCTATGATGCCAAGATATCTCGTAGTTCATCATGTTTTCAGCTTTCAGAGAATCGCTATTCGCTGTGCCATAGAGATACATCTCTCGCGTTGTAGGATTGCGGAAGCCCTTGCTTACAAGAGCCTTTATCTGTCCGTTTTCTATTGGACGATATACGATACCACCTTGTGGAATCCATTGTGTTCCTGCCTGTGAGTGGTTGTCTAAGCGCAAGCCTGCATCAAGGCTCCAGCGCTCACCCAAATTCTGATGATACTGCACATAACCTGCTATCTCATTATCGTGCACATGACAACTCTGCATGAGACGTCTTTGCGTAACAACCTTTTCGCCTGTCTGTTTGTTTGTGTACCAGGCCTTACCATAGATGTGCTGATAATCTACACCAAGAGTCCAGCTAGCGCCTTCCCAAGCTCTGATTGTCTCATACCAAGACACTCCTGCAAGAGCATCCTTACTGCGGAATAAATCTGTCTGTGGTGTGCCACCATTAGCTTTATATCCGTCATCTATCTTATGGATACCAAAGTTGTCATAGATGCTGATTGCACCCTTTACTCTGTCGAAATTATTTTCGAGCACCACATTTGCTGTCATACGGGTTATCCATTGGTCATTGCTATGCATTGGATCAGTAACAGCACCTGGATTGCTGGCATTAAAATGGGTCACAGAACCGTCTCCTGTCAACTTCCAATGTTCTGAGAAGTCATATCCTAATTTTAAGAAGCCTCCATACTGTTCAAATCCCATATTTGGCCTGTGGTTGTCAGAACGTGAATACTGTCCTCCAATAGAACTGAAGAACTTTCCCTTACGCAATCTGTTCATTGCTTCTGTCTGGATAGTTCCATAGCTTCCTGCTCCAACGCCTATCGTTGTTTGTGTACCATTGCGAAGTGTTGAAAGGTCATCGGTAACAATGTTAATAACGCCTCCCATTGCATTGCTTCCATACAATACCGAAGCAGGGCCACGAAGCACCTCTACCCTTTCAGCCATCATGCTGTAATAACTGTCAGCAATGCTGTGACCATATACACCATTGTACTGTGGGTGTCCATCAATAAGGACCATCATCTGTCCTGCACCACTTGACAATCCACGCATCGTCATGCCGCCAGCAGCACCAGTACTAACGCCATAGCCCAAGACGCCTCGAGAGGCCACCATAAGACCCGGCACCTGTTCTGCCAATGTTGGCAAGATGTTCTGCCTGTAGTTCTCGTTAAGAACCTCCTTACTTATCGTCGTAACAGTAAACGGTAGCTGTCTGACATCAGCAGCACTACGGACTCCTGTTACTGTAACATTTTCAAGGGACACGCTATCTGTTGGCTCTGCAGCGTATGTGCCACAACCACAAGCCGCAAGGGCCATAATCAAAATTTTCTTTTTCATTTAGTGCAGTGTTGTATTATAATCTATAAATCATTTTGCGCTGCAAAGATACGATTAAGTTATGAGAAATACAAATAAAAAGCTCAAAGGTATAAAAAAATATTGAAATACAATTACTTTTAATAAAAAAATCTCCCCCCAGACATCACGTCGGAGGGAGACAACAACACAAACACAAATAATCCGTGCTCTGATGCTAGCGAGACACGGACGTATCTCTGAACTGATGCTATATAATCATTATATCCATCAGTTATTCTATTCCAAATAATGGTTTCAAACCACCATCGACACCACTGAATCCCATGAAGGCAAGAGCCAGGATGCCAGCAGTAACGAGTGTTATCGCCATTCCACGCATTCCCTTTGGAATGTCAGCCATAGCAAGATGTTCACGTAAGCCTGCAAATATCACGAGTGCCAAGCCGAAGCCTATAGCAGAAGCGAGTGCATACACGAGACTTTCGAGCAATGTGTAATCACGCTGTATTACGAGGATTGCTACACCCAGTATGGCACAGTTTGTGGTAATAAGGGGAAGGAATACTCCCAATGACTGGTATAAAGCAGGTGACACTTTCTTTAGGATTATCTCTACCAGCTGCACCAAAGAGGCTATGACAAGAATAAACGATAGTGTCTGCAGATAGCCCAAATCCATAGGATTAAGGACGTATATCTGCAACAGATATGTTACGACAGTTGCCAACGTCATCACGAAAGTTACAGCAGCACCCATTCCGAGGGCCGTATTCACCCTCTGTGACACTCCCAAGAACGGACAGATGCCAAGGAACTGACTCAGTACGATATTATTAACAAATATCGCAGTTATGCATATAAGTATATATTCCATTTTCTAAGAGCTTTGAGGGTTATTCTTTTGTAAAACGATTCTTTATGGCAATCAGGAAACCTAACGTCATAAATGCCCCTGGAGGGAGTATGAACAAAAGCATACCATATTCCTCAGATATGAGACGAACATCAAAGACAGTACCATTACCCAACAGTTCCCTGCATATTCCAAGGAGTGTGAGAGCCAGAGTAAATCCGAGTCCTATACCGAGTCCATCGCACATTGATGCTACTGGATCATTCTTTGATGCGAAGGCTTCAGCACGTCCGAGGATGATACAGTTTACAACAATGAGAGGTATAAACAATCCCAATGACTTGTTTACGTCAGGCAGATAGGCTGCCAGGCACATCTGCACTATTGTCACCAATGTGGCGATGACAACGATATATACGGGGATATGCACCATATCGGGCACATAGTTCCTGATACTTGATATAACAAGGTTGGAGAAAATGAGCACCACCATTGTAGCCAGTCCCATCATCATACCATTCATCGCACTCGTGGTTGTGGCCAATGTAGGACACATTCCCAACAACAGGACGAACGTAGGATTCTCCTTTATTATACCATTAAAAATTATTTTTGCATTACTCATTTCTTACCTCCTTTCTTCTCTTCTTGTTCTGTAGCTCCAGTCTTAGCATCATCCTTATCTCCTCGATATGCCGACCACGCTTGTGTTACGGCTCTCAGGAATGCACGTGAGGTGATAGTAGATGCTGTGATTGCATTAACCTCACCACCATCCTTGGTAACTGTGAGGTTGTTTTTCCATACATTCAAACCCACGATATCTCCTGGAGCCTCATCAAGGAACCATTCAACAGCCTTTGCTCCAAGTCCTGGGGTCTCAGCACTTTCAAGAATGGTGTATCCGAGAATCTCGCCATCTTCTGCGAATCCGACAAGCACTTTCAGGTTTCCACCAAAAGCATTAGGGTCTGTACTTTCTACTGCAACGCCCTTGTTGGTATTGTGCACTACGAAAGAGAGCATCTTTCCGTTAAACTCTTTCTCAACTATGGTATCACCCTCTACCACAACGCTATCACTCTGCATGACATTCTTAATACCATCCTGAAGAGTTTTTGCAGCCTGTTCTGCCACAGGGCCTGATGTCACCTTATTGAATACAGACAGCAGAAGGGCACACACGAAGGCAACACCGACGAGGACACCGACCATATTCTGAAGATTTGATTTCAGTCTTTCCATGTTTCGTCCTCCTTTATTTTACTGCCTTTGGCACCTCGCCAAAACGTTTTGGTTTCACATAATAGTTAATCAGCGGAGTAAATGCATTCATAATGAGTATTGCGAATGACATTCCTTCCGGATATGCTCCCCAGTTACGTATGATAACTGTCAGCAGGCCGATGCATATACCATATATCAACTGACCCCTTGCACACATTGGTGATGTGACATAGTCTGTTGCCATGAAGATAGCTCCCAGCATCAAACCACCTGACAGGACAACCTGAACAGGATTGGCATATACCGGATTAGACAGATGCAGCAAGCCTGAGAAACAGAATACCGTAGCGATGATGCTGACAGGTATGTGCCATGTTATTATTTTCTTATACAGCATATATATCATTCCCAACAGAAGTGCTACTGCACATATCTCACCAGTTGTACCGGCACCCATATTGTTGGTTTGGGTTACACCCAGGAACATATCAAGAGATGACGGGAGTTTTTCCAACAATGACGGGTCACCATTCTTTATTGCCATCTGCATCAGGTACAAAGGTGTTGCTCCTGTTGTAGCATCGGTATAAGCCATCAGTTGGTTTCCTACTGGCCATGATGTCATCGCCACAGGAAAGCTGACAAGCAGGAAACAGCGTCCTACAAGAGCAGGATTGAAGGGATTTTGTCCCAGTCCTCCAAAGGTCATCTTGCCGACACCGATGGCAACCAAGGCGCCAATGACTATCATCCATATTGGGAAATTACTTGGCAGATTCATGCCCAAAAGCAGTCCCGTCACTATGGCAGAGCCATCAGTGATTGTGGGAGTACGTTGAAGCAAGAACTTGCTTATCAACCACTCAAAAAGTACACATGCTATAACGCTGGCAGCACAAACAATCAGCGATCCTATGCCGAAGAAATAGAACGATGCCAACAGCGCAGGAAGAAGCGCTATGACGACACCATACATATTCTTCTCAACAGAATCAGTGCCATGAGCATGTGGAGATAATGATACTATTATTTGTGACATATTTTTTTCAATTCATAATTCATAATTCATAATTCATAATTATCATGAACCTTTAAACTTTAAACTTTAACCGTTAAACGTTACTTCTTTGCAGCCCTGCCGCGTATGATTCCCATAACAGTTTGCTTACCCATTCTTATATTATCAAGCAGCGGACGATGTGCTGGGCAAGTAAACTGACATGAGCCGCATTCTATGCAACTTGTTATCATCTCAGCCTCCATGCGTTCCCACATCTTCATCGCACTACCCTTTGCAAGCAGATAAGGCTCAAGTCCCATAGGGCATGCTCCTACACATTTTGCACACCTGATGCAAGGCTGTGGTTCTTTTCTGTGGGCATCCATGTCTGAAAGCACAGTAATAGAATTCTGTCCTTTTCCGACAGGGGTATTCAGGCTATTGACAGCCTTACCCATCATCGGACCACCGGCAAGAATTTTGTTGTCTCCGTCAGGCAATCCGCCACAGAGGTCTATCAACTGCCCGAATGGGGTTCCCATACGTACCAGGAAATTGCCTGGCTTCTTCAATTGCTTACCTGTGACCGTTGTATAGCGCTCGAAAAGTGGTTTATTCTTCATTACCGCTTCATAGATAGCGACAGCAGTAGCCACATTCTGTACTATTGCCCCAACGTTGATAGGAATAGCAGGAGGTGCTGGTACTTGTCTGCGAATAACGGCATCGATAAGCTGTTTCTCACCACCTTGCGGATATTTCTTTGCCAATGGCACTACTTCTATATCAAGGTTGGTCATCAGTTTCTGTATCATCAAATCTATGGCGTGAGGCTTATTTGTCTCAATACCGATGTATGCCTTATTTACGCCTACAGCCTTCATAATGAGTTTTACGCCTTCAATAACCTCATCAGGTTTTTCCATCATCAGGCGATAATCTGACGTGATATATGGCTCACACTCGACACCATTTATTATGACGCATTCAGCTTTTTCTGTTGGTGGAGGACACAATTTCACATGTGTTGGGAAGCATGCACCTCCCATACCAACGATGCCAGCATATTTTACTTTCTCAATAATTTTCTCTGCTGTCAGTTCCGGATGATGTTCCAAACGTTCTATCTTGTCAGAACGGTCTATGGATTCTTCCCATTCATCACCCTCTACATTGATTATGATACAAGGCCTTTGATAGCCTGTTGCATCAACAGCGTTATCAACCTTGAAAACGGTTCCTGACACAGAAGAGAAAATATTAGCACTCACAAAGCCGCTAGCCTCAGCTATCATTGTACCCACCTTTACCTTATCGCCTTTCTGGACGATAGGTTTTGCAGGAGCACCGATGTGCTGACTCAGAGGGAATATTGCCTGCTGAGGTAATGGAGCAACTTGCGTTGGCTCTTCATGGGTCAACTTGTTCTCCTCAGGATGAACACCACCTATTCTAAATGTTTTTGTATCCAATTTCCTTAGTGTTTTTATGCGTTAGTTGTTTCCTCAGCCTGTGGCTCTTTTGGTTTCAGTGCCGGCAATTCCCATGTTGCATGGATAGCATTCTTTGGACACTCGCGAACACAGAGCCCGCAAGCCTTACACTTCTCCATATCAATATATGCGACATTATTCTCTACTGAGATTGCCTCAAACTTACAAACCTTCTGGCATTTACCGCATGCTATACAGCTGACCTTACATACTTTGTTTGCAACAGGCCCCTTATCCTTATTTACACACGATACATACACGCGATGTGGCTGTTCCTTTATTACACGTCCCTTGTAACGCAATTCTATAATATTGCGTGGACAAGCTTTTACACAAGCGCCACAAGAGGTGCACAAGTCTTCATTAACGACAGGGAGTCCCAAATCCGGATCAATCGTTATCGCCCCGAAATTACAAGCCGATACACAATCTCCACATCCCAGACATCCGTAACCGCAAGCTGTCTCACCACTTCCAACACTATTCATAGCTGCGCAAGAGCGCAAGCCATCATACTCTGCTATACGGGGACGATGTTCCAAACATCCGTTGCATCTGACAACAGCAACTTTCGGAGCGCTGTCTCCTGCCTCCATACCGAGCAAGCCAGCTATCTTAGTCATCACCTCCTGACCACCGACAGGACACGAGAGTCCTTCTATAGCTCCTGCATCAGCGCCCTTGACGAGAGCAGCTGCAAGACCTGAGCAGCCAGGAAAGCCACAACCGCCACAGTTAGCCTGCGGCAATGCTTCTGCCACAACAGATAAACGAGGGTCTTCCTGTACAGCAAAGCGCTTAGAGCATACATAGAGCACTACTGACGCTACCAATGCGATTGCTACTAAAGCAATTACTGCAGATAAGATAAAATTCATTTTATAGTAGTTATTTTAAAGGCTTTAGAACATAAGATTTATAAGGTATGACACTCCCACCATCAATATCACCGCTATAAGCAGTGCACAAGGCAGAAGCAACTTTCCCCATGCAGATGTCCCACTGTCAACTGTATCGCACACGGAGCCACATTGCTCATAAAGCTGGCAACCGATACAAGATTCTGAGTTTTTGTTGTTCATGTTGTTGAAGGACATAATTTTCTGCAATATCGGGTGCAAATGTATCAAATTTATCTATATTAACCAAATTATTTCTTAAAATTATGACTATTTTCTCTAAAAGTTTCTTAAAAATATGGACTACAAACCTAGTATCTGAAGAAAATTTCCTAATTTTGTGCGCTAACATAGCAAGCAGCCGACAGAAGACTTGCACAACCGAATATATGTATAATCCGAAACTGAAAGAATACAAGACATACAATGTCACAAAAGATACTCCCCTGCTGGAGTTTCTTTTGGAGACTTTATCTGCCTCCAGGAACAAGGTAAAGGATATCCTAAAGGGTCGTGGCATTAAGGTCGATGGCAAGACAGTGACGCAGTTTGACCTTCCTCTTTCAGCAGGCATGAAGGTGCAGGTTTCTAATTCCAAGAAGAATGACGTCTTCAAAAGCCGATATGTCAGCATAGTGTATGAAGATCAGTATCTCGTTGTTATCGAGAAGAAGGCAGGCATCCTTTCTATGGCAGCAGGTCATTCATCGCTGAATGTAAAAAGTGTTCTCGATGACTATTTTCACAAGACTCGCCAAAAGTGCAGGGCTCATGTGGTGCACCGTTTGGACAGAGACACATCTGGCCTTATGGTCTATGCGAAAGATATTGATACAGAGCAGATTCTGGAGCACGAATGGCACGACATTGTTTTTGACCGCCGATATGTTGCCGTCCTAAGCGGCGAGGTGGTTGAAGATGACGGAACCATCGAGAGCTGGCTGAAGGACAATAAGGCATACATCACATATTCTTCCTCTGTGGATAATGGCGGCAAACATGCAATAACGCATTTTCATGTTCTCAAACGCACAGCAGACCACACACTGATGGAATTTAAACTCGAAACAGGTAGGAAGAATCAGATTCGTGTTCATGCAGCAGAGATGGGACATCCCGTCTGCGGTGACGTGAAATACGGCAATGGGGACGACCCATTACATCGGCTGTGTCTGCATGCATACATGCTGTGTTTCTACCATCCAATAACACACAAACCACTGGAATTTACAACAACAATACCGTTTAAAATATGACACAATTAATCATCGGAATTATTGCAATCATCATTGCACTGTTCATCATTAAGAAAGTAGTAGGTTGCGTGGCACGCATCGTGGTAATCATTATTCTTTGCGCCATACTATCCATTCTGTATGCAACCCATGCCAATGCCCAACTCTTCAAGCCTAAGAAGAAACCACAGGAATCATATACCATCACTCAAGATGGTCAGATAAAGAAGCGTGCTTTGTTTGAGAAGAAACCAAAGGCAGAAAGGGTTATTGACCCAAAATATCTTGCAGGAGCATGCCCAGAGGTTAATGGTAAGATTCAGTGGCAGAAGGCCATTGAGGTGCCTGGCAAGTCTGCTGGTGAGATATACAACACTATGCTTGCTTTTACTAAAGGCTATTGCTCAGAGACTGGCGGCAATGGTGTTAATCCGAAGACTGATGTCAGCAAGATATCTATCACTGATGAAGCAAATCATCAGATCGTGGCACGAGTACAGGAGATTCTGACTTTTGAGAATAAATTCCTGTCTCTCGACCAGACAAAATTCAACTATCAGTTGGTCATCGGCTGTTTCGACGGAAGATGTCTGGTTACTATGTGCAACCTCAACTACATCTACGACGAAGAGCGTGGTGGCGGACAGTTCCCTGCAGAGGATATGATATCTGATGCTCAGGCAATCAACAAAAAGGGTGACGGCTTCCAGAAGGGCGGTTCAGAGAAATTCCGCACCAAGACTATTGATGCAAAAGATGCTTTATTCAATCGTATCGAGGAGACCCTGAAAAAATAATATCCTTCTATCTGATGCATCAACAACCCCAAGGTCCTACAACGATTTTTAAGATTAGGCAGATTCTCAATCTGCTGTTCATCGTCATTGGCATCATCGGTGCTTGTGTCAATGCTTATGGTCAGTGGTTTGCTCATGATGAGCGAATCAAGATGATGGGTATTGTCATTGTCATCATCGCTATGGCAATAAAGATGGCGGAATGTGTCTTAAGATATATGAAATAGATATGAGACGGATATATAACATCATACTTATTTCTGTGATATTGTTCGCCCTCTGTATGTCATCAATGGCTCAAGGCAATAATAACAACACTTTCTACGATGATGGTTTTACGGTGACGGACAACACCTTCAACCCTAATCGCGCCCTTGACTCTCTGAAGACAAAGCATAAGGAAGTGCCAAAGGGTATGTACCTATGGACTATTGACGACCATTTCGGAGATAGGACGGCAGTTGCTCCAGATACTGCGCAGCATCTGTTCATGAATTCTATCTTCACAACGGGAACATATGGAGAATACAACACAACAGGAAACCTCGGAGCGCCACGAATAGCCCGTATAGCGACAGATCGTGATTATAACACATTCGGCTTTACTGATGGGTTATCCTATTTCATCACACCTCCGACGGCACTGAAGTTCAGTAATACCCTCTCACCTATTACAAACCTGTCATTCAACACTTGTGGTAACAGAACAAACGGCGAAGACCATTTTAAGGCTCTTTTTGCAAACAATATTAATAAGGAGGCCGGATTTGGTTTCAAGTTCGACTACATATATGGTCGCGGATATTACCAAAATCAATCCACAGCGCTCTTCGATTACACGATGTGGGGCTCATATATCGGTCAGCGGTATAATGCCCACCTCATATTTTCCTTCGACCACTTGAAGCTGACGGAGAATGGCGGCATCACCAATGACGAATATATCACCCATCCGGAAGCTACTTCCGAAACATATTCCGAGAACGAAATTCCCGTCTTGTTGAGCAGCAACTGGAATCGCACTAATGCCTTTCATGCTACTCTCTCCCACAGATATAATATCGGTTTCTATCGCAAGGTACCAATGACCGAGCAGGAAATCGAGGCCCGTCGTTTTGCCATCAAGGCCCAAAAAGAGAAAGAGAAAGCAGAGGCTGCTGCGGAGGCAGAGAAGATGCTGTCAGGTGATACCAGTATTCCAAAGCCTTCAAAACGTCTTGGCAGACCTGACGATGCGCAGATTGTTGGCGACCTTGCCAACGATTCCCTTAGGTTAGCCCTCAAAAAGGCAGCAGAGGAGAAGCGTAAATTACTGATGGATTCTCTCTTGGCTCGCAAAGACTCTGTAGCAATCGATACGTCATGGACAAAGGAGGAATATGTGCCTGTTACCAGTTTTATTCATAACCTACAGTTTGATAACAACTGGCACACATATATCGCATACAGGTCTCCAAAGAACCTTTACAACAACAGGTACAGCGTTCCTGTTGACAGAGCACTGGGCGATTCTATCTACGACAAGACTGATTACTATACTCTCCGAAATACTTTTGCCGTCGGATTGCTCGAAGGCTTCAATAAGTATGTTCCGATGGGAGCAAAGGCATTCATCGCCCATGAGTTATCCAATTACCGACTGGCGGAGGATAGCCTCACCCGATATAGCAGTTATATAGAAAATAATCTCTCTGTCGGTGGTCAACTCATAAAGACTCTCGGCAAGACATTCCATTATAAGGTGTTGGGTGAGGTATGGATTGCCGGCAAGACAGTTGGTGACTTGAAATTTGACGGTATTGGTGATGTGAGGATTCCTCTTTTCAAGGATTCCGTAAAACTTAACCTCAAAGCCTTCTATCATCTCACTACCCCAGCCTTTTTCAAGCGTCACTATCACTCCAAGCACTTCTGGTGGGATCATGACGGACTGAACAAGCAGATGCAGACCCACTTTGAAGGAAGCCTTACATACAGCAAAACACGCACATCGCTTCGTGTGGCTTACGACAACTTCCAGAATTTGACTTATCTCGGAGTGACATACAATAAGGCTAACGAAGTCATCACCGGCTACGATGCCAACATCTATCAGTCATCAAAGAATATCAGTCTTCTGACGCTTGCCCTTGAACAGAATTTCACTCTCGGTGTGCTGAACTGGGAAAACCGCATTACCTTCCAGAAGAGTAGTGCCGAGGATGTTCTTCCTGTGCCGGCAGTAAATATATGGACTAACCTTTACCTGAAGTTTAAGATTGCGCGTGTGCTATCTGTTCACTTTGGTGGAGACATGCGTTTCTTCACGTCTTACTACGCTCCGGAATATGTTCCACAGCTGTCGCAGTTTGCTGTGCAGCAAAATGAAGCGGTGAAGACAAAGGTTGGCAACTATCCTCTCATCAATGTATATGCCAACTTCATGCTGAAGCGCTGCCGTTTCTTTGTTATGATGTCTCACGTCAATGCTGGTTCAGGAAATTATTTCTATACTCCTCACCATCCTCTCAACAGCCGCATCTTCCGCTTGGGCCTCAGTTGGACGGTGTTTAATTAATGCATAATGCACAATTATTGATTGAATTGATGAAGGATTCTATCATTATATTAAGTGGTGGTATGGATTCCACCACCCTACTCTATGATTACAAGGAGCGCATTGCCCTTGCAGTTTCTTACGACTATGGCTCACGCCATAATGCCAAGGAGTTGGCTTTTGCCAAGTGGCATTGTGAGCAGTTAGGCATTCCGCAGATTATCATTCCCCTCGACTTCATGCAGAAGTATTTCACTTCTTCCCTGCTTATTGGCGGAGAGGATATTCCCGAGGGGCACTATGCTGACGAAAATATGAAGAGCACCGTTGTACCTTTCCGCAACGGTATCATGCTTGCTATTGCAGCGGGAATGGCAGAGAGCCGCGGGCTGAAATATGTCATGATGGCCAATCACGGTGGTGATCACGCCATCTATCCCGACTGCCGTCCGGAGTTTGTCTCTGCTATGAGTGCGGCCATCTCTGCCGGCACGTATGAGGAGTTGCAGATTCTAGCGCCCTATACCAACATCACCAAGAGAGACATTGCTGTCAGGGGAAAGCAGTTAGGCATCGATTACGGCAAGACGTGGTCATGCTACAAAGGTGGTGAGAAGCATTGCGGCAAATGTGGCACATGCATAGAACGCAAAGAAGCCCTCGCCGCCGCTGGAATAGAAGACAACACTTCGTACGAAAACCAAAACGAAAACCAAAACGAAAACCTATAGGCCCCATAAGTCCTATAGGCCAATCAAACCAATAACAATTATGAAACCCATTTTCTCTAGCTTTGTAATTTTATTATTTTCTTTGCCCGTAATGGCAAAGCCTACAGTAGTGAAGACATCTTCCACTGACGTTTGCGTAGAGTTTTTCACTCCTCGCACAGTACACATTACTAAGGTGCCCACAGGACGCACTATCTCCCACCCCAGTCTTGTCGTTACGGCACAGCCGCAGGATATCGACATCAAGCGTGGCGAGAGTGGCAGTGAGATATCATTGAGCAGCAGCGAGTTGACAGTTCGTGTCAACAAGAACACCGGCCGCATCAGTTTTGAGGGCCGCAAGGTGAAGAATCTGTTGCAGGAGCTGTCCTATGGTTTCGAGGAGCGTACCAGCGGTCCTGACAAGGGTGCTTACCGTGTTACTACGGCGTTTGCCCTGCAGAAAGACGAACCTATCTACGGTCTTGGCACATTGCAGGATGGCAAGCTGTCACATCGCGGAAAACATGTGGAGATGGAACAGTCGAACCTACAGGATTTCCAGACAGTGTTCCAAAGCATCCGCGGATGGTCTATATATTGGGACAACTATTCCCGCACAATTTTCGATGCCACAGGTCAGAACAAGATGGAACTATCCTCAGAGGTTGGCGACGGCGTTGACTACTACTTTATGCTGGGCGGCTCTGTCGATGGCAACAATGCTGAGATGCGCACACTGTCCGGCCAGGTACCGATGTTCCCACTTTGGACATACGGCTACTGGCAGTCAAAGGAGCGCTATAAGTCTTCTAAGGAACTGCTCAGCGTTGTAAATCGCTACCGCAAGAGTCAGATACCTCTCGACGGCATCATACAAGACTGGCAGTATTGGGGGTCTAACTATACGTGGAATGCTATGGAATTCGTCCATGAGGATTTCCTAGACGGCAAAAGGATGATTGATGAAGTGCACCGTCAGCATGCACATTTCATGATAAGCATATGGGCAAGCTTCGGTCCTAAGACAAAACAATATCGTGAGCTCGACTCACTGGGATTGCTCTATGATTTCCAGACGTGGCCTCAAAGCGGACTGGCACAATGGCCCCCACGCATGGACTACCCTTCCGGAGTGCGTGTTTATGATGCTTTCAGCCCAAAGGCACGCGACATTTATTGGAAGTACCTCACCAACCTTCTCAATGAGGGCACTGATGCCTGGTGGATGGATTCTACCGACCCCGACTGCTTCAATCCCAAAGAGTCCGACTACGACCACAGTGCCGGTGACGGCACATGGCGCCGCTATCGTAATGCCTTCCCTTTGGCTACCGTCAGCGGTGTATATGAGGGGCAGCGTCAAGCCACTTCCGACAAGCGTGTGTTTATTATGACACGTTCTGCCTTTGCTGGTCAGCAGCGCTACGGCTCGGGTCTGTGGAGTGGCGATGTCAGCTCTTCGTGGGAAGTGTTGCGCAACCAGATTCCTCTAGGCCTGAACTACGGCATGACGGGCTGTCCTAACTTCAATACCGACATCGGTGGTTTCTTCTGCGGCAGTTACAACACCCGAGGCGGTGGTTCGGCACCACGCAATCCACAGTTCCAGGAACTCTATGTTCGCTGGATGCAGTATGGATTGTTCTGCCCTGTATTCCGCAGTCACGGTACCGATTGCTCACGCGAGATATGGGAATTCGGCAAGCCGGGCGAGGCTGTCTATGACGCCATCGCAGCACAAATACGCCTACGCTATCGCCTGCTACCTTATATATATAGCACAGCATGGCAGGTAACCAGCAATAACGACACCTATATGCGTCCGCTGTTTGCAGACTTTGCTGCCGACAAGCGCACATGGCAGGAGCCGAGCGAATTTCTCTTTGGCCGCAGCATTCTCGCAGCACCCATCGTGCAGGCACAATACACCCCTGAAGCAGTCAACCGCAAAGGTGGTAAGCTTGATGCGCAGGGTCTGGACGGATGGAGCGTCAGCAGCACTGCTACTACCAACGAAGGATATCCCGTAGTAGATTTCAGCGGCACCAAGAGTGCTACGAAATATCTGCCAAAGGGCGCACAGTGGTATGATTTCTGGACAGGCAAGGAATATCGTGGCGGACAGGACGTAACCTTCGAGACACGCCTCGACCGCGTTCCTATGTTTGTGCGTGCTGGTAGCATACTGCCTCTCGGACCTGAGATGCAATATGTCGGTGAAAAGGCATGGAACGAACTGGAATTGCGTATCTATCCCGGCGCTGACGGCACCTTCACACTCTATGAAGACGAAGGCGACAATTATAACTACGAAAAAGGCAAATACACCACCATCACGATGCAGTGGAACGACAGCCGCCGCACCCTCACCATCGGCAACCGCCAAGGGAACTATGACGGCATGCTCACCAACCGCGTCTTCAACGTAGTACTCCCCGACGGCACAAAGCAAACCGTCACATACATCGGAAAAGAAGTAACAGCAAAGTTCTAATTCTTTTAGGTTTTGCGAGTTACACTATTTTTAATTGGACTACCAATACCGTAGCCCAAAAAATTATTAAAACTATGAATGCTCAAGAGATTAGAGACGCGCTGCACGGTATGTATGGCGGCGAGAACAAACAGATTACCGATGGCAATTACGACAAGTCGTTGGCTGTCAAGTGTATTAACGGTACTTTCGTAGGTCGGAAGAATGATAATATCATCGTCTATAGGGGTATTCCCTATGTAGGTAAGCAACCTGTGGGTGACCTGCGCTGGAAGGCTCCTGTGGATGCTGTTCCCAACGATGGTGTCTATGAGGCATATTACAATGCGAAGAGCAGCTACGGTAACCCGTCGTTTGAGGTAGGTTCACTCTATTACCTGAGTGAAGACAGCCTGTACCTCAACGTCTTTAAGGCTGATGAGGCAACAACGGAGAAGAAGCCCGTTATGGTATGGATTCACGGCGGTGCTTTTGAGTCAGGCGGTACCATCGACCCGATGTTCGACAGCGTCAATTTCATGAAGGAGAATCCCGATGTCATCGTTGTTACGATTGCCTACAGACTTGGCGTGATGGGCTTCCTGCATCTGTCGCACCTGTCGGACGGTAAGGAATATACCGACTCACAGAACCTAGGACTCCTGGACCAGCAGAAAGCGCTGAAGTGGGTACACGAGAATATTGCGGCCTTTGGCGGCGATCCCGACAATGTGACTATCTTCGGTGAATCAGCCGGTGCTGCCAGCTGTACCTTGCAGCCGTTGGTTCCGGGCTCCCAAAAATATTTCAAGCGACTCATTGCCGAGAGTGGTTCCGTCAACCAGACGAGATCTCCGGAAGAAGGTATCGAGGGCACCAACAAACTGATGGAGGCGCTCGGTTGCAAGACGGTTGCCGATCTTCTGAAGGTCGATGGCGACAAGCTTCTGGAAACAGCTACAGCAGTCAACTTTGCACACCAGATGCCCGAAAGAGACGGAAAGTATCTGCCCACCGACACCTTTGAGGCTTACGCCAACGGTGCAGCGAAAGATTTGGAGATTCTGGTAGGTTGCAACAAGGACGAGATGAATTTCTTCGTGTCCAGCTTCGGCAAGGAAGGCTGGGATAAGTGGATTGCAGGACGCAAGCAAGAGAAATATGCCAAGTTGCCAGCTGACGAGAAAGCACTGGTCGATAGTTATATGAACGATGTGAAGGGTGACTACTTCCAGCCAGACAGTAGTCTCTTGAGCCAGAGCTGGTTTAATGTGCCTATCATCAAGTTGTCTGAGTGCCAGACGAAGGCTGGTGGTAAGGCTTTCACCTATTACTTTACGCCTGAGTCGCCTGACCCCATCATGAAGTGCGGACATGCCATCGAGCTGGCGGTAGTGTTCAATCATCCCGAGATGACAGCTGACACGGGAAGGGCTTTCGACGAGACCTTCTGCAAGACTATGCGAAAAATGTGGGTACAGTTCGCCAAGACAGGTAATCCGTCGCTCAGTGCCGAGATTTCTCCTGACGGCAAGGCCAAGGTGTGGCCGCTCTACGACCTGGAGAATAAGAGGGTGATGCTGCTCGACGAGTTCGACATCCATCCGTCAACGGAATCCGAATTAAAGATCGTGGATTGGGAGAGAAC
>CAMJIL010000012.1 GCA_946405805.1 uncultured Prevotellaceae bacterium | reverse complement strand
CAGGAACGAAAGGACGCACCTTGTTGATGCGCTCCGGTGTCCAGAAAGCCTTCCATGCTTCGATGCGTTCATGCTGCTGAGTGAGGGGCACGAAGATGGAGTTGGTGTGGGTGTAGTCCTTCACCAATCCTAACTTCTGCAGAGAGTCGAGCTTTGCCTGCAAAAGACTGAAATTACGAAGGGCTTCCTCAGCATTCTTGCCCTGAGATGCAAAGTATCTTGTGGTGTCGGTAAGTTCGCCGGTAGAAGCTGTCTTAGAGTCCAGCAGGTGTTCCGCATATTCCGTGTTCGGAGACAGATAGCCAAGGTGGCTCATGTCGGCATCGAAGTCGGTACCCTTGATGGCGTATGCTGTAACGAAAACGATAACGAAAACGATAACGAAAACAAGAAGTGGCTTCTTTCGATCGATAGGATAGTTGTTGAACTTATCTATCGCAGTAAAGGCACGCTTGTTAATCTTGTTGCCCTCCAACTCCATGAGGTGGGGCAGATATATGAGCGAGAATACCGTGGTACCGATGATAGCAAGGGCAGCGAAGAGACCGAAGTCCTGCAGCAGGTCAGTCTTGATGAAGATAAGTCCCATGAAGGAACCGATGGTGGTGATGCATCCTAACAATACCGGCATTGTCTCGTCGCTAATCACCTTCTTGGCATCGCCGGTGTATTTGTAGTGTATGATGATATGCAGCACGTATGACATTGCAACGCCCAGCACTATCGCTCCCATGCCGAGGGCGAGAAGTGAGAACTGTCCGCGGATGAGATACATTATGGAGAGTCCGAAAAATGTGCCGAAGACTACCGGCAGCATCAGGAGAGGAATGGTGTTCCATGTCCGCATGCAGAGAAAGAGTACCAGTAGCACAATGAGCGTTGACCATCCGACGGTAGAGACGAGGTCGTTCTTGATAGTGGAAGAGTTATAATATCCGCTTGCAGGTGTTCCGTAATAGGATATCTTGACGTCGGGATGTGTCTTGGCAAATTTGTCGATGAGGTTGTTGAGGTGTTCGAAGAGCGCGGAGCCCTGACCTGTATTCGTAGAAGAGAACGCAGGAGAGATAAAGGCAACGCACACCGTGGAATCGGGTACGAAGAAATGGTTGTCGATGGTGGTGTACTTTCCGCCGGTAGAGAGCAGCGGCTCCATCTGCTTTGCCAGAATATCGCGCATGCCAATAGGGTCCATATCGATGAGGGAGGACAGCATTTCGCCTGTCTCCTCATTGTTCTCCATCGCCTTCTCTTTGTCATTAGCGTTGATGGTCTGCTGCTCACGAAGATGTTGCGGTGTCAGCAACTTGTCAAACTGGGCATAGGCGCTGGTGTCGATGTATGCCGGCAGATGTTCTATGAGGAATGATGTGCCGTCGAACATAATCTCGTCAGGGATGCTACGGAAAATGTCGATGCCGGTAGTATCGCGAGCCAGGAGCGAGTCGGAAAAAACATCGCAGGTGTTGATGAGCCGGCTCACGGCTTTTGACTTTGGCTCTTTGGAATTGCCGGTCATCTCAAAGAGCAGATATGTCTTGTCTTTAATCCTGAGGTCAGCAAAGGCCGTCTTGATAGAGCCGTCGGCATTGCGTGATGATGGCATCAGCTTGTTGAGGTCTTCCTCAAGATGTATGCAGGCAGCACCATAGCCTGTGATTAAAAACAATAAAACCATCGAGAACCACATTTGGAACTGATGGCGTTTGAAATATTGGTAGATGTTGAAAAATATCCGAGTCATTGTACTGTACCTTTTAGGGTCATGTATGTCTGCTTGCTGTCTTTTATCTCAGCAAGAATGGTATTGCTCTCGTCAACGGAGACAGATACCATCACTTCCGGACATACCTCCGGGGTTGCAATAGCCGTCAGGCGGCATTGCTTGATAGTATTGTAGTGGAGACTCTTTCCTGTCAGCATCATGGCACACTCAAGGATGGTCTGCATATTGCAAACACCAGGGCATACGGGATTGCCGGGGAAATGGCCGTCATATACACTGCAATCGGGAAGAATGGCAAGGGTGTATGTAGCACTCGTGACAGAGACGTCTTCCTTCGTTACTTTATAGAATTTGTCTTTAAGGAACATATATCTTCATTCTTGTGTCGGCAACAGGTTCTCCACTTTCTTTCTTACACTCACCGCTGATAATGGTGACACCATCAACGGTCGGGCCCATGGTAATGGTAGTGATGAGGACATCACCCACGGCAGGGCGCTCGGTAAGATGGAAGTTCTTTACTTCGCCGATATATCCGACAGGAGGTTCTGCAGCACCATCTTCCTCTACGGCACGATAGCCGGCAAAGGCAGATGCTGACTGCGCAATATGCTCGATGATACCTACTTCGGCAATGAGTCCGTCTTCCTCTAGAAAGAAATTATCCTCTCTGACAGCAAGGCGGCACTGTGCTTCGTCGCCATTAACACACAACAACTCGTCCACCATCATGATGGGCGAGCGTTGTGGTATTAGTTGCTTAATATTAAGCATGAGCCTCAATGTAGTCGTAAAGGTCACTGAAAGTCTGCACCTTTGGCAGATCTTCTGCTGGAATCTTTACTTTGTACTCGTGCTGGATGAGAGCAACGAGGTCAACGAGAGAAAGGGAATCAAGAGCCAAAGTGTTCTTAATATTGGCATCTGGAGTGATTACACTTTCTTCTACTTCAAACTCCTCTGCAAGAACAGAGTTAATCTTAGATACGATTTCTTCTCTTGTCATCTTGTAAAAATGTTTATAGATTTTTTATAATTAAAGTTGAGTTAGTTCCACCAAAACCGAATGAATTCGATAAGAACATATCAAAGTGTGCTGATTTTGTCTCAGGAATGATGTTGATGCAGTTTGTCTCTTCGTCAGGCTCTTCGAAGTTGATGTTTCCTGCAATGAAGTCGTTCTTCATCATGAGCATAGAGTAAATGCACTCTGCTGCACCGGCAGCCCACATCTCGTGACCTGTCTGTGATTTGGTAGATGTTACAGGCACCTTGTAGTCGCCGAACACCTGTGCTATTGCCATTGCTTCGCGTCCGTCACCGGCGTGGGTAGATGTAGCGTGTGCATTGATATAACCGATCTGACGTGGGTCGATGCCACCATTCTTCAGAGCCAGTTCCAAAGAACGTGCAGGACCTGCTACGTTTGGTGTAGAGATATGGTCGCCATTGCCTGAGAATCCCCAGCCGACTACTTCTGCCAATATCGGAGCACCACGCTTTACAGCGTGTTCGTAGCTCTCGAGAATAACAGTAGCAGCACCACCGCCAGGAACGAGGCCGTCACGATTTTTGTCGAATGGGCGGGAAGCCTTTGTTGGCTCACTCTCACGGGTAGAGAATGCCTGAATGCCGTCGAAAGAAGCGATAGAATACATATTAGCCTCCTGACCACCGCCGCAGATGATACAATCCTGCAAACCATTCTTGATGAGCAGATAGGCATTACCTATTGCTAAAGAGCTTGAAGCGCAGGCTGCGGAAGAGGTGAGGTTGATACCACGAAGACGGAACAGACATGCCAAGTTCATAGTAATGGTAGAGTTCATTGATTGGAAGATAGCACCAGAGCCGCAGGCAGAGGTGTCTTTGAACTCACGGAACTTATCGAGGGCATTCATCGTTGCCTCTGCAACAGAGTCATTGCCATAGATAATACCTACCTCATGGCTGTCGAGGAAATCCTGATCTATCTTTGCTGCCTCCAAGGCATCCTTTGTTGCCATATACGCATACTGTGCCTCTTCTGGCATGAACTGACGCAGATTGCGGGAAACGAATGGCTTGAGGTCTGGCTTTGGAACATTAGCACACAATGCTGAACGGAAACCAAGGTCTTTACGCTCCTGTGAGAAAATAATACCACTCTTTCCTTCAAAAAGTGACTGACGAACGTCGTCGAGGGTTTGGCCCAAGCATGACCAGATACCCATTCCTGTAATTACTACTCTATTCATTTGAAAGTTTTTTTATCATTGTGTTAGGGGTTAATGGCTTGTCGGAGAGAGATTTCTCCCAGCATCTGCGACGTTTAACCATCTGAGGATGGAGAGGCTTCCACTGCGCCAATTCCTTAACATTATATTCTAATTGCGGATTTGTTTCACACCATTTGATACCTTTCTTATTATAGATTGGAATCAGGTTGTCGAAGAACATCGCGTTGAGCCCCATGCCGTGCAGTTCCGGTTTTACACCGATGAGAAGAAGCATTGCCTTCTCGCTCTTTTTGATATAGATGTGTTTAATCATCTGCAACCATCCGAAGGGAAGAAGCTTTCCTTTTGACTTCTTCAAACCCTCTGACGGGTCGCGCAATGTTACTGCAGCACCAACCAGTTCGTCCTTCTCGTTAACGATGAATGGTATCAGGTCCATATCGAGCAGGGGAAGATACATATTGATATAGTTATCAACCTGCTTGTAATCGAATACTGAGGTGCCATAGAGTGGGGCGAAGGCTTCATTGAAGAGGTCGAAGAGTACATGTCCGTAGCCGGCATTTACTTCTTTCTTCGTTTTCTTTATAACACGAAGGTGGAGT
The DNA here is from genome assembly GCA_946405805.1 of uncultured Prevotellaceae bacterium. Classification (GTDB taxonomy): domain Bacteria; phylum Bacteroidota; class Bacteroidia; order Bacteroidales; family Bacteroidaceae; genus Prevotella. The sequence continues at coordinate 51,440 of CAMJIL010000012.1, read as the reverse complement.
TCCTCCTTCAGGTATTCTGATACACGATGATAACGTGCCGGAATCTCTTTTGGAACATTAATACGTACCTGCAGCCAGTCGACAGCTTTGGTGTATCCCAGTTTCTCCATGTGCTGGACATAATAGGGATAGTTCCAGAATTCTGCTGCAGAACCTCCTAATTCGTAATCTTCCACGAGCATACCTTCCTTGTCAAAGTCGGTGATGCCCATAGGACCTTCTATCGCCTCCATTCCTTTCTCTTTTCCCCATTGCTCGACAGCATTCAGCAGAGCAGAGGAGATGTCGAGAGAGTCATAGAACTCTATGTTTGTGAAACGTACGCGGCGTACATTCCATTTTACATTTGTCTTATGAGAGATAACACCTGTTATGCGTCCCACACATTCTCCGTCCCGATAAGCAACGAACGATTGTACATCAGCGTATTTAAGGCTGTCGTTGTGCTTTGGGTTGAAGAAGTTGCGGGTATCCATATCCAATTCCGGAACATACTCCGCACATCCTTCATAGAGTCGGTGAGGAAGGGCAACGTAATCATCCATTGCCTTCTTCGTATCAACAGGTATAATCTGTACTTTAGACATTTACTGTGCTGCAGCGGTATGAAGCATTTCGTAGATGCAACTGCAAACTCCGAAGAATGCTACTCCGACGGTGCAGATAACAAGTGTCAGTTTTGTGTTGAAATCCATCGCAAAGGCAGGAATAGGTTCTCCATCCTCTTCCTTGTTGCGGATATACATAGCTTTTACTATCAACAGATAGTAGTATAGTGACACCACGGTATTTACGAGTGCTATGAATACGATGAAATATGGCCAGAATGTTGGTCTGCCATCTACTGCTGCAAGGAATACGAAGAACTTAGAGAACATACCTGCAAACGGAGGAATACCGCCAAGAGAGAAGAGAGCCAGTGTCATGAGGAAGGCCATCTTTGGATTTGTGCGGTACAGTCCGTTGTAAGTCGCCATATCAGTACGTCCGTCATTAGCATTCTCCACAGAAGCAATGATGGTAAATACTGCCATATTGGCAACGATGTAAATCAAGACGTAGTACATCAAGGCTGTTATAGACATGATGCTGTCACCACCTATCACTACAAGCATAATGTAACCTGCCTGAGAGATAGAAGAGAACGCCATGAATCGCTTCAGCTCCGTCTGACGTATTGCCATGAGGTTACCGATTGTGATTGTCAGCACGACAAGCAGCATCATTGCAAACATCCAGAAAGGAAGCAGTGAGATGAATACCTTGTAGAGTAGGGTAGCAAGAGTAAATGCTGCAGCTCCTTTAGAGATTACGCTGAGGTAACCGGTTACTGTTGTTGGAGCACCTTGATATGTGTCGGCAGTCCAGAAGTGGAAAGGAACGAGTGAAATCTTAAAGCCTAATCCAGCGATAAAGAATACCATTCCCATTACTGACAGGTTTGTTGGCTTGAGCAACATTCTGAAATCATCGAAATACAGATGTCCTGTAGCACCATAGAGGAAAGAAATGCCATAGAGCATTACTCCTGAAGAGAATGTGGCAGTAAGAATGAACTTTGCTGCTGCTTCTGCTGACTGGTTGCGCCATTTGTCGAGAGCTACCATACATGCCATTGGCACAGAAGCCATCTCAAGGCCAAGGAAGAACATCAGGAAGTCGCCTGCTGACATCATCATATACATACCCAAAAGAGTTGATGCTGTCAGCATGTAGAACTCACCTTCTACCATCTTTGACTCGGTATTGTTGAGCCAATTGCGTGATTGCAGTACAACGATAAAGGTACCGAATGTGAGGATTGCCTTCATCATATTGACGGCTGGGGTGGCATGATACATAGAACCGAAGAGGTCTATGGTATTGTTGTTCCCCATGATGGTAGGAAGAAGACATACTATTGTCTGCGCCAGGAAACAGATGCTGGCAAATGGATTCAACCATTTCCTTTCTGCATCACGAGCAGAGCAGAAGTCTTCTATGAACAATATTACCAAGAAAGCAACGAGCGTTGCCTCAGGTATCATATATAGAAATTGACTGTAATTCATATCTTATAGCGTTCCTATGTTTGTTAGAATTGGAATAACACCTGTCTCAATGACATTGCTTGCCCAAAGTGGGAAAGAACCGAGACCTGCTACACAGAAGATGAGGCAGCATACTGCGAATTTCTCATCCCAAGTAGCATCGGTAAGTGTTTCATAATGTGGATTGGTAACATTTCCGAAGAGGATAAAACCGACTGTTCTAAGAATATAGACAGCTGTTACTACAATAGAGGTACATGCTATTATTGTGCAGCAACGGTGGAATGTATCTGAATTCTCGAATGAACCGACGAAGATTGTCATTTCTGCGATGAAACCTGAGAAACCTGGAAGACCAAGGTTTGCAAGACCTGCTATCACATATCCTACAGAGAGGAATGGCATAATCTTCATCAAACCACCCAGTTCACGTATGTCACGTGTGTGGGTACGTCCATATATCATACCGATGAGTGCGAAGAACAATGCTGTCATGAGACCATGAGAAAGCATCTGCAGGATAGCACCTGTGCATGATACCTTTGTCATCATAAGGAGTGCAAAAAGTACAAGTCCGCAGTGAGACACAGAAGAGTATGCATTGATAAACTTCAGGTCGGTTTGTACACAAGCACTGAATGCACCATACACGACAGATATAGTTGTAAGGATAAGGAATATCCACGCGAGATCATTTGCTGCATCAGGAAGCAAGAACATAGCGATACGGAAGCAGCCGTATCCGCCAAGTTTCATAAGCACACCAGCATGAAGCATAGAAACAGATGTTGGCGCACATCCGTGACCGATAGGAGACCATGTGTGGAATGGGAATAATGCTCCAAGGACACCGAAACCTATGAATACGAATGGGAACAAAGCCTTCTGTATTTCTGCAGGAATCATCACGGCACCATTTGTATGGTGAGCAATGTCGAGCAGATTCATTGTCTGGCCACCGCTGAAGAAATAGATACCGGCAAGACCAACGATGATAAGAGCAGAACCACCCATCAGCATCAGGGTCAGTTTCATAGCAGCATATTCCTTGTTGCCGGAACCCCAGTAACCAATGAGGAGATACATAGGAATCAAGGCAACCTCATAGAACATGAACATGGTAAAGAGGTCGATGCTGATGAAGAAACCGAATACACCAGTAGAAAGCAACGTGAACCACAGGAAGAATTCCTTTGTCAGCGGCTGCAGTTTCCATGAAGCGAATGTGCCTGTAAATACTATGATGCTTGAAAGCAGAAGCATCACTACGCTGATACCGTCAACACCTACGGCATAAGAAATGTTCAGCGGAGCAAACCATACATGGCTGTAGGTATAAAGCATTTCTGCTGTATTGCCTGCGGCACGCTGGCTTATAAAATCGATGGTGAGCCATACTGAAAGTGCTACAAGGCAAGAGGCACCTGCTACCATCACACCACGTACTTCATTGATGTTTCTTGCAAGCCAAAGGCCGAGAAGCATCAGTACGGGAATCAGTACAAATATTGATAATATACTCATTTTTTAATATTATAAGCAGATTAGAAGTAATGTTATTGCTATGACACCTGTTATGAACCATACGGCATAACTGCGTACATCACCATCCTGTGTAGTACGGATGCTTTCACCTCCGGCATTGGCTCCCCATGCAGTGAAGTCAATGAAGCCATTGATGATATGCTCGTCAATCCACTGTACTGGGACAGAGACATAACGGAAAAGAATCTTATGGGTCACAAACTGATATACCTCATCCATGTAGAAGCGCTTGTATGCCCAACGATGGAGATTAGGTGCAAGAGAGTACATCTTATCTGCTATCGGCTGCTCCTCACCCTTGAAGATATAGGTAGCGAGACAGATTGATATGATGGCGATTAAGGTAGATGTAATTGCTATCTGTGGGTCGAAGTGTATGGTATAGGCTGTGCCGCTTGCGGTTACGAATGAGCCGAATGAAGCCCAGTCCCAATGCAGGAAACCGCCAAGGGTAGTAAAGATACCTACGCCAACTGTTACACATGACAGGAATATAAGTGGGAATGTCATTGTCCAAGGTGCCTCATGTGGTGTATGGTGAGCATGCAGTTCCTTGTTCTCTGTACCCCAGAAGATACCGTAGTAAAGACGGAACATATAGAATGCTGTCATTGCTGCAACACCTGTCATCCACCAACCGCAGATTGGAGAGTATGCGAAACATGCAGAGATAATCTCATCCTTTGAGCTGAAGCCAGAGAAGAATGGAATACCTGCAATGGCGAGACAAGAGATAAGGAATGTAGCATGTGTGATAGGCATATACTTTCTCAAACCACCCATTGCTGACATCTCGTTAGAGTGTACTGCATGAATGATACATCCTGCGCCGAGGAACAGGCAAGCCTTGAACATAGCATGAGTGAACAGATGGAACATAGATGCCATATAACCCAGTGATGCGTGATTGTCGATGTATGCTTCTCCATCATGTCCTGGCAGACATACGCCTAATGCAACCATCATGAATGCTATCTGTGATATGGTAGAGAATGCCAAGACTCTCTTGATATCGCTCTGTGCGCAAGCTATTGCTGCTGCGTAGAATGCTGTGAAAGCACCTACAACGACAACGATGGTGAGTTGATTTGGTGCATAGTCAATCCACAGAGGGAACATACGTGCTATCTGGAATACGCCAGCTACAACCATCGTGGCAGCATGGATAAGTGCAGATACAGGTGTTGGGCCTTCCATAGCATCTGGAAGCCATATGTGGAGAGGGAACATCGCTGACTTACCAGCACCACCGATGAACATCAGCACAAGAGCTGTTGGCAGTATCATACCACCGGCGAGGAATGCCTTGTCTGCGTTACAGTTCGTAAAGGTGTTAGCTGCTGCACCGATTATCTCTGTACCCGTAAACGAGAAGTTGAAACTCTGGGTATAGAAACCGAATATCAATATACCGATAAGGAAGAACATATCGGCAAAACGAGTTACGATGAATGCCTTCTTTGATGCATGTACAGCTGCTGCGAGAGGGTAGTAGAAACCAATGAGCAGATAAGAGCTTACACCCACCAACTCCCAGAACATATACATCTGGAAGATGTTTGTTGCCAATACCAATCCCAACATTGAGAAGGTGAACAGCGAAAGGAAAGCGTAGTAACGCTGGAATCCCTTTTCTCCGTGCATGTAGCCGAAGGAATATATATGTACCATTAACGATACAGTAGAGATGACAATGAGCATCATCACTGATATCGGATCAAGTAATATACCAAGGTCAAAGTGCAGAGCACCCAGTGGCAACCATGTAGTATTATAAGGTACTACAGTAGCATAAGTACCGTCAGCAAGACGATCCATACCGAAATACTGGAATGCTGTGATATAGCAGAGAATTGTCACAATACCAAGAGAACAGGTTCCCATTAAACCTGCAGCCTTGTGTGACCAACCATTCTTACCTCTAAAGTAATCTATCAAACCGATTACCAAGAATGAGAGCAGAGGCAGAAGAAGTATACCGATTGTATATTCGAAAGTCATAGTTCTTTTCTTTTTATTGGTTTGATAATTAGAGTTTCATATTTTGTATGCTTGTTACCGAATCACTCTTGAAGTGACGGTAAGCATTGATAATAATTGCTATTGCAACAGCTGATTCTGCAGCGCTGACACCGATAGAGAAGAGTGTGAAGAACATTCCTTCCATTGCTTCCGGATAGAGAAGACGGTTAAATGCAGCGAAATTGATGTCAACAGCGTTGAGTACCAATTCTATACTGACAAGCATTGCAATCATGTTACGACGGGTTACGAAACCAAATACGCCGATGAAGAAGAGAAGTGCGCTGAGCACGAAGAAACATTGTACTGGTACCATTTATTTGTCCTCCTTCTGATTACGTGATACAACAAGTCCTCCTATGATACATGCCAGTAGGAAGAGTGAAATAAATTCGAATGGCAGTACATACTGATATTTCTCAGAACCCATCAGTGTCTCACCGATTCTCTCCATAGGAACTTCTACGTCAGGTACAGAGCAGAATTTGTCAAAGAAAGCAGTACGCAGTTGTGCTATGATGACAGTCAGACAGCCTGTGAGGGCTACCAGTCCTGCAATTGTCATACGCTTCCAGTCGATTTTTTCCTTGAGACCCTGAAGGCGACGCTTAGAAATCAACTGTATGGCAAAGATATATATCATTGTCATACCACCTGCATAGATGCTCAATTGTGCAGTTCCGATGAAGGTATAGTCAAGCAGGAAGTATAAACCTGCTATTGCAAAGAGCACAAAAAGCAATGCTGTAACAGAACGCATGATGCTCTTTGTCATTACGGAGAATATGGCTGCGCAGAGTATTACTGCTGCCAATATTGCGAATACTATTATATTTGCCATGTTTATGCCTCCTTATTGTTTACCTCTTCGTCAGCCTTTGGCTTTGCCTCTGGAAGTACTGGCGGAATATTGAGGTGTAATGCTAAAGCATCACGGTTAAACACTGCATTCTCAAAGTCCTTTCGGAACTCGATGGCACCGAAGTTACAAGCATTTACGCAAAGTTGGCAGAACATGCAGTCACCAAGATTGTAGAGGTAGTCAACCAATACTTTCTTTTTCTTGCCATCTTCTGTTTCTACCATTTGTGATGTAATCTTGATAGAGCCGTTAGGACATGTTTTTTCGCACAGCGTGCAGGCTGTACACTTGTTCTTGCCATTCTCATCGTGTGGCATTACCAAAGTGCCGCGATGGCGTTCAGCCACGTGCTGTGTCTTGCGGTTTTCGGGATACTGCTCGGTTATCTTCGGAGTAACGTACTCGCCCATGGTAATGTCCATACCTGTGAGCAGAGTCTTTACTCCTGCCAGAGCAGTAGCGAAGTATGATTTATTGTTAGCCATTGTGTATTATTTGTCTTTCTTTATTGCAATGTCAACGCCAACCAACTTCTGGTCTCTTGCGAAAGCAGAGCGGAATTTCATAGCGCGTGAACAGATTATTATTGCCAAAACCACGATTGCTGCCAGCACGATGTAGCTGACATACTGTATTCCTGTGATGTCGAATGCAACACATATAGTCATCAGCACCAGATTGCAGAGTGCTAATGGCATGAGGTATTTCCATTCCAGTGTCAATATCTGGTCGATACGCAGACGTGGGAATGTCCACTTTACCCACATCAGCAGCCATACTATTGCAAAGGCTTTACCCAAGAACCATACGATACCAGGGATGTAATCCATAACAGCATCAAATTCTGCTATGCCAATGTGAATAGGACACCATCCGCCGAGGAATACCAGACTTGTCATTCCTGATACGATAAAGAGGTTCAGGAATTCTGCAAGATAGTAGAATCCGAATCCCATACCGGAATATTCTGTGTGGTAACCGGCTGTCAGCTCTGACTCAGCCTCAGCAAGGTCGAACGGACCACGGTTAGCTTCAGCATTACCAGCAACGAGGAAAATCAAGAAAGCAATTATTGCAGGAACATGTCCCTGGAATATCAGCCATCCAAAAGGACCTGACTGTGCCTCTACGATGCCGCTTACCTGCATTGTTCCAGTCAGGATACATGCGGTGATGAGACAAAGTCCAAGAGACATCTCGTATGAAATCATCTGTACAGCGCCACGCATGGCAGATACTACGCCATACTTGTTGTTTGATGACCATCCTGCAAGGAATATGCCTATAACACCGATAGCACTCAGTGCTGTGTATAGGAATATACCAACATTAAAATCTAATACAATGGCACCCTTGTTCCAAGGCAAGAATGCGAAAGCGCCAATAGAACCCATGATGACGAGTATTGGAGCCAGGGCGTACAGCAGTTTGTCGGCCTTGTCAACAAAGAATATCTCCTTGATGAGCATCTTGAGAACATCGGCAAACACCTGTAACAATCCCCAAGGACCTACACGCATAGGGCCAAGACGGCATTGGAAGTATGCACACACCTTACGCTCCATGAATATCAGCGCGATTGCAAGGAGTGCATAGCCAACTATTATAAGCAGACCAACGACGACACACTCAATAAGTATGGTAAGCCATTCAGGGCATCCTATGAGGTTCGTCAGCAGGTCATGAAACCATGTTGAAATTATTGAAAAGTCAAACATAACTATAGTTATATAAATAAGGTGTGTGATTATCTGTCAATATCAGGGATAATATAATCCAATCCTGCGCCAACAGCAATAAGGTCTGCAATCTTTGTTCCCTGCAGCATTTCATCAAGTGCAGCAACAAGAGTCAGGGCCATAGGGCGGAACTTCATGCGGAAAGGTGATTTGTCACCTCTTGAATCCAGATATACGCCGAATTCTCCACTCGTTCCTTCTACGGCATAGTACCATTGACCTTCAGGACATTTGATAATTGGTTTCTGCTTGATGTAGTATTCACCTTCAGGTATATTGTCGATGAGCTGCTCAATAATACGCAGAGACTGCTCTATCTCCTTCACACGGAGGTAGTAACGGTCTTGTGCATCGCAACCGTCAAGAACAACCTGATCCCAGTCAACCTTGTCATATACATCGTAAGGATAGTTCTTACGCATATCGTTTGCCCACTGTGAAGCACGACCGTTAGAACCGCTGATACCATAGCTGATACACTGTTCCTTAGTGAATACACCGACACCTTCAAGACGCTGATGTGTTATAACGTTGTCTCCGAAGACATTGACATACTCGTCAAGCTTTGGTCGCAGGTATTCTATCAGTTTCTTGCAGTTCTCCTGGAAGTTCGGATCGATATCATCCTGCAGGCCGCCAATTCTGTAGTAGTTCTGAATGAGGCGTCCGCCAGTTGTCTCTTCCATAACATTGAGAACATACTCACGGTCACGCATGCAGTACAGGAATGCTGTCAGAGCACCAAGGTCCTGTGCATAACATCCTAAGTATAGCAGATGACCATCAATACGCTGCAACTCATCCATGATAGTGCGGATAGTCTTGATGCGGTCGTTAAGTTCTACACCCAGAGCTTCCTCGATGACACCTACCAAAGCGTGACGGTTCATCATAGCAGAGAGGTAGTTCATACGGTCTGTCATAGCGAGAGTCTGAGGATACGTCATCTCTTCAGCCATCTTCTCGATACCTCTGTGGATGTAGCCAAGATGTGGATAAATCTTTTTAACGGTTTCTCCGTCAAGAATTGTCTCAAGGCGCAGCACACCGTGTGTTGATGGGTGCTGAGGACCGATATTCATCACGAAATCACCTTCCTTGAAGAGTGGGTGAGTAGTCTCAACTACTTTTCCGTTAGCGTCAAGATTATACTCTGTTGTGGTAGATACCTCTGTGTCATCTTCCAGTGAGTATTCTTCTGATGCGACAAAATCCTTGCGGAAAGGATAGCCCTTGAAGTCGTTTCTCAGGAAAAGACGACGCATGTCCTTATTACCGAGGAAACGGATGCCGTAGAAGTCATAAACTTCTCTTTCCAACATCTCTGCACACTTGTAAAGACCGCTGATAGACTGAATGTAATAGTTTCCGTCTATCTTCTCAGCCATTGTCTTGGTGCTTATTCTCTCGTGTGTCTGGGTGTTTTCAAGAATGTAAATACAACCCAGAGAATAATCGTCTTTGTTTTCTTCACCCTCGGCAGTACCGAAATCTTCGCCGATGATGGTTACGAGATAGTCAAAATTCTTCTCGTTCTTCAGTTTTGTCATCTCAGAGGCGAACTCACGAAATGAAAATTCAATTGGATTTAGTTTCATTGTTTTGCCTCCTTGATTATTTGAATGTATCGTTAATTTCTTTCTTCACAAAGTCTTTCACCTCACCGGCAGTCTTTTTCATCTCGTTGATGAAATTCTTTGGTATGTCGCTAATAACGAGTGGATTTGGATTGTCCTCCTTGTGGTTCACACCACCGAAGAATTTCTCTACCTTCACCTTTCTCTGCAACTGCATCATACCATATAGGATTGCTTCCGGACGTGGAGGGCAGCCTGGTATGTAAACATCTACTGGCAGGAATTCGTCTATGCCCTTTACTACGTGGTAGCTCTTCTTGAAAGGACCACCGCTGATAGCACATCCACCGACAGCAATGACATATTTTGGTGTAGCCATTTCGTCATACAGACGCTTGAGTACAGGAGCCATCTTGTGAGTAATGGTGCCTGCACACATTATCAGGTCTGCTTGACGTGGACTGTTTCTCGTTACCTCAAAACCGAAGCGTGCAAAGTCGTAACGTGCACATCCGCAGGCCATGAACTCAATACCGCAACATGATGTGGCAAAGGTCAGTGACCAAAGAGAGTTGCTGCGTCCCCAGTTGATGAGAGAGTCTAAGTTACCGACAATAAGGTTTACACCGTTTTCGTTGAGTTCGTTGATGAGCGACTCTAACGTTTCATTGTCTTTCCATTCGTTGTATGGAATGTTCTTGATACTTGGCTTCCTTATTTCCATTCCAGAGCTCCTTTCCGCCATGCATATGCAAGGCCAAATACTAATACAAGCATGAAGAAGCCGATAGAAGCTAACGCCATCACGCCAAACTTGTTAACAACAACTGCCCAAGGGTAGAGGAATACAGTCTCGACGTCAAACATCAGGAAGAGTAGGGCAAAGAGGTAATAGCCTACATGCATCGTCAACCACGATGTACCGCGAGTAGGAATACCACACTCAAATGGCTCACCCTTTACTGGCGCATACGTACGAGGACCAAGAAGCTTGGCCATAATGTATGCCGCAACAACCAGGAAAACAGCTGTTATGATTACGGTAATAAATAGTGTGAAATACATACTTATTTTTAAAAAAGTTTAATTTTGTGTGCAAAGGTAATAAAAATCCTTGAAATGACCAAATAAAGTTTTTAAAATAATTATTGTGGCACGTAATTTGTTGTGTAAAAAGCAAAAATAATTTCACTTTTTATATTTTTGCACGCATTATGAGTAGATATGAAGTCCCAGTTTTACTTTTGACAGGTTATTTGGGAAGTGGTAAGACAACACTCCTCAATCGTATTCTTAACAATGAAAAAGGTATAAAATTTGCCGTTATCGTAAATGATATCGGTGAAGTAAATATCGATGCCGACCTTATAGAAAAGGGTGGAGTAGTAGATAAGCAGGATGATTCCCTTGTTGCATTGCAGAATGGATGTATCTGCTGTACTCTGAAGATGGACCTTGTTCAGCAGCTCAACGATATCGTAAAGCTCCAGAAGTTTGATTATATTGTTATTGAGGCCAGTGGTATCTGTGAGCCTGCTCCTATTGCACAGACGATATATTCTATCCCAAGTATGGGTGACCAGTTCTGCCAAGGTGGCATACCTCGTCTCGACTGTATCGTGACTGTTGTCGATGCTCTTCGTATGAAGGACGAGTTCGGATGTGGTAAGTCCCTGCTTGGTGCCCAGCGCGATGAGGAGGATATCGAGAATCTCGTTATTCAGCAGATAGAGTTCTGTAATATCATTCTTCTTAATAAAGCATCCGAGGTTACTCCTAATGAGCTGAAGCGTGTGACAGAGATAGTTCGCGCCATACAGCCAAAGGCTGAGATAATTCCTTGTGACTATGGTGATGTTGATTTCGATAAGATTCTTGGTACAGGAATGTTCGACTTTGATTCTGTTGCTACCTCCGCAGCATGGATTTCTGAGATAGAGCAGCATGACCCACATAACGATAACGAAAACGAAGACGAAAACGAAGAGCATCACCATCATCATGAGCATGAACATGAGCATGAGCATGAACACCATCACCACCACCATCATGACCACGAAGACCATGATGAACACGATGAGCATTGTGAGTCACATCACGGTGGAGAATGTACCTGTGGGCATCATCACCATCATCATAATGAGGAGACTGGTGAGGCTGAGGAATACGGCATAGGAACCTATGTATATTATGCCCGCAAGCCGTTTGATATTGTTCAGTTCGACGATTTTGTAGCCCGCAAGTGGCCTAAGAATATCATTCGTGCCAAAGGATTGTGTTGGTTTGTTGACCAGCCACATCTCTGCTATATCTTTGAACAGGCAGGACGTCAGGTTAAACTCGAGAATGCAGGTCAGTGGTATGCTACTATGCCTGAGGACGAATTGAAACAGTTCCGTATTGATAACCCAGGCGTAAATCGCGATTGGGATGACCAGTATGGCGACCGTATGCAGAAACTGGTGTTCATAGGCCAGAAACTCGACAAAGCAGCTATTAAGAAAGAACTTGACAGTTGCTTAGTTGAAATGGTCTAAGGTCAAAGGTCTAAGGTCAAAAGTCAAAGGCTAATTGTCAATTATCAATTGTCAATTCTCAATTAAGTAAGTGAAAAAAGCTGTCATTTATATTTCTGTTGCTCTTGCAATAATTGTAGTCATCCTGATTGGTGGCAGCTTTTATATGTTGCAATATTCTCTTGGACCTAATCCTGCGAGATTAGATGCGGACAGAGCATATAAAGAACTTTTTACATACTATCCTGAAACCGTTGAGTGGATGGATAGTCTGCGACGTATTAATGCCTTGCATGATACTGTTCTCACTATGCCGCAGGGGTATCAGTGTCATGCCTACTATATCCTGACAGGCAGTAATCGTACAGCCCTCGTCATTCATGGGTGGAGGGATGTTCCGATAAAATATTTCTATCTGGCACGCATCTATGAACGTGAACTGGGCTATAATGTCATAATTCCCGATGTATATGCCCACGGAAAGAGTGATGGTGACATGATTCGGATGGGGTGGCTCGACAGGCTCGATATGCTCCGCTGGCTTGAAACCTTCAAGACAGACACTATGGTGGTTCATGGTGTCTCTATGGGTGGAGCAACGACAATGATGCTTTCTGGCGAGAAGATGCCTTCAGGCATAAAGGATATCCGTTTCGTTGACGATTGCGGATATACTAGCGTATGGGATGAGTTTGCTGGTGAGTTAAAGAATCAGTTTGGCCTGCCAGAATTTCCCCTTATGCATTCTACCAGCCTATTGTGCCAGTTGCTGTATGATTGGAACTTCGATGAAGCTTCGTCTATAAAGCAAGTACGAAAATGTCGTTATCCGATGCTTTTCATACATGGAGACAGCGACACCTTCGTACCTACCGAAATGGTCTATCGTCTGTTTGCAGCTAAGAGAGGACCGAAGGAATTATGGATAACAAAGAATACGGATCATGCTCACTCTTATAAGAATCACAGAGCAGATTATATCCGTCATCTGCAGAAATTCCTCCGCCCTAACCGCTAATCTTTAGATTTCAGGTCTTAGGTCTAAGGCTATTCTCTTACCTCTTACCTCTTACTTCTTACCTCTTACTTCTTACCTCTTACTTCTTACTTCTTACCTCTTACCTCTTACTTCTTACCTCTTACCTCTTACTTCTCACCTCTTACTTCTTACCTCCTACTTCTTACCTCTTACCTCTCACTTCTCACCTCTATTTCCTCAGCAACTCCACGATGCGTGATAATTGGTTTGGTATTCTAATCTGCTGCGGACATTTTGGCAGACATTCCTCGCAGTCCATACACTGGGTAGCACGAGCCTCTGCCGGGAGAGCTGCAAAATATTGTGCCGTGAATTTCTCCTTCATCTCAGCATAGTTCGCTGCATCCTTGTCAGGAAGTGGTAAGAGGTGGTCGTTTACGGCATTGTTATGGAAACTGAAGTTTCCAGGAATGTTTACGCCATAAGGGCAAGGCATGCAGTATTCGCATGTGGTACAAGGTATCGTAGGATATCCGGCCATCTGGTCCGCAATCTTCTCCAGCAGCTTGTTCTCTGCTTCTGTGCAGGGTTCTAGTGGTGAGAAGGTCTTTACATTATCTATAAGGTGGTCCATGCGGTTCATGCCTGAGAGCGTCGTCAGGACGTTAGGATAGGAGCCCACCCATCTGAAGGCCCATCGTGCTGTGCTGTCATCAGGACGTACAGCCTTCAGCTGGTCTGTCAGTTCCTGTGCCATCCTTCCGAAGGCACCGCCTCGAAGGGGTTCCATAATGACACATTGTATGCCCAATGACTCCAGTTTGCCATACAGATATTCTGCATCAGCATCATGGCGACGTCCCTGTCTGATAGAGGCATGACGCCAGTCGAGGAAGTTCATCTGTATCTGTACAAAGTCCCACTTGTATTCATCGTGTCTGTCAAGCAGCCAGTCGAAATCGCGTACATCGCCATGATATGAGAATCCCAGATGCTTAATGCGTCCTGCCTCACGTTCTTTCAGCAGGAAGTCGAGGATGCCGTTGTCGAGGAAACGTCCCTTCAGCGAATCCATTCCACCACCGATGCTGTGAAGCAGGTAATAGTCTATGTAGTCAACCTTCAGTCGCTCCATCGATTTCTCATAAAGAGCCTTTGACGCATCGAACGACCACAGCCTGCCATTCTGGTTCGACATCTTCGTGGCAACATAGTATTTGTCGCGCGGATAGCGGCTGAGGGCCTCGCCAGTCAGCACTTCCGACTGTCCGCCCATATACATAGGGGCAGTATCGAAATAGTTCACACCGTGACTGATGGCATAATCCACCAATTCGTTGACGACAGCCTGATCATTAGGCAGTCGCATCATTCCGAAACCAAGTAGCGAAATATGCTCTCCCGAATTATGCTGCACACGATAGGTCATAGCATTCTTCGATGCATCATCCGTCTTAGAAGTTTTTTTACTGAGTAATGGGCTTGCCAGACTTTGTATTGGGTCCAGACCCATCATCACCATTGCGGAACCGGCACCTATTCCGAGGCGCTTTAGAAATTCCCTTCTGTCAAGATTTTTTTTAGGCATAGATATTCGAGCAAAATAAATTAATTTCTGTGACAACTTCGCACAAGTTTTCGTGTGCAAAGATACGATTATGTTGTGAATAATACAAATAAATGCATTTATTTTTAATTTTTCAAGAAATTTTTAATATTCAATATTCATTATTTAATTTTCATTATTCATTATTCAATATTTTTTTCGTACCTTCGCACTCGAAAAATAGTTTTAGGAATATGAGGTTTAAAGAAGAAATAAATGAGAGTTATACGATGGCGGAGGCCATCAAGGAGGCGCAACGTTGCCTGCATTGTAAGGTGCCACAGTGTAAGAAGGGATGTCCTATCAGTAATGATATTCCAGACTGGATTCATGAACTGAAAAAGGGTAACCTGGGTAATGCCATCAGCATCATTCGTGCCAAGAGTAACCTGCCTGCTGTGTGTGGCAGAGTGTGTGCCCATGAGAAGCAATGTGAGGGAAACTGTGTGCTGGGCAAGAAGGGCGAGCCTGTGAATATCGGCAAGCTGGAACGCTTTGTTGCCGATTTTGATTCAGATAATGAACTGACTCATGAGGATATAGCAGAAAAGACTCGTGGAAAGATAGCTGTCATCGGAGCTGGGCCATCAGGAATCACTGTTGCTGGCGACCTCTCGCGTATGGGCTTTGCTGTGGAGATATTCGAGATGGAGGCACAGTGTGGTGGTGTTCTGCGTTATGGCATTCCTGAGTATCGTCTGCCAAAGGAGGTCGTGGCTCGAGAGATACGCTACATAGAGAAGATGGGAGTGGTGATTCATCGCAATACCCATGTTGGTGAGAATATCACTGTCGAAAGCCTCTTTGCACAGGGTTTTGATGCCATATTTATCGGAACAGGACTCAGTAAGCCAAAGTCGCTCGAAATACCTATCTGGCAGAATGGCCGTTGCATCTCTGAGGGCGAGGGGGCAGTAAAGTGTAGTGACCTGAAACGCATTCGTCTTGCAACCCATTTCCTGAGGCGTGTAGAACTGATTTCCGAAGGATTTATGAATCGTGACGAACTGCCTGTTGACGAAGGTGCAAAAGTGTTTGTCATAGGATGCGGAAACACTGCTATGGATGCTTCCCGATCAGCGTTGAGAATAGGATGCTCTGCTGTGGATGTTATATATAACAAAGGTATAGACACGATGTCGGCTCTGCGTGCTGAATATGATGATGCTGTCAAGGAAGGAGTGCAGTTCAGGTGGTGGAGCAGCATATCCGAGATACATGTTGATGACAACATGGATATAACAGAGATAGTCCTTGAGACGCAAGAGCCTGACAAAGAACCGGTTCGTCAGGTATTGCCAGCAAATAATATCATCTTTGCTATTGGAGCGATACCAGCCACAAGGATAGTACGTTCCACATCAGGATTGGAGAATGATGACCATAATTTCCTCATTACGCGTGATGTACCTTATGGTATGACCACCAAGAAGGGCGTCTTTGCCGGCGGTGATGTAGTAGGCAGACAGGCAACAGTGGTACATGCTATGCAGGATGCAAAACAAGTAGCTTTGGGCATAGCTCAATATGTTGATGCTGTGAAACTCCTGAAGATTATAAATGAGTAGTAACAATGAATACTTTAAGAAGACTTTTATTTTATATAGCATTATTTACCACACTTGGTGTGCAGGGTGCAAAGCTGGCTCCGATAGACAGGAGGGCTTTGGTGGAACGTAATAACCCTCTTGTGACAGGTGTTGATACCTTGGCATCGCTGAGCGTCGGAAACGGTCATTTTGCCTTTACGACGGATGTGACAGGATTGCAGACTTTCCCAGAATATTATCATAATGGTGTGCCCCTCGGAACACAGAGCGAATGGGGATGGCATAGCTTTGACAATCCACAGAACCTGAGAATAGAGGAGTCGTACAAAATGGAGGACTTCGGACACGGACACAGGGAACTGTATGCTACGGAATTTAAAGAACAGGGTAGGGCTCGCGATGCTGCTAACTGGTATCGAAGCAATCCCCACAGAATGCATTTAGGATGCATAGGACTGGAGATAGAGGGCCTTACTCCTCATGACATAAAGGATGCCAGGCAGAAGCTGGATATGTGGAATGGCATGATAGCTGCTGACTTTAAGGCGAAGGGTACTAAATATACTGTAAAAACAGTGTGCCACCCAGAAAGGGATATGGTGGCAGGAAAGGTGATAGCGGACAAGGGTAAAGCTGCCATAAATCTGCGCTTCCCTTACCCCACAGGAAAGCATAGCGACGATGCCTGCGACTGGATGCAGAATGACAAACACCAGACAGAATTGGTAAACATTGCTCATGGACATGCCGTGCTGAAGAGATCCCTCGATAAGACTACATACTTCGTCTCTATCAGATGGGTGGAGAATGCAGAGCTGAAGGAGAAAGAAAAGAACTACTGGGTGTTGACTGCTGATGGTAAACAACTGACTTATTCCTGCGAGTTCCTGAATGAACAGAATAATGCGAAAAGTGAGACATTTTCGTCTGTTGCTGCAAAAACTGCTAAATACTGGCAAAAATTCTGGAATGAAGGGGCGGCAGTGGATTTCTCACAATGTAAGGACAAGAGAGCAAAAGAACTGGAGCGCAGAGTGGTGCTGAGTCAGTATCTGCTTGCTATACAATGTTGCGGAAATACTCCACCTCAGGAGACAGGATTGACATATAATTCATGGTTTGGAAAATTCCACATGGAGATGATATGGTGGCATCAGTCTTGGCTGCCTCTGTGGGGCCACGAAAAGATGTTGGAGCGCACCTTGAGATGGTATATCAGTGCTGAGCCAAAGGCTTTAGAAATCGCTATGCGACAGGGCTTTAAGGGTGTCAGATGGATGAAGATGACAGACCCCAGCGGAGAAGAAGCGCCATCGAAGGTGGGCAGCTACCTGATTTGGCAACAGCCACACCTGATATATCTTGCAGAACTGGTATATAGAAACCTGTCTTCTGAGGAAAAGGAGGATATGCTTGTGAAATATGGAAGACTCATCGACGAGACGGCAGAATTCATGGCTGATATGGCGACATACGACGAGGTGAAGAATCGCTATATATTAAAAGGTATCATACCGGCACAAGAGACTCTGAAGGCGTCTGTGACATATAACCCTCCATTCGAACTGGCGTATTGGTATTATGGGCTGAATACTGCAAAGCAATGGAGAGCAAGAAGAGGTTTGGGCAGAAAGACAAAGTGGGACGAAGTGATTGATAATCTGTCACCACTTGCCGCAGGAACAACAGAAGATGGTAAGAAATTGTATCTTGCAGCAGAATCGGCTCCTGATACCTATAGCACCTTGGCTCTCATCAGCGACCATCCTGCAGTATTGGGCGCTGTCGGCATACTGCCAAAGAGCAGATTGGTGGATGATAAAATAATGAAGCAGACCAGCGACTGGATATGGAAGGGTTGGAACTGGGACAAGACGTGGGGATGGGATTATCCTATGGTGGCGATGAATGCTGCACGTCTTGGAGAACCTTCAAAAGCTGTCGATGCTCTTTTGATGGACAAACGCACCAATACATACCTGAAGAATGGTCATAACTATCAGGATGGCAGATTAAGATGTTACCTACCAGGTAACGGTGGACTGCTGACAGCTGTAGCTATGATGTGTGCCGGATGGGATGGTTGCACAGAGATAAATCCAGGCTTTCCAAAAGACGGAAGATGGAATGTCCGCTGGGAAGGGCTGAAGAAAATGCCGTAGGACCCTCCCGACCTCCCTTAAAGGGAGGGGGCTATGGTTAAAGGTTAACGGTTAAAGGTTAACGGTTAAAGGTCCGCTCGGCGTTGCCGAGGTCTAAGGTCAAAGGTCAAAGGTCTAAGGTCTAAGGTCTTACCTCTTACCTCTTACTTCTTACCTCTTACCTCTTATTTGCAAAGCATATTGCAAATCTTGTCTTGCAAGTCTCTGGCTTTGTCTGCATTGAGGCATCCATTGATGATGATAGAAAAGGCGAGGTTGTGACCATCTTTTGTAGTACAATATCCTGCAAGGCTTATGACTCCTGTCAGGGTGCCTGTCTTTGCTCGTACATTATTCTCTGCCTCAGTATTCTTCATGCGCTTTTCGAGCGTGCCATCAACACCTGCTATGGGTAAAGCTTCACGCAAACGGGTATAGATATTCTCATGCGTGTAGGCATAACGCAAGAATGCCACTTCTATCTCTGGAGAGAGGTAGTTATAGAGCGACAGTCCAGAACCATCAGCAAAACGATGGGAGGGAGCCCCCTCCCGACCTCCCCGAGGGGAGGAGTTGGAGTCTGTTGACAGTTGGCTGTAAATAGTCTTCAGCAATGCTTCTTCTACAGCGATGCCTTTCTTGGCTGTAGAAGGTTTGCCTTTGGTAGCACCAAGATGATAGAGCAGGGTTTCAGCATAGGTGTTGTTGCTGTTCTTCATCACCTTCTCAAGAATCTCTGGAAGGGAATGGGTGCAAGAGGTGAGCCATTGGGCTGACTCTGGACATGACCACTCAAAGACATTTCCAAGAATCACTATGTCTGCCTTTCGAAGTGCCTTAGCAAAATTCTGCAGCAGTCCTTCCTTGCGTCCAAAAAGCAGAGAACAGAGTTCCGGATTATCATCATCCCAACACCATCCCTGACCATACTTATTATCATCCATAAAGGTGGCATCACCACAGAGGTTACCTGTGATGGTGTCGATACCCATCTTGTATATCTCATCAGCTAAGATATCAAGGTCTTCGGAATCGAGTTTTGGGTCCATGACACCAGTGATATAGAGATTACCTTGCAGGCTGCCACGACGCAACTGATGGGTGGAGTCTTCAAGACAGAAGACATAAGAGGTGTCAATTGTTCCTGTGTAGCTGACAGAAGTGGTGTATTGGTAATAGTCACCCAGTTCGTTGAGGGCTGTAATGCCTGTTATCAATTTCTGTGTGGAAGCAGGTCGCATAGTCTGCCGAGCATTCTTCTCATAAAGACAAGAGTCGATATCGAGGTCGTAAACCATGATGCCCACACTGGAAGTATTAGCAACAGACGATGCTGCCAACAGAGAGTCGAGGGCGAGGGTAAGGCTTACTAACAGACTACTTATCATAAGCGTGGTGAGGATAGTCGGTAGTGAAATGCAGACCTCTGCATTCTTTGCGTTCTATAGCCCAGCGAGTGATGAGATATCCCACATTTATCATGTTTCGCAGTTCGCAGATATCTCTGCTTGCATAAACACGCTTGAAGAGGGCTTCAGTCTCTTCATACAAGGTATCAAGACGCACCCAGGCACGTTTCAGACGAAGATCGGAACGAACAATGCCGACATAGTGGGCCATGATAGCGCCTACCTCATTAACACTTTGGGTAATGAGCACCTTCTCCTCATTAGAAAGAGTACCCTCATCATTCCATTCAGGCACAAGGGTGTTGAACTCATATTCGTCGATGTGCTCAAGAGAATGGCGAGAAGCTGTCTCTGCATATACCACAGCCTCGATGAGAGAATTGGAAGCAAGACGATTGCCCCCATGCAGACCTGTACAAGAACATTCTCCAAGTGCATAAAGACGTTTGATGGAAGAGCATCCATTCAAATCAACCTTGATGCCTCCACACATATAGTGTGCTGCAGGGCGGACAGGGATATATTCCTTGGTGATATCAATGCCGATAGAGAGACATTTCTGGTAGATATTTGGGAAGTGGTGCTTTGTCTCTTCAGGGTCTTTATGGGTGACATCAAGACACACATGATCTATACCATGAATCTTCATCTCCTTATCTATAGCGCGCGCTACGATATCGCGTGGCGCGAGAGAGAGACGTTCGTCATACTTCTCCATGAATGTTTCGCCAGTAGGCAGCTTCAGTATGCCACCATAACCACGCATAGCTTCTGTGATGAGGTATGCAGGATGTGTCTCAGAAGGGTTGTAGAGTGAGGTAGGGTGGAACTGCACAAATTCCATATCAGCCACTGTTCCCTTAGCACGATAAACCATTGCCTCACCATCACCAGTTGCAATGACTGGATTGGTGGTAGTTTGATATACAGCACCACAGCCACCAGTACACATCACAGTAACCTTTGACAGATAGGTGTCCACCTTCTGGGTTTCAGGATTGAGGACATAGGCACCAAAGCATTCAATATCAGGGGTGCGACGAGTTACCTCAACACCAAGATGATGCTGCGTGATAATCTCAACAGCAAAGTGATTCTCTTTTATCTCGATATCGGGATTTCTGCGTACTGCCTCCATCAGACCTCGCTGTATCTCAAAGCCTGTATCATCAGCGTGGTGGAGAATGCGGAATTCAGAATGGCCACCTTCTCTATGGAGGTCGAATTCTCCTTCTTCATTCCTATCGAAGTTTACACCCCATGAAACGAGTTCCTTTATCTGTGATGGTCCCATACGAACCACCTGTTCTACAGCAGCTCTGTCGGAGATAAAATCGCCTGCTATCATGGTGTCATCGATGTGCTTTTCGAAGTTGTCCTTTATGATATCAGTAACTGAAGCAATGCCCCCTTGTGCGCGTGCAGTATTTGCTTCATCTAAGGTTGTCTTGCAAATGAGACAGATGCGTCCTTTGTGGGCTCTTGCCACCTTCAGGGCATAGCTCATGCCGGCGACGCCGGAACCGATGATTAGAAAATCGTACTTGTATATCATATTATCTGGTTAATGAGAATTTCATTGATAATCCGAAATCTTGTGTTACTGTTGGATATGATGATGAAGACAGCAATGGGGTATTGCTTTGTCTGTCATAATAGAAACTCATTGTCAGCAGTCGAGAGAGACTGTAGTCAGCAGTGAAGGCAAGTTTAAAGGCATTGTTGCCAGATGTTGCCTGTGACGATACTGTTGCAATATCTCGTGTGATAGCAGCTTGCTTACGCCAAGAGACATCGAGACGCAGGTTCAGGTCGTGAGCAAAGCCTTTACTCTTATTGTTTTGAGTAGATGATTTCTTGGTGTTAGATCTGCTATTATTGTCATCATCGCCATCGCCACGATTATTCCTGCTATTCTTGGCTGCCAACGCCTTTGCCTTACTGCGAATGAAGCGGAAATCGGCAATCTTATATCCCACACCAAATACCCAGTCTTTAGAAAGGGTTTCGTTGAGCTGTACAGAGGTCATAGAAAGTGTCATCACACGAGTGGTGCGATACTCAGCCTTGAAGGTGAGGTTGTTAGGTAACGTGAAATCTAATCCTAACAATGGAGAGAATGCCTCATTGATGCTGACAGTTGAAATGTTGAACATTGAATTAGGAACAGGATTACCAGTTGTGGTACTGTTGATAAATCCGATGTTGTCGCCCATGAATGACTTATAGGTAGAATAAGAACTATATGCGCCAACAGCATAGATGCTCTTGTATCCATGATTGATATTGACACTTTTGAAGTGATCCCTAATCCAAGGGAGATTGCTGAGTCCACTATATTTCATTGACCAGTTAGGAAGCATGCGAGCAATAGTTGGGAATAGCTTAAGGCTCTTATATCCAGTATAAGCATTAAGGAATGCCGGTACCATAACATCCGCAGAATAAAGTTCTACAGGAGTCTTGTCTGCATTGAATTTTGTTCCGGCATATGTTGTTCCTGCTGGATATACAGTATTCTCATATTGTGCCTGAACACGCTGGCGATATCCTTCAAGAGAACCACAGAATTTCTCGAAGGCAGAAGAATGGAAACCGTTATTAGCATCTCCCATGCCAGCGAGTGCTGAAGAGATAGAAATGGTTGTCATAGAGAAAGAACCACTGTGTGTGGTAGGGTTGCCATCATACATATATTGTATAGACTTTGAACGGGTATGGGTGTGTGCCATATTCATGTCTATCTTAAAGTTCTTGAATGGCTCAAGGGTGAACTTTATCTGAAGGTCTTCTGTTTTGCTTATTGTTGCAGGGCTAGCGTATTCACTCTGTGAGTTGAGAAGCCATCCTCTACTGCGTGCTTTCTCGATATAGTCATCACCAATGAAACCAAAGGCAAAGTCGAGACCTGGTGACATAGCATCAGCAACATTCTTCTGACCAAAGACATCACCAACATTATTCATGAAGCCTGGCAGGGTGAGAGAATATTGATTCTTGTATGAAGCACTGACATTCCGTACCATCATAGCAAAGCGTGAAACATACTGTAGAGCCTTATACCAACCCTTATCATCGAGAGGTTCGAGAGCAAGTACAGAAACCTTCATCTTCACAGCAGAGTCTGCCTTGTTGAAGACCATAATCTTATTTTCGTCAACCTTCTTGAACTTAATAGGTATTGTCTTACCATCTTCGTCTTTTGCAGAAACAATGATACGTTTGGTCTTCTTACCATGAGTAAGAGTTATAGTTGTATCAGCAGGTATGGTAATAAGTTTAGAGAAGGTATTCTTCTTCTGTTGTGCCAGCAGTTTTTCCTTCTTCTCCTCATCAGTTGGTCCTGCAATTTTCTTCTTGGCATCTTCTGGAGACAATTCCTCACCTTCTGCTGCCAATTCTGTTTTCGATTTCTTCTTAGTAGTCTTTGTCTTCTTCGAAGTATTTGAATTGTTCCCGCTCTTGTTAAACTTATCATTTACCTTCTTTAGGAAAGGTATATGGTTATAGAGTTTCTCCATAGCCATAGAAGAGTTGATGTTGATGGTACGATTGCTGGTTATAGTGTGACCATATTTTATCTCGCCATACTCATCAGCAGAACCACGTGCCCAGTGGTATGTAGCAGAATATGTTCCATCAGCATTGAGCCAATCGAAGATAGGCATCATATTGAGTGGAAGCTTGTATGAAGCATTGAAATTCTGGTTGTAGTCGAGAGGTGATCCCATGTGCTTGATACTCTGCCATACAGAGTCTTTCCATACAGCATAATCATCAGGAGCAAGGTCTTTATTTATCTGACGAATATTCTTTGGCTCTTCGATCTCTGCTCGTGTAGCACTCTGGAAAGAGAGATGGAGATTCTTGGTGAGGTCCCAACGTATTGAGAGGTCTCTGTTCCATAGGAATTGTGAAGAATAGGTGACAAGAGAATCATTTACATTCTCAAGATTCTCGAGGTCACGTTCCAAAGTCTCTGTATAGCTTCTCGTCATCTCTGTATTTGCAGAGATATTCTGAGGCAAATAGTTGAAGGCCCACTTCTTCAGGATTTCTGCATATTTAGACTTTGTCTTCCACTTCTTGAATGGCTCTAATGGTTTATATACAGGAACCCATGAATAATTGATAGCACCACGCCAGTTGTCTTCATTATCATATACCAAAGTCTGTCCGTCAGAATGCTTGCTTGAATGGCTGTATGAGAATGAGAAGTTTGCTGGGTCGTAAGGCATAGGATGTCTCTTTGTGGAAATGCCGAAACGTACTCCGGAGAGGGAGAGGTTCTTGCTGACAGTCCTTGCTACAGCAATACTTTCGATAGAGTCTTTCTCATGTTTGTCAGCAGCACTCTCAAGGGCATCCTCAAGTAACATATCAGTATCGAGAGGATTGAATTTTGGAGCAGAGCGTTCCTTGGTATAACTATAGTAGAAAGGTATTGTTACCTTTGCCTTTTCAGGGAAGAACTTACCCAATTCCAAACTTGTGGTGACAGAATAAGTACTATACTTATCCTGTGTGCGCTCTGTCACTTTCTGCTCCAAACCACCAAAGCCATCGCTGACATATTTTCCGGAAGCCTGCACACTACCCAAATCGGAGAGTTGTACATTGAGGTTTGCAGCAGCAGCCCATCCTCCTTCACTTTCTGGTTCGAGGAGACGTAATTCGTTAACCCATATCTCACCATCCTTTGTTTCTGAAGAAAGGTTGCGGACACCAATCATCATCGTTGAGACATTACCGAGAGAAGGATTACCCTTGACACTAATTTTGTTTGCCTGATTGTCAGAGTCGTATTCAGAATATAACTGGTTGAGGGTTATCTTACCCTGTGCCTTCAACAGGTTACGAGCTTTCTTCAACTGGGTGAGTTTCTTGAAGTCGATATCAAGCATATTTTCCTTTGGCCATACAGCAGCACAGTCGGCTCCAACATATCCATTGTATTTTCCTGGAGGTGTCAACTTCAGAGGAATCTCATATTCATAATAGTTGTTGTTATAGTCTGAACCAAGACGTACGAATAGCGCCAGTTGGTTGTTCTGCAGATTTGTTGTGTTTACCTCAAGAGCATTAGCATGAGCGAACATCTGCAGTTTCTTGTAATAGCGCATATCGTAGTTGGTATTCTTATATACTGCTACAGCACCATTGTGTCCCAGCTGTGAAACATCAAATCTCATAGCCTGCTCATTGTTCTCTGTCAGCTGTGGTTGTGATGGGTCAACTACGCGAGAAATGCCTGGAGGCAAAACGTAGTTAACAGGTTTCTTTTCATTATTTGCCTCGATACCTACTACTGATGCAGAGAATTTCTCAGAACCCTTTGTCGCAGCACCACTGAGTTGCTGGTCATAGATACGCCAGTCACCACGAACCAATGAGAAGTCGGCAAGACGAAGGATGGTCTCTTCTTCAAAACCTTCCATATAGACACGCATAAAGCGTACAGAAGAGAAGTCGCTGATGCTGCCGATGCGAGTACCACTATTGATAGGAATACGCACCTGATACCATCTTACTGTCTCACGATTACCATTTCTCAGTCCTACAGAAGCATCTCTGGTATCAACAATATAATTACCAGCTTCAACAGACATCTTGGATGGGTCTATTTCCATAACATAGTCATAGTAGTTCTCTGACTCATTAAGGGTATAGTCCTGGTTGATATCTTCTACATCTGGTGTTGTCTTGTATGATGTGTCGTATGACTCTGTTCTGTTTTCTGAATCAGGTGAGTTACCTTGTGGGTTATTGATAAACTTATAACGATCAAGGATGGATGCTTTCATATCATCCCAATCGGAACCACGGAAATAATGGTAGTCATCACCAGCAGGGTCTTTCTGTATAGCTGTGCGAGCATCCTCATTCATTGTTGAAACACGATTGAGGAAGTCTGTATATCCTGGCCAAGCAGCCTCTTCGGTATCATTAAGACCATTGAAACCTAAGTCTTGTAGTGCACGAGAACCGGATGTGGTAGCAAAGGCGTATGTAACAGTATTCTCAACAGGAATCTTACCCCATGCGGTAGTATCGATTCTTGTTGAAGAAGAAGTGGTGACAGGGAGTCCGCTTTCGTAGAATTTCTTACCATCGAGAAGGATATCCTCACTGAGGTCACCAAGGTTGAAGTGCAGGCGACCAGTATGCTGGGCACTCGTACCATCCTTGCTGTGATAGATGAATGGGTCCATCATCCAGAATTCTATATATTCGATGTTGGATTCCTCGAAGTTGTTCTGGTCGAGCTTTCTCATCATACCACCCCAAGTGTAGTTCTTGTCCTCATCCTTAAATCTACCATTTTCGTCGAGGTTGGTATTGAAGTTGTAAGGACCACGCTCCTTTGGATAGTATGCAAGGTTGAGAATATTCAAGGTTGTTGTTGCACCACTATATGTGCTCTGGCTGCGATTAGGATACAACTCGCTGACATATACCTCACGAACATAGTGGTTAGACAACTGCTCAAGGTCATTTTTGATGTGTGCAGGGGTTAGGGTAGAGGAGCGGCGAGTGAAAAGTGGGTCAACATAATACCAAGCAAGACGTGCTCTATGCTTACCAGATTCCAAAGTTCCCTTGTTGAGACTTAAACCATTCCATGCTAAGTCTTTGCTCCTTGTTGGCACACTACTCAGTGTCCATGCTGCAGGAGTAGCAATATCGATGTTGTTGGTGCTGCTCTCGAAGTCATCGATATAAGAGGCATTATCCTGTGTACCGCTGCTAATCTTTGAGAACAGCTTTGCGAATTCTGCATTAAACTGTATCTGAGAAGGCTGTTTCACATGCAGGAGAGGAATCTTGTCAAGCATATTGGTGAGCCATTGGCTCTCCTTCTTCCAGTTAATGTTAAAGCCCACCAAAGTATTGCTCATTGGCTCACTACCAGTTGTGACCTTGGTAGTGAGGCTCTGCTCTGAGAGATGTTGAAAAGTACCGCTCAACTGTAAGTCCTTTGAGAAATCATATTCCCAGTTGATACCAAACATCGACTTTCTCTGCATGCCATAATCGGTATCACTTTCCAAAGAAACATTCACAGATGTACCAGCATCGATGATGCTCTGGTTGAGAATGGTTACCTCACCAGCGCTATAGTCAACAGAATAGTCAGAACCCTCAGTAAGTGTTACGCCACCTGCTGTTACGACAACACTTCCCTGTGGCACATTATATGCACCCAGAGAGATGACATTGGCAGAAGAACCTTTATATTGTCCTACGAGTTTGTACCTGTTCTTTTCTGCCATCGCCTTTGCAGCAGTCTTTGTGGTATCGTAAAGTTCCTGATAGATGTATTTGTCTTTGAAGGCACCCTTTGCCATCAATTCGCTTGCCAGAGCTGTACCGAATGGCTCTGTCTTAGGCAGGAAAACTCGACCATTGGAAACTGTATATCCTTCTACGAAGTCGAAGATACCATTGCTCTTTACTCTGTTGTTTGCATCGAGTCGGTCAGCACCCAACAGCTTTATCAATGGTGTTGACTTTACTGCTGGCTCTGGAATATAGTTGACATATACTCCGATAGAGTCACTCTGGTACTTGATGTCGAGTTTGAATTTCTCCTTCTGAACAGATGATGCAAGATAGTAAACGTTACGCATCATCAATGACCAGTTGGGCTGTGAAGGAGTATTGTTGGAATTCTTCAGCGACTTAACAAAAATAGCACTAGAGACATCTGTATTATCAGAAGAGAATTCACCCACCTGATATGTCATACCATTATAGGTGTATTCATATGCTATTGCCAACACTTGATCTGTTTGCAACTGGGTCTTCAAAGAAATGTAACCCATAGCTTTGTTGACAGTATATTCTGATGATGACAGCAGGCGAGCCTTCTCTATCTTCTCATAGTTGAGTCCGCTATTTGCTAACACCTCACTTGTCATACTGACATTACGAGCTTCTACATACTGACTGTTCAGTTGGGTGTAGAGTCCGCTGGCAGCATTCTGGGGATTAGTGCTGGTGCCGACAACTCTTCCTCTATTAGGATTGGTAGCGCTGGCACTCTCACCTAAATCAGCAAAAGCAATGATGTCACGAGTGTTTGAAGATGATCCGGTTTTGTTTGTTACCCAAACCTCTACACGATTGATAGTGATACCAGTTATTACGTTAGGGAGTGTTGCCATCCAGCGGTCATAGTTCTCACGGAAATACATACCCATGAAGAAGTGACGGTTTTCTTCGTAGTTGGCAACATTTAATTCGAATGGGGTAGTTTGTGTACCACCTTTTGTGCTGACACTTGATGAGGTTGATTTCTTCTGTGATACAACAGTTTGCAGTTTCAATTTTCCGAACTGCATATCTGTTCTGATACCAAAGAGCGACTGTGCTCCCTGAATGAGTGAAGAGTTGCTTGGGAAGGAAACATTACCTGCCTCAACGAGCTTTATGATTTCGTCTTCCTTGCCCTCATATTTCAGTTTCAGGTTTTGGGCATCATAATCGAAGGTAGCGTCTGTGTTGTAGTTCAGATTCATCCTCATCTTGTCACCGATGCTACCAGTGACATTGACGTTAATCTTCTCGTCAAAGTCTATTGTTGTTGTCTTTCGATTACGGATAGGGAGTGAAGGGTTATCAATATTCTTCAATGTTGCACCCAGTTTTATTTCTGCAGTTCCCTGCGTCTTTATCCTGATGCCTCCAGGGCCGAAAATCTTTTCTGCAGGACCAAGGTCGAAGTGCATATCAGTAAAGTCAAATTTCTCTTTACCCTTCTTCTCGAAAATCTCAGCATTCTTCTGGCGGAAGTAGTCAGAGAAGAGATGTTTTTCTGTCCATTTTGTGAATTCCTGCTGGTCCATCATGATGGGGGTAGCCACCCATGTGTTTCCTATCTTTTTACCAATGACATAACGCTCTAAAGTGTCGTTATATACTATCTCCTGTTTCAGGTTTTCAGGATCCTGCAAGTCAGCAGATTTTGTCTGCATGTCGTCATAGGTTACAGGCGTTGTCTTCTGTACCTTCCATCGAGGTGTTACCTCCTCAGTCTTCTTTTTGTCATCATTCTCTGGCTCGTCGTCAGGCATTATGCGAGAATAGGTCATAGCAGAACCTGCGATGACCAGCATAAGCATTAGTATGAGAGTCAGTTTCTTCACTTAATGAGTTTCAAAGCTTGTTTGATAACCTGTTCTACAGGCATATCAGGATTGCCACGCAGAATTTCTGTAACAACCTTGCTGCTTGGTGTCTGTGCAAAACCAAGCATAGTGAGGGCTCCAACAGCTTCCTCTCTTGTCTGGCTGTTGATGTTGGTATCCAACTTTCCTGCTTCGCCCATGTTGCCAGCATCAAATGTCTCAGCAATAAGTCCACTCTGTGTCATCTTGTCTCGCAGGTCAACTATGATGCGTTGTGCTGTCTTCAGCCCGATTCCCTTTACACCCTTCAGAGCTTTCTCATTGCCTGAAGCGATGATATTGACCAATTCTGTAGCACTTGTGGCACTGAGTATCATGCGGGCAGTATTGCTGCCGACACCGCTTACCGTTATCAGCATGCGATATATCTCACGCTCCTGCTTATTGTAAAAACCATAGAGGGTATAGCTGTCGTCACGACCTCCTGTTACGAGAGACTCGTCAACATACAGCTTTACTTCTTTCTTGCCCTGTATGGCAGTAAAAGTATTGAGGGATATGTTTAAAAGATATCCTATGCCATTCACCTCTACAACAACTTCTGTAGGGTTTATCTCAGTCAGTTCGCCTTTAATGTATTCTATCATATGCATGTGTGCGGTATTATGCGCACTAATAGAAAAACGCACGCACACAAAATATATTGTGCACGTGCGAAATTTTAACGTTTTTCTTTAACCGTTAACCGATAACCGTTAACCGTTACAGTTCTTCTTTCAGCTCTTCAAGTTCTTCTTTGAGTCGCTCAATCTTCTGCTTCATGGTATCGATAAGGCTGTTGCCCTTCTTGCTTGAAGCAGTCAGGAATAGGAGGTTATTCTCCATTGTAGCAAGCTCTTCCTTCTTCTCGTTATATCTCTTCTGAGCAGACATTGGATGCCCACCGCCTTGAGAAGAATGATTGGCTCTTGCAGCATTTCTGCGCATCTTTCGCATCTTTCCGTATGCCTCGTCCAGAGCCTCACGATAAGCATCATACAGCTTATCTTTCTCTTTGAATGGCACATGACCGATGGCAGCATATTCGTCCTGCAGGGCCTTGATAGCCTCCTGAGTGCATTCTTCGTCATTTTCTGCCAAAGCCTTAATCTTTGCTACTACTTCCTGCTTTTTCTGCAGGTTTTCCTGCTGCTCAGAACGAGCACCAGCAGTTGCAGCATTACGAGCCTCAAAGAACTTGTTGCAAGCGGCAAGGAAGTCATTCCACAGCTGGTCACCAATTTTTCTTGGCACCATACCGACAGTCTTCCATTGTTTCTGCAACTCCATCATCTTGTCGGCTGTCGCCTTCCATTCTGTAGAGTCTTGCAGAGCCTGTGCAGCCTTTACCAATTCTTCTTTCTTGGTAATGTTTTCCTGGAAACTTTCCTTGAGTTGTGTAAAGAACTCATTCTTAGCAGAGAAGAATCTGTCACAAGCAGCACGGAAGCGTTCAAAAATCTTTACATTCATAGACTTTGGAGCGAAGCCAATCTTCTTCCATTCTGCCTGAATATCAATGATTTCCTTACTCTTTGATTCCCAGTCGTTGCTATTCTTCAGTTCTTCTATATTTATCATCTCGACTTTGTCGCACAATTCGGCCTTCTTCTCAAGGTTTTCTTCCTCCTGTTTGCGAATATTGTCGAAATGCTCTGCATGACGTTTGTTGACGATGCTGCTGGCAGCCTTGAAACGTTGCCATATCTCTTCACGCAACTCTTTTGCTACAGGTCCTATTTCGCGGAATTGGTTATGCAGTTCCTGAAGGCTGTGGAAGGCACTGATTACATCCTCCTCATTGCCCAGTTTTTCTGCTGCTTCGCAGAGTGCCGTCTTTGCCTCAAGATTCTTCTTGAAGTCATATTCACGAGCTTCGAAATTCAACTTCAGCAGGTCATAGAATTGCTCCAGACACAGCTTGTAGCTGTTCCATAGCTCGGCAGCATTCTCTGGTGGTACAGACTTTATCTCGTGCCACTCATCCTGAAGACTCTTCACCTCTTTATACGCCTCATGAATATCCTCTGCTTCTGTGAGGGCCTTGATGCGTTCTATTATTTCCTGCTTGCGTTTCAGATTAGCCTGTCTTTCCTCTTCACGTTGCTTGAAGAGTTCCTGACGCTTATCCTTTATCAGCGCCATCTCAGCCTTGTACTCTTCCTCAACAGGGTCTTGTTCTACCACATATTCTGAGGCATCACCACCACCATCGAGAAAGGCCTTCATTGAGGCTTCACGCTCTTGGTTCAGCAGGAAATAGAATGCTGTCTTCAGATGATCCAGCTCTGCTTTTGTAATTTCTTCTTCTCCGTGAGCAAGTGTCTTAACGCGTTCCAGCACTTCCTCTTTGGTTGCATAAAGATGCTTTTCTTGAGAGTCTTCCATGTTGTTGTTTATTTCGGAATTGTTTTATTTTCTTTGTTAGTATTCAATCGAATTTAGTACGCAAAATGCTGTGCAAAAGTATGCAAAAGATTCCAATCATGCAAATTTTTCCACAAAAAAGTTCATTTTCTTCCTTATTGTGTCACATATTATTATTATCTTTGCACCAGAATATGGCATGGAAACATACATATCGTTGCAATAATTGTGGTTATTCTGCAGAAGTATATGAGGGTAGGGGACACTTTCGTCAGAAGATAAGTGCCATATACTGCCCAGAATGTAACAGTATCCAGAATATCGTTGTTGGAGGCATCATAGCCGATGTTGCTCCATCCTTCAGCTGCGAAGTCGGCAGACTTTGTCCCAAATGTGGTAATGACAACATCAGATTATGGGATATGCACACCTGTCCCAAGTGCCAAAGCCAGATGCAAAAAACAGACGAAAAAGAATTCTGGACGTGAGATAGATGAAACATAGATTATTCCTTATTATATTAGTTATACTGACATCCTTGCAAATACAGGCGCAGAGGATATTGGAGGGCGTTGTGAAGGATAAGGAATCAGGCGAGGTTTTGCCATTTGCTCACATCTATTGTCAAGGTAGGCTGGCAACAATGAGTAATAGTCAGGGAGAATTTGCATTGGTAGCAACCCCAAGTGATGTTATACGAATTACTTTCCTGGGGCATAAGTCCGTAAGTGTCGTTGCAAGCGAATTGCCAAAGGTAGTGTGGCTGAAGGCGTCAATGCAATATCTGCCGGAAGTCGTTGTGTTGCCTGCTTATAGTTTGATAAAAGATATTACCAGAAAAACTGCTAAGGCATTAAAGAAATGGAATGACGAAAAGAGTATCTATTTCTTTCGTCAATCCACCTTTGTCGATGGTACCCAACGTAACATGATGGAAGCCTTTTTTGATGCCTACTGTGCATTAAGGGCTTCAAGTTTTAAGTTGTTTACTGGGCGCATCGCAGAGGGTGGGGATGTGTTCTATGGTGCAGACCTTTATAAGCTGTCACAGATTAGGCTGTTGGAAAAAGACAATAAGCGATTCTCCTACATTGAAACCATAGTTCCGCTCGACCTGCATTTCAATGACCATTATGAAACAAGCATAAGCAAAGTGGAATATGATGGACAGACTCTTTATGAGATACAGTTCTCTCCAAACAAGGAATCACGTTTTAATAAAATAGTCACTGGAACCCTCTATGTAGATGCAGAACAACTGTTGCCAGTAAAGATGCTGGGAAAGATAAGAAATCTTACTGTGGTACATAGAAGTATAGAGGGAAGCATTGATGGAGAAACACTGCCCATTGACATATCTTTCGATGTCTCATTCAGCATAGAACGCAAGTTCCCGGAAGTAACGTCTGTAATAATCAATTCCGCTTATAAAGACAAACAGCATGACTATCGTTTTCTGTCATTATTATATAATACAGGACGTAACAAGCTCGATTCACAAAAGAAGTCATATTACATATTCGACCTGAGAAAACAGATTAAAAAGCGTCGTTTCAACCAGGAATTCTGGAATAGTCATGAAACATTAAAACGCACAGACTTGGAAAAAATGCTTAATGACCTCCAGAAAGAAGAAAAATAAATTCTAAATCTTTTATGACTGCTAAGTAAAAGAAAATTCGTCTTTTTCTTGCCGGTATCGGCAAAAAGTGTTACCTTTGCACCGAAATATTATTAAGAAACCTTGCCGATAGAGAAAAATGGAGTATATATCAGTCAGTCAGTTTGCAGAACGTTTCGGCATCTCCGAACGAACAGCTCGCAACTATTGCGCCAGCGGAAAAATAGAAGGAGCCTTCCTGACAGGAAAGACATGGAATATTCCCACTGATGCTGTTATGCCAGGACGTAAGTCTTCAAGTAAGAAACTCTCACCTCTGCTCACGGCTCTCAAAGAACAAAAAGAAAGCCGTTTGAAGGGAGGTATCTATCATCGCACTCAGATAGACCTTACCTATAACTCCAACCATATCGAGGGTAGTCGGCTTACACACGATCAGACACGCTATATCTTCGAGACAAACACTATAGATATTACTGATGCTACAGTTAATGTAGATGATATTCTGGAAACCCTCAACCACTTCCGTTGCATCGACTATATCATAGACCATGCTACAGACAAACTCTCTGAAGCATTCATCAAGCATCTGCATCAATTATTAAAGGCAGGTACTTCAGACAGCCAGAAAGAATGGTTTGCCGTAGGTGATTATAAACGTTTGCCCAATGAAGTGGGTGGTATGGAAACATGTCCACCAAATGAGGTGCATCAACAGATGCAACAACTGCTGAAAACCTATAATGCCCTGAAGCGACCCTCCTTTGAAGATATCCTCGACTTCCATGTCTGCTTTGAGAAAATCCACCCCTTCCAAGATGGCAACGGAAGGGTAGGGCGCCTTATAATGTTCAAGGAATGCCTGCACCACAACTTTGTACCATTTATCATTACCGACGAACTGAAGATGTTCTATTATCGCGGACTCCACGAATGGGGACATATCAACGGATACCTCACAGACACCTGCCTCGCAGCTCAAGATAACTACAAAGAGTTGTTAAACTATTTCAAAATAAATTAGGGTGGGTGTCATCGCTGTCATCTGTCATCGTTTGATTTGGGGCTTATATTTTCCTTAGGATTCTTATGAAATAAGGCTTTTTTTTTGTTCCCTCGGGAGGGAAAAAATTTTTCTCCCCGATGAAAAAAAAATTTCCCTTAATGGTAAATTTTTATCACTTACCCATAACTGGCATCGATGACGATGACAACGATGACAGGGGGGGTGATTTATTTTTGCAAGGGTGGGGCTTTTTGCAGAGCCACTTTATTATATATAATATTTATATTATATATATAAAGTGAACTAAATTTCTCAAAATAAACAAGGGTGGTTGTCAACTGTCAACTATCATCACTATAGACAAAAAAGTTTAATTATCAAGCAAAAATTAAAATATTTTTTCCTTTTGTTTGGTATTTTACTCACTTAATCGTACCTTTGCACCCCGAAAATGGCTATACAGGTGACATATAGGAGGACTCGGCGGTTGACTATGCGGATAGTCAAGAGTGGGGATGTGCATATTTCTGCTCCTATTGGTATGCCTAAGTCGAGGATTGAGGAGTTTATTGAGAGGAATCGTGAATGGATAGTAAAGGCTCGCGAAAAGACTCTCAACCGACAGCAATCAAGAGAGGCTTTCTATGACCAGTTACAACTGAATACTGCTGCCCGGAAACGTGAGGCAAAGAATCGCATGCAAGCCCTTGTCGTGCCTATGGTGGAGCGTTATTCTCAGGTGATGGGTGTAAGGCCTCAGGAGATACGTTACAGGGCTATGATATCACGTTGGGGAACGTGCAAAACGAGGGAGAGAATTGTGTGCTTTTCTT
This sequence comes from uncultured Prevotellaceae bacterium, assembly GCA_946405805.1. Lineage (GTDB taxonomy): Bacteria > Bacteroidota > Bacteroidia > Bacteroidales > Bacteroidaceae > Prevotella. Next base: position 16,467 of record CAMJIL010000012.1, on the reverse strand, counting down.
TGTATCTGTTATTGCTTCCGGAATGGTGCGTAGAACACGTTGTTGTACACGAATTATGTCATCTGCTGGAGCCCAGTCATAATGCCCGTTTTCATGCTCTTATGGATAAGTATTTTCCTCGATGGAGAGAGGCGAGAAGGGTGATGAAAGCTATGGTAACGGTTAAAGGTTAACGGTTAACGGTTAAAGTTTTTCAATAAAAAAAATCAAAAATAATTGTTTTTTTTTGCGTAATACATAACTTTTTTGTAACTTTGCGCACTGAATTAAAAATTCAAACGCGATACTGCTCACGCTCGACATAATTGATGCAAGCATCATTCTGTACTCGCTTAATCGCAGCATTGCACGCAAAATTTATATAGGGGTCGTATCGGTTCGATAGGGATACTCATCAAATAATCGAAACTCAGAGACCGTTTCTCTTGCCTATGGCGGGCCACATAGACGCAAGTCTTAGCCGAAGAGCCGGTGGATTACAAAAGCGGAGAGCACTCTAAACACAAAACTCGGAGTTTTCATCACATCACTGGTGCGGCCCTCTTTTTTTGTTTCAAGTTTCAAGTTTCAAGATTCAAGTTTAAGATTCAAATATATGCCAATTATTTCAAAACGTGGCGTTGAAATGCCAGAGTCGCCAATACGTAAACTCGTACCCCTTGCTGCTGCTGCAAAGAAGCGTGGCACAAAGGTGTATCATCTAAATATAGGACAGCCTGACTTGCCAACACCACAGGTAGGACTCGATGCTTTGAAGAATGTTGACAGAAACATTCTTGAATACAGCCCGTCACAGGGTTATCAGTCGCTGAGAGAAAAGCTGGTGGGATATTATGACAAATACAATATCAAAGTAACACCAGATGATATCATCATTACCAGCGGTGGTTCTGAGGCTATACTGTTCGCCTTCATGGCGTGCCTGAATCCAGGTGACGAAATCATCGTGCCAGAACCGGCTTATGCCAACTACATAGCATTCGCCATCAGCGCAGGTGCAAAGATTCGCACAATAGCGACAACAATCGACGAGGGCTTCTCGCTGCCAAAGGTTGAGCAGTTTGAGGAACTCATCAACTCTCGCACAAGGGCTATAATGATATGTAACCCTAACAACCCAACAGGATATCTCTATACCCGCAGGGAGATGAACCAGATTCGTGACCTCGTGAAGAAGTACGACCTGTATCTGTTCTCTGATGAGGTATATCGTGAATATATCTATACCGGCAGCCCTTATATCTCAGTCTTCCATCTTGAAGGCATAGAAAAGAATACTGTTCTCATCGACTCTGTTTCAAAGCGTTACAGCGAGTGCGGAATACGTATCGGCTGTCTGATAACGAAGAATGACGAGATACGCAAGGCTGTGATGAAGTTCTGTCAGGCTCGTCTGAGTCCGCCATTGATAGGACAGATAGTAGCAGAGGCATCTCTCGATGCTCCAGAAGAGTACTATCGCGATGTATATGATGAATATGTAGAGCGCAGAAAAGTGCTCATCGATGGCCTCAACCGCATACCAGGAGTATATTCCCCAATTCCTATGGGTGCCTTCTACACTATGGCCCAGCTGCCAGTAGATGACGCAGAGAAGTTCTGCAGATGGTGTCTTGAGGAATTCGAATACGAAGGCGAGACAGTGATGATGGCTCCAGGAGCAGGCTTCTATACCACACCAGGGGCAGGAACAAACCAAGTGCGCATAGCATACGTCCTGAAGAAGGAAGACCTGGAAAGGGCTCTGGTAGTATTGCGTAAAGCACTGGAGGCATATCCAGGTAAAGTTTAGAGTTTAGAGTTTAGAGTTTAGAGTTGAATGTAGCTTTCTACATAGCGCGTCATTTCAGGCCTAAGGCACCGATAGCGATGCTGGGTGTGGCTCTGGGCATCGCAGTGATGATAATCAGTGTCAGTGTGGTGATAGGGTTCAAACACACCATTCGTGACAAAGTGGTGGGATTCAGTTCTGACATCGTAGTGTCAAACTACATGACTCTGCAGACATTGGACCAGTCAAATCCTGTTACTGCAGACGAGAAACTGATAGACCGCCTGAAGAAGATAGAGGGAGTAAAGCGAGTACAGCGGTATTCGCAGAAACAAGGAGTACTGAAGACAAACAATGACTTTCTGGGAGTGATGTTCAAAGGAGTAGGTGAGGACTATGACACCACCTTTATGGCATCAAACCTGGTAGAGGGAAAGATACCACAGCTGAGTATGTATAAAAGCACTCAGCAACTGCTCATATCAAAGAATATGGCAGACAAGCTGAGATTGAAGGTCGGCAATAAGGTATATGCATACTTCCTCAGTGATGACGACGTAAGGGCAAGGCCTTTTACCATCACAGGAATTTACCAGACCAACTTCTCACGCTATGACGATGTGGTATGCTATACAGACCTATATACTGTCAGCAAACTGAATGGATGGCGAATGACAAATGACATCCTTCAGGTAACAGGATGCGAGATGCAGGTGACAAACTTCGACAGCCTCGAAGTCATCTCAGCAAGGGTGAAGAGCAAGATAGACAACACCTACGACTCACAGATGCACACCCTCTCATCATGCACAGTATATGACATGAGTCCGCAGACATTCGCCTGGCTCGACTTGCTCGACCTCAATGTGTGGATAATCCTCATCCTGATGATATGTGTGGCTGGATTCACAATTGTCAGCGGACTGCTCATCATCATTCTGGAACGCACAGCTACCATAGGACTGCTGAAAGCATTGGGAGCGCGTAACAGCCTGATAAGAAAGACATTCAGATGGCTCGCCCTGAGCATCGTGATAAAAGGTATGTTCTGGGGAAATGTGATAGGCATCGGAATATGTCTCCTGCAGCAATACTTCGGAATAGTAAAGCTTGATCCGACAGCATACTATGTCAGAGAGGCACCAATAGAAATGAACTGGCTCATAATAGCACTGCTCAACATCGTGACACTCATCATAACAACAGCAGTATTGGTGATACCAAGTTTCTTCATCGGAACAGTAAGACCAGCAAAGACAATGAGAATGGAGTGATGTAAAGGTTAACGGTTAAAGGTTAAAGAAAATATTCAATATTCAATATAAAAAGTAAATGACAAAATTTAAGGAATATAAGACATTAAATCTTGCAGAGACTAATGCAAGGATTCTCGCTGAATGGGAGAAGAATGACATCTTCCATAAGAGTATAGACGAAAAAGAAGGTTGTAAGCCTTTCATCTTCTTCGAAGGACCTCCATCGGCTAATGGACATCCTGGAATACACCATGTTATGGGTCGTACTATCAAGGATGTGTTCCTGAGATATAAGACCATGAAGGGTTATCAGGTAAAGCGTAAGGCTGGATGGGATACTCACGGACTTCCTGTGGAACTGAGTGTGGAAAAGAGTCTTGGTATCACAAAGGAGGACATCGGCAAGAAAATCAGCGTTGACGAGTATAACGACGCTTGCCGCAAGAATGTCATGATGTACACAGACGAATGGACACAGCTGACAAACAAGATGGGTTACTGGGTTGACTTGGAAAACCCTTACATCACCTATGATATAAAGTATATCGAGACTCTGTGGTATCTCCTCAAGCAGCTATATAACAAAGGATTGCTCTACAAGGGATATACCATACAGCCATATTCTCCTGCAGCAGGAACAGGATTGTCTTCTCACGAGCTCAATCAGCCTGGCTGCTATAGGGACGTGAAGGATACTACTGTGACAGCACAGTTCTGTGTAGATAAGAGTTCCTTAAACTCTCAACTGTCAACTCTCAACTGTCAACTTCCACTATACATCCTCGCATGGACCACAACACCTTGGACCCTTCCTTCAAACACAGCCCTCTGTGTAGGTCCGAAGATTGACTATGTTGCCCTGAAGGGAAATAACCCTTATACCAATGAGGAAGCTATCTACATCATCGCAGAAAGCTGCATGGGAGCATACTTCACACAGGAAGAGGGTAAGGAGCCTGAAATCCTGTGGAGAGGAAAGGGTGCTGACCTGGTTGGCACAAAGTATCAGCAGCTGATGCCTTGGGTAAAGCCTTGCAGCATGGACGAAAGCGGAAAGATAACAGACGAGAGTGCAAAGGCTTTTCGCGTGATACCAGGTGACTATGTAACAACTGAGGATGGTACTGGTATAGTACATATTGCCCCTACCTTTGGTGCAGACGATGCTAAGGTAGCGAAAGATGCTGGTGTGCCTGCTCTCTTCATTGTCGATAAGGCTGGCGACACACGCCCAATGGTTGACTTCCAAGGAAAATATTTCATAAAGGAAGACATACAGCCTGAGTTCCTCGAGATGTGTGTCAACGAATCTTACTGGAAGCACTCTGGAGCTTACGTAAAGAATGCGTATGACCCAAAATATAATGTAAACGGATATGACGAGAAGGCTGCCAACAAGGATATGGACCTTAACGTCATCCTGTGCCTCGAGATGAAGGAAGAGGGTACTGCCTTCAAGATTGAGAAGCATGTCCACAACTATCCTCACTGCTGGCGTACAGATAAGCCTGTGCTCTATTATCCTCTCGACTCTTGGTTCATCCGTTCTACTGCAAAGAAGGACCGTATGTTCGACCTTAACCAGACTATCAACTGGCATCCACAGTCAACGGGAACAGGACGCTTCGGAAAATGGCTCGAAAACCTTAACGACTGGAACCTCTCTCGTTCACGTTACTGGGGTACTCCATTGCCTATCTGGAGAAATAAGGATACCAAGGAAGAGATATGTATCGGTTCTTTGGAAGAACTCTATAACGAAATAGAAAAGGCTGTGAAGGCTGGTGTGATGGAGTCTAATATCCTCAAGGATAAAGGTTTCGTTCCAGGCGATATGTCAAAGGAAAACTATGACAGGATAGATATCCACCGCCCATATGTTGACTATATCAAACTGGTATCAGACAAGGGCACAGTCCTCACTCGTGAGACAGACCTTATCGATGTATGGTTCGACTCTGGTGCTATGCCTTATGCACAGATTCACTATCCTTTCGAGAATAAGGAACTGATAGATAATGGTAAGGCATTCCCTGCAGACTTCATCGCAGAAGGTGTTGACCAGACACGTGGATGGTTCTTCACTCTGCATGCTATCGGTACTATGGTATTCGACTCTGTAGCATTCAAGAATGTTATCTCTAATGGTCTTGTGCTCGACAAGAATGGCATCAAGATGAGTAAGCGTTTAGGTAATGTTATCAACCCATTCGATTGCATCAATACCTATGGCGCTGACGCAGTACGTTGGTATATGACAAGCAACTCTTCTCCTTGGGATAACCTGTCCTTCGACCTCGATGGTGTGAAAGAGGTGACATCAAGCTTCTTCATCAAGCTTTATCAGGCATACTCTTTCTTCACACTCTATGCTAACGTTGATGGCTTTGAGTATAAGGAGGCAGACATCGAATACAGCAAGCGTCCTGACTTCGACAGATGGCTGCTGTCAGAACTGAACTCTCTCGTGAAGGAGGTTGACAAGTATCTTGCAGACTATGATGTAACACCTGCTGTACGCCTGATACAGAACTTTGTTATTGATAAACTTTCCAACTGGTACATACGTCTTAACAAGAAACGCTTCTGGGGTAATGAGGCAAGTGATGACAAGAGAAGTGCTTATCAGACTCTCTATACCTGTCTGAATACTCTTGCCCGCATCATGGCTCCTGTTGCACCATTCTATGCTGACGAGCTGTTTATGAGCCTTAATGAGGTGACAAAGAAAGATACATCTCTCTCTGTTCATCTGGCAAAATTCCCAGAGGCAACAGAGGAGTATATCGACACAGACCTGGAAGAGGCTATGCAGCTGGCTATGCAGGTGACATCAATGGTGCTCTCACTGCGTAAGAAGGTGAAGATTCCTGTAATACAGGCTCTGCAGACTATCTCTATACCTGTTACAGACCCAGAAGTCAAGGCTGCCATAGAGCGCATGAAGTCTGTAATACTTGCTGAGACAAATGTGAAGGAACTCAACTTCATCGAAGATGGTGCTGGCATACAGCTTGTGAAGAAGGTGAAGTGTAACTTCCGTACTATGGGTAAGAAGTTCGGAAAGCTGATGAAGGATGTCAATAATGCTGTTATGGCTATGACACAGGAACAGATTGCTGAGCTGGAGAACAATGGTACAGTAGTCCTTACAGCAGCAGGTGAGAATGTAACCATTGAAAAGGAAGATGTAGAGATAATCTCTGAGGATATCCCAGGATGGACCATTGCTCAGGAAGGTACTATAACAGTAGCCCTCGACATCGAGATTACTCCTGAACTGAAGAATGAGGGTATGGCACGCCTTATCATCAAGCGAATCCAGGCTATGAGAAAGGATGCTCAGTTTGAGATTACTGACAGAATAGATGTTGTGATTGAAGAGAATGACGACCTGAAGAAGGCTGTCGAGACCTTCAAGGAACACATCGCTTCCCAGGTGCTTGCCAACAGCCTCGTAATAGGTGATGCTGGTGAGGGTTCTGAGCAGGACTTCGGAGAATTTAAAGCAAAGATATTTATCAAAAAGAATTAATAATATTTATTAACTTAACCATGTTATAATAGCTATGGCTGAAACTAAAAAACGTTACAGCGATGAAGAGCTCGAAGAATTCAAGCAAATCATCAATGAGAAATTAGAGCGCGCAAACCAAGACTATCAGGACATGATGCGTGCATTACGTAATGATGAAGGAAATGATGTCGCAGACACATCTCCTACATATAAAATTCTTGAAGAGGGTGCTATCACCCAGAACAAACAGGAGCTGCTCGTATTGGCACAGCGTCAGCAGAAGTTCATCAAGGGTCTGGAGCAGGCTTTGGTACGCATCCAGAACAAGACATACGGCATCGACCGCATGACAGGTGAACTGATTCCAAAGGAGCGCCTCCGCCTGGTACCACATGCTACTCTCTCAGTAGAATCAAAAGAGAAGAATAAGAGAAACCATTGAGAATAGAACTTATAAGAAAAGGGCTCCTGTACGCACTTTTCGTTGCACTGCTTCTCCTGATTGACCAGGCCATAAAGCTATGGGTCAAGAATAATATGTGTCTGCATGAGAGCATTCGCATAACAGACTGGTTCTTTATATCATACATCGAAAATAATGGTATGGCATTCGGTATGACATTTATTCCGAAATATGCACTGACATTGTTCCGATTGTTAGCGAGCCTATACATTATATATTATTTAGGACGCGAGATATATCGTAATGCCAGAACTGTATGGCTCATATGCCTCTCGATGATACTGGCAGGAGCAGTAGGCAATCTTATCGATTGTATGTTCTACGGAATATACTTCCACGAGGCGCCGTTTATGCAGGGTAGGGTAGTGGACATGTTCTATTTCCCTCTCATCGTATCGACATACCCAGAGTGGTTTCCTTTATGGGGTGGGGAGCCCTTCATATTCTTCTCTCCTATATTCAACTTCGCTGACGCATGCATATCTGTAGCAGTAGTAATGCTGATATTGTTCTGTCGGCCTGAGATTGAAAAGTTGAGAAACTAAATAAAAACTCTAAATGAAGAGACTGTTTCATACTCTTACCATTTGCACGCTGACCGCACTGTTGTCTATAATGACATCATGTGCTCCATCGCTACCTGATGGCGTGTTGTCGAGTAAGGAGATGGAAGATGTGCTCTTTGATTTTCATGTAGCACAGGCATTGTATGAAACACGAGAGTTCTATTCCACAGAGTCTGACATAATGGCTTTGCGTGCAAACGTCCTGAAGAAACACGGACTGACGCAGCAGGAATGGGACTATTCCATATCATATTACTGCCAACATGCTGACGAACTGCATAAGATATACATAAATCTTGCAGACAGAGTAGAGAGAAACGTTATTGCCTTGGGTGGTAAGTCAGAAGGAATGCAAGGAGAAGAGGCTGACACAGCAAATGTATGGAAGGGTGGTTCCGACATCTTGCTGATGCAACAGCCACCATATAATGTATGGTCGTACGACATAACTCCTGACTCCACATTCCAGGATGGTGATAATATATCACTGCAGTGTGATACAAAATTCATCTTCCAGGATGGATACAAATCATTGTCTATCATAATGGTGGTGACATTCAGCAATGACAGTATCTCCACTATGACGACAACTTTAAATCATGACGGACATGGTATAATAACACTCAATAATGAGAAGGACAGGTTGCACATAAAGAATATAAAGGGCTTCTTTATGCTAAGCAAAAATCTTGATGCAGTAACAACAAAGCCAACATCAACAACATTGAGGCTTGTTTCTGTACGAAACATAAAACTGCTGCACCTGCATACCAATCCGCCACCACCTCCTGCTCCAGAACCAACAGACAGCACAAAGACTGACTCTGTTGCACCACCTCAGCAGGAAATACCTCCAAGCCCTCAAAATTAACTTTGAATTGTCAACTATCAATTATCAATTGTCAATTATATAAAAAAATGGCAAAGAAAAAAGCAGAAACACCAGATTTGTTTGAAACACCTGTAACAGATGCTGTAGCAGCTGTTGAACCACCAAAGAAGAAGCGTGGCAGACCAAGCAAAGCAGAGCTTGCTGCACGCGAAGAGGCAGCAAAGGCCGCCGCTGAGCAGGAACAACCTGCTCCAGAAGCACCAGCGGCAGAAGAGACTGTGGCTCCAGAAACACCAGCAGCTGAAGAGATGGCAGCAATAGAAGAAGCACCTATGGATTATACAATGGCACCTGCTGAAACAGAGATGATGCCAGAATCAGATATGGCATATAATCCACAGGATGAATTCGGATTCTGGGAAGGTGATCCAGGTGATGGAACAGATTTCATCATTGTTCAAGATATACCAGTGGAAGATAATGGGGCTATACCTTATTATGATATGTTCGATAATGCTCAGACAGGTGAGAGCTATGACTACGAAGGAAAAGGAAATGCCAATTCAAGTAGCAATAACTTTGAGTTCAAAGACCTTATTCCTGCCAGCGGTGTTCTCGAGATAACAACTGAGGGATATGGCTTCCTGCGCTCAAGCGATTATAACTATCTCGCTTCTCCAGATGATATCTATGTCACAGCACAGCAGATAAAGCGCTATACGCTGAAGACTGGCGATGTTGTAGAATGCTTTGTACGCCCACCAAAGAGCAATAAGAAGTATTTCATCCTGACATCAGTGAAGTCTATCAATGGTCGTGATCCGCATGAGGTGCGCGAGCGTATCTCTTTCGAGAATCTGACACCTCTCTTCCCAGAAGAGAAGTTCGACCTTACCAGCGATGCCAAATCAAGAAACATCTCTACACGTATCGTTGACCTTTTTGCACCTATCGGTAAGGGACAGCGTTCTCTTATCGTGGCACAGCCAAAGACTGGTAAGACAATACTCCTGAAGGATATCGCTAATGCTATTGCTGCAAATCATCCAGAGGCTTATATCATGATACTCCTTATCGACGAACGTCCTGAGGAGGTAACAGATATGGCGCGTACTGTGAATGCTGAGGTTATAGCATCTACCTTCGATGAACCTGCTGACAGACATGTTAAAATTGCCGGCTTGGTACTCGAGAAGGCAAAGCGTCTGACAGAATGTGGACATGATGTTGTAATATTCCTCGATTCTATAACTCGTCTTGCTCGTGCTTATAATACTGTTGCACCTGCCTCAGGAAAGATTCTTACTGGTGGTGTTGACTCTAATGCACTACAGAAGCCAAAGCGTTTCTTTGGTGCTGCACGAAACATTGAAAATGGTGGTTCGCTGACTATCATAGCAACAGCATTGACAGATACTGGCTCAAAGATGGATGAGGTGATATTCGAGGAATTCAAGGGTACTGGTAACTCAGAATTACAGCTCGATCGTCAGCTGGCTAATAAGCGTATCTATCCTGCTGTAAATCTTGTACAGTCAAGCACTCGTCGTGATGACCTCTTGCAGGATGAGACTACGCGAAATAGAATGTGGATACTTCGTAAGCATATTGCTGATATGAATGCTATAGAGGCTATGAACGAAATCCACAATCTCATGCAACGTACACATGATAATGACGAATTCTTAATGGGAATGAACAAATGAGCATAAGCAAAACTCGACATATCCTCGTAGATGTAGCTCGACAGCTGTTCGCTAAGAATGGGGTAGAGCGCACCACAATGAATGACATAGCCATTGCCTCTGGTAAGGGAAGACGTACTCTTTATACCTATTTTAATAGTAAAGAGGAGGTTTTTGCGGCTGTCATAGAGTCAGAATTGGAACGCCTGTCTGATAAACTTGATGAGGTGGCCGAGAAGAAAATGCGCCCACAAGAGAAAATTATTGAGGTTATTTATACTCACCTGTCACAGATTCGTGAGACAGTAGTCCGCAATGGTAATTTGCGTGCTGAATTCTTCCGTAACATCTGGATGGTGGAAAAGGTGCGTAAGAAATTCGATGCTGACGAGATTGCTTTGTTCCGAAAAGTGTATGCTGAGGGTAAGGCAAGTGGTGAATTCGATATCGAAAACATTGATATTGTGGCAGATATAACGCACTATTGCATAAAAGGTCTCGAGGTTCCATATATCTACGGACGATTGGGTAGGGGACTTACTCTGGACTCTTCGCGCCCATTGGTGGCAAAATTCGTATATGGTGCTCTATGCCGCTCCAGCGATGTCAACAAGAAATCTCTTGACGATTTTGATAAGTTGGAAGGTATGGACGGTTTTGAAAATAAAGAAACAAATAATTTTTAATTTATAATTAATAAAGGTATATTACTATGGGATTACTAACAGGTAAAACAGCCCTCATTACAGGTGCTGCACGTGGCATTGGCAAGGCCGTTGCTACAAAGTTTGCTCAAGAAGGTGCCAACATCGCTATCACAGATTTGGTTCTTAACGATGATATGGCAGCAACTCTCGAGGCTACATGCAAGGAGATTGAAGCAATTGGCGTAAAGTGTAAGGGTTATGCTGGAAATGCTGCTGACTTTGCAGAGACAGAGACTGTTGTAGCAAAGATAAAGGAAGATTTTGGTACTATCGACGTACTCGTTAACAATGCTGGTATCACAAAGGATGGTCTGATGCTCCGTATGTCAGAGGCTCAGTGGGATGCTGTTCTCAACGTAAATCTTAAGTCTGCATTCAACTTCATCCATGCTTGTGCACCAATAATGCTGCGTCAACGTGGTGGTTCTATCATCAATATGTCATCTGTTGTTGGTGTACATGGTAATGCAGGACAGTGTAACTACTCAGCTTCAAAGGCTGGTATGATTGGTCTTGCTAAGTCTATTGCTCAGGAGCTCGGACCAAAGGGTATCCGTGCTAATGCTGTAGCACCAGGATTTATCGAGACTGCTATGACAGCACAGCTGCCAGAAGAAGTACGCGCTGACTGGATGAAGAAGATTCCTCTACGTCGCGGTGGACAGGTTGAGGATATCGCTAATGTATGTCTCTTCCTGGCTTCTGATATGTCAAGCTATGTGTCTGGACAGGTTATTCAGACTGATGGTGGTATGAACATGTAGAATTATGATAAATAGAAATGGAAGTTCTTTACGAAGACAACCATATTATCATTGTATATAAGGAGAGTGGGGAAATCGTTCAAGGAGACAAAACTGGCGATATCCCTCTCTCTGATACAGTGAAAGCATGGATCAAGGTGACTCACAATAAGCCCTCAAATGTATTCCTGGGCGTTGTGCATCGTCTTGACAGACCAGCACAAGGTATCGTTGTTTTTGCAAAAACATCCAAGGCTTTGGCAAGGCTAAATAAAATGTTTGCTACTCAAGAGGTTCATAAAACATATTGGGTGTTAACAGAAAATTTGCCACAAATAGAAAATTCTGACGGAAATTTTCATCTCCTGCGTAATTGGCTTGTACGTAACGAAAAACAAAACAAAAGCTATGCGTATGATTTAGAGAGAGCGAATTCAAAAGAAGCAATCCTGGAATACAGAATTCTGGCATCAGGAAAAAAATATCATCTGCTGGAAATAAAACTGCATACAGGACGACATCACCAGATAAGATGTCAGTTGGCTCACATCGGTTGTCCAATCAAAGGCGATTTGAAATATGGAGCCAAACGCTCTAATCCTGACGGAAGCATTTCGTTATTAGCACGTAAAATAGAATTTGAACATCCTGTTTCTCATGAGAGAATATCAGTAGAATCACCATTACCCAAGCTGTTCTCGGAAATTTATTCCTCTTAACATTGGAATGATGATTATGATAAATAGGATATATAGATATAGAATATGTATGATGTATGATGGCTGATGTATGATGGCTGATAATTCTTAACTCTTAACTCTTAATTAATCTTTCTCTACAATAATGTCAAAAGGAAAAAATCATAAAAACGGCAAGACATCTTTTAAGGTTGCTCTTGGATTTGATAACTTCACTGGCGAGAAAACAAATTTCACCGTTGGCATTACATTATTTGTTTTGTCAATTGTAATGATTATTTGCTTCATTTCTTATTTCTCAACAGCTGAAGCTGACCAGAGTTTGCTTGAACATCCTATGTCTGGCGATTTTGTAAACAAAGATCGTGTCTTCCAGAATATTTGCGGTTCCTGGGGAGCTTACACGTCATATTTCTTTATAGCACGCTGTTTTGGCTATCCGGCAATTATGGTACCGATATTTATGATGATGGTATCATTCAAGATGATTGGTGTCTATAAGTTAAACCTTTTGAAATGGTTCTTCTGCATGATGTTGGTAATGATATGGAGCAGCGTTTGCTTTGCTGCATATATCAATCCTATGATGCTCGAGAATGTCTTTAATGCTGGCGGAGAACATGGTGCTTTCATTGCTATGATGGCTGAAAATATCATTGGTATGCCTGGTCTCACAGCAATACTTATATTGTTTGCTATCTTCTTCCTTGTTTATCTTACATCGGAAACGATATATCTTATTCGCAAAATCTTCAACCCTCTCAAATTGGTTACTGACAAAGTCAACTTTACCATTACCAATTTTGGAAAGGATGATGGAAAAACAGATGGTGTTAATCCAGAAGATGGTTATAATGGCGTCTATGATGATCCTTCTTCACAGACAGTGAATTTCAACCTAGAAACTGATCAGGCTGAAGTTGTTGATAATGGATATGTTGATGACTCTATGGAACAGAATGCTGAGGAAGAATTTCAGCAGCCAAAATCCTTTGAGCCTGTAAATAATGAGCCTGCAGACAGTTCTGATGTGGGCTTTGAGATTGAGACAGGTACTGAAGAAGAGACCTCTTCCTCCCCTATCACTACCCATAATCCTGAAGACCTCTCCCCTTACGATCCTAAGGCTGAGTTGTCACGATATAAGTACCCTACCCTAGACCTGCTCAAGAAATACGAGGATGATGGTAAGTCATTCATTGATATGGACGAACAGCGCCAGAATAAAGACCGTATCGTGCAGGTCCTCAGGAACTTCGGTGTAACTGTTGATAGTATCAAGGCTACTGTCGGACCTACTATTACTCTTTACGAAATAACCCTTGCTCCTGGTATCAAGATTTCAAAGGTTCGCTCTTTGGAAGACGATATAGCCTTGTCTCTTGCAGCCCTTGGTATTCGTATCATTGCTCCTATTCCAGGACGTGGTACTATCGGTATCGAGGTGCCAAATGCTAACCCACGCGTAGTCAGCATGGAGAGCATTCTGTCATCAAAGAAATTCCAGGAAACCACTATGGCATTGCCATTGGCTTTGGGTAAGACCATCTCTAACGAGATTTATATGGTTGACTTGGCAAAGATACCACACCTCCTTGTTGCTGGTGCTACAGGACAGGGTAAGTCTGTAGGCCTTAATGCCATCATCACTTCCCTACTCTACAAGAAACATCCTGCAGAGTTGAAGTTCGTCCTTGTTGACCCGAAGATGGTGGAATTCTCTATCTATAAGCCTCTGCAAAACCACTTCCTGGCACAGATACCACCAGAGAGTGACGCTGACGAACCAATCATCACAGATGTGAAGAAGGTTGTCAAGACTCTCAACTCTGTTTGTCAGGAGATGGACGACCGTTATAACCTCCTGAAACTGGCTAATGTACGAAAACTTGAGGAGTATAACGAGAAGTTCACCAATCGTCAGCTTAATCCTGAGCATGGCCATCGTTACCTCCCGTATATCGTTGTCATCATTGATGAGTATGGTGACCTCATCATGACAGCAGGTAAGGAGATAGAGCTGCCTATAGCCCGTATCGCCCAGAAGGCTCGTGCTGTCGGTATCCATATGATTATCGCTACACAGCGTCCTACCGTAAATATCATCACTGGTACCATCAAGGCCAACTTCCCTGGTCGTATGGCGTTCAAGGTAATGTCGTCCGTCGATTCCAAGACTATCCTTGACGGCACTGGTGCTAACCAGCTCATCGGACGTGGTGATATGCTTATCCTCGATAAGGGAACTCCTGTGCGTGTACAGTGTGCCTTCGTAGATACCCCAGAGGTTATCGCTATCAATAAGTTTATCGCTGACCAGCAGGGCTATAATGGACCGCTTGAGTTGCCAGAGCCAATCAATACCGAAGAAGGTGGTGGCGGTGGTGCCGAGGATATCGGTAATCTCGATCCTCTCTTTGGTGAAGCAGCCCGCGTCATCATCAATACCCAGCAAGGTTCTACATCCCTCATCCAGCGTAAGTTCTCTATCGGTTACAACCGTGCAGGACGTCTTATGGACCAGTTGGAGAAAGCCGGCGTAGTAGGTGCAGCACACGGCTCAAAGCCACGCGATGTGCTCATTCAGGATGAAGAGACGCTGCAGTCGCTCATCAATACCCTGGGGGCAAACTAAAATAATATTGAGTAAAAAAATATAGAATAATGAAAAAGATTTCTTTATTCGCATTCACAATGCTGATGCTATTCTGCGCCACAACAGTTATGGCTGCAGATAATGGTAAGAAAATACTCGATAAGGTAGCCGACAAGATAGCTATCTCAAAGGGCTTTACTGCCAATTTCTCTATTTCTGGCGGAAAGCTCAATAACTCCGGCACTATCTCTGTCAAGGGTGACAAGTTCTGCGCTCGTGTGTCCAACGCTATCATGTGGTACGACGGCAAGACACAGTGGGTGTATAACAAGAAGTCAGACGAGGTGAACGTCTCTCATCCCAGCGCTTCTGCCCAGCAGAGCATGAACCCCTATAACTTCCTCACCCTCTATAAGAAGGGCTATACCATCACCTCTTCCAATATCGCCAGCGGCACACAGGTGCATCTGGTTGGCAAGGGAAAGTCTATCAGCGAAATGTATATCCTTGTCGATAAGGCATATAATATAAAAGAGGTGAAGTTCCTCCAGAAAGGCACATGGGTAACAATCCATATCAGCAATCTGAAGAATCAGGCATTGAATAACTCCACCTTCACCTTCAATGCCAAGGAATTCCCACAGGCAGAGATAATCGATATGCGATGAATCCTCCCTTCAAGGTTCATATCCTTGGCTGTGGCAGTGCCCTGCCTTCAAAGAGCCATAATCCCTCTTCTCAGATTGTTGAGATACGAGGAAAATACTTCATGATAGATTGTGGCGAAGGCACTCAGGTACAGGTACGCCGTTCCCATGTCAGTTTCTCCAAACTCTATGCCATCTTCATCAGCCATGTTCATGGCGACCATATCTTCGGACTCATGGGGATGCTCTCCACCTTTGGTTTACAGGGCCGTATTGCACCCCTTCATGTCTATGCTCCGGCACATTATGAAGAGCTGTTTTTGATGGAAAAGAAGATGTTCCTCTCCACGATGGACTATGACATCATCTTCCATCCCCTTGACACCACCCAGTCACAGGTCATCTACGAAGACCGCTCCCTTACTGTCGAGACAATACCCCTGCAGCATCGCGTACCCTGTTGCGGCTTTCTTTTTAAGGAGAAGCCCACACGTCAACACTTTTTGCGTAACACCTCTCTGCCACAACCACTCATTCCGCTCCCCCCTATCCCAGTCAGGGCTTACGCTTACTGCTCTGACACACGTTATATTCCAACCCTTGGAGAAACGCTTCGCAGCAAGTGTCCCGGACCCCTTACCATATATCATGAGTCCACCTATGCTGACAACAAGAAAGACAATGCCGGTAAGTATATGCATTCCACTGCTCGTGAGGCAGCAATGGTAGCCAAGAGTGCCGATGCGCAGCAACTCCTTCTGGGCCATTACAGCCATCGCTACGCAGACGAAACGCTTCTCCTCAACGAAGCACAAGAGGTCTTCTCCCCCACTCTTCTCTCCCAAGAAGGCGAAGTGTATGATGTATAGTTTACAATTATAAAGTTTTTGACAATAAAAATACCCCAGCAGAAAAAACTGTTGGGGTATTTATTTTGTTGCGGAGGCAGGACTCGAACATGCGACCTCCAGGTTATGAGCCTGGCG
>CAMJIL010000011.1 GCA_946405805.1 uncultured Prevotellaceae bacterium | reverse complement strand
GCATACTCGCACCCGTCGACACCGACACTGTATTGTCACTCACATGGGTCACAGCATCCCTGGCCCACCATTCGTGGTCGAGCTTGATGCGCTTGAAGCCGTCTGCCATCAGATAGGCTTCCACCAGGTCGCCGTTGTCGTAGTCGTAGAAGGTGTAGAGTTTATCAACCTGCAGACTATTGATGTAGGTCGTATCGCTCACCTGCGTGTCGCTGTTGTAGCGAATCAGCTGCAGGGTGTAGTTGCCATCAACGACTCGGCTTTTGTCGAGCATCACCGAACGCACGGAGGCCGAACCGTAGCTATGGCTGTTGAAAATGTAGGCCTTTGCCGTCTCCTCACCCTGACCCTGCGGCCAAATCTTCACCTCGATCTGGTTCTCGGTGATGGGCGGCATGATGTAGGCGTAGTTATGAACAGCAAACACCTTCGAAGTGTTCTGCGAGGGATCTTCCGAGTTCCTGATGCAAGTCACGCGGACGTGGAAAGGCCGGTCACCCTGAGCCTTGTCCAGACGCAAGACGATATATTGATTGTCGCGAGCGTCGTAAATCTGCTTGTAAAAGCCCACCGTATCCTTCGGAGCAGGGTCACGGAAAACCTCCTTGAGGGCATCCATCTCGGCGCCGTTATCCTGTATGACGTGATCAATTTCCTCCCATTGGAACTGGTTGATGTCTGTCCATGAATCCAACTGGCTCAAATTTACTGCACGCTCCACAGTAAAGTCATCAGCCAATACATTCGTTCCATAAGCAAACAACAATAATGCTAAAAACGATTTTTGTAGTAATTGTTTCATAATTCAGGTTTTAATGTGTTATGGCCCAAATATAACACTTTTTTTCTTTTTCACAACAAAAAAAATGCTTTTTTTCTCTTTTTCTTGCATTTTTTAAGAATTAATCGTGATTTTGCAATCTTGGATATGAAAAAATATGGTTACAATTGCTATCATTCCGCACCAAAGTGATATCAAGGATTATTATTTACCAAACGGCATAAATGAATTTAACAGTTCTGTGCACCCTTTGACGCAATCTCTCCATGTAGCATCGAAATTATCGGTATACCAGGGGTCTGCCACGTCTCTATCTAACAACATGCGTATCTTGCCGTCAGGGTCTCCACCACACATTCTGGTCATATTGCGGATGTTATAGGTGTCCATGCCGATGAGTAGGTCGTAATAATCGTAGTCTCTACGTGTCAGTTGACGGGCATACTTTCCCTCGCAACTGATGCCGTGTTCTGCCAACTTGCGACGTGCGGGAGGATAGACGGGATTGCCAATCTCTTCTGTACTGGTGGCAGCTGAGGCTATTTCGAACTCCTCTGCCCTGCCGGCCTCACTGGCGAGGTGTTTCATTATAAATTCTGCCATCGGGCTGCGACAGATATTTCCGTGACAGACAAAAAGAATTTTATGCATCTTTATTTAAATAGGAGTTAAAAACAAAACGCCTGCGCGCCATAATGACGTGCAAGCGTTAGATTCACAATATTTATTAATCCAAAAAAAATTATCCCTGTACTGCTGCTACGCCTGGAAGTACCTTTCCTTCGATAGCCTCGAGGAGAGCGCCACCACCGGTAGAGATGTAGCTAACCTTGTCAGCAAGACCAAACTTGTTAACGCATGCTACAGAGTCACCACCACCGATGAGTGAGAAAGCACCTTCTGCTGTTGCCTCAGCAATAGCATTACCGATAGCGCGTGAACCGTCGCAGAAGTTGTCGAACTCGAATACGCCGGCAGGACCATTCCACAGGATTGTCTTACAACCCTTGATGGCTGCAGCGAACTTCTTCTGTGCCTCAGGACCTGCATCGAGACCTTCAAGGTTTGCTGGAATAGCGTCTGAAGGGTAAATGCTCTGTGGAGCATTGTTATCAAACTCTGGTGCACAGATAGCATCTGGTGCCATAACAAGTTCTACACCATTCTTCTTTGCCAACTCTTCAACGCCGAGAGCAACGTCGAGCTTGTCGTTCTCACAGATTGACTTACCTACCTCACCGCCGTGTGCCTTTGCGAAGGTGTATGTCATACCACCGCAGAGGATGAGCTTATCAACCTTACCGAGGAGATTCTCGATGATACCAATCTTTGAAGATACCTTTGAACCACCCATGATAGCGATGAATGGACGCTGTATATTGTTGAGGACATTATCAACAGCCTTCACCTCTTTCTCCATGAGGAGACCGAGCATGCGGTTGTCTTTGTCGAAATAGTTTGCTATAACAGCTGTAGAAGCATGTGAACGGTGTGCTGTACCGAAGGCATCCATTACCCAGCAGTCAGCATACGAAGCAAGCTTCTTAGCGAATTCCTTCTGACGCTCCTTCATCTCCTTCTTTGCTGCATCATAGCCTGGGTCTGTCTTCTCGATACCTACTGGCTTACCTTCTTCTTCTGGATAATAACGGAGGTTCTCGAGTAACAGCACCTCACCAGCCTTCAGAGCTGCTGCCTCTGCGTCAGCCTTTGCGCAGTCAGGAGCAAACTTAACCTCCGAAACACCAAGTGCCTTAGCAACGGCGTCCTTAATCTGACCGAGTGACAACTCTGGCTTTACCTTGCCCTTTGGCTTACCCATATGAGACATGATAATGAGGGCACCACCCTTCTCAAGGATGAGCTTGAGTGTTGGAACTGCACCACGGATACGGGTATCGTCGGTGATTTTACCATCCTGAAGTGGCACATTGAAATCTACACGAACAATGGCCTTCTTACCTGCAAAATTGTAATCGTTAATGTTCATTTTCTAAATTGTTTAATTTATAGGGTTAAAAAA
The DNA here is from genome assembly GCA_946405805.1 of uncultured Prevotellaceae bacterium. Lineage (GTDB taxonomy): Bacteria > Bacteroidota > Bacteroidia > Bacteroidales > Bacteroidaceae > Prevotella. The sequence continues at coordinate 53,545 of CAMJIL010000011.1, read as the reverse complement.
TAATTTCGCGGCACAAAGATACAATTTAAATAGAAATAATGCAAGAAAAAAACATAATTTTCAATTTTCAATTTTCAATTTTCAATTATTTTTCGTACTTTTGCAAACAAAAGAATACAATCGGCATGATAAATTACGACCTAAAGAGAATTTCGACCATCATATTTGACGTAGATGGTGTGTTATCAAAGAATACCATTCAGATGGACAAGGAGGGTAATCCGCTCCGCACCGTAAACATAAAAGACGGCTATAGCATGCAGTTGGCCGTGAAGATGGGGCTGCGCCTTGTCATCATTACCGGTGGACATGATGCTGCCATAGCAAAGCGTTACAACTACTTGGGCATAAAGGATGTCTTTCTGTCGTGTGGCATAAAGATAAAGAAATACAGAGAATACCTGCAGGAAAACAACATCACCAACGAAGAGGTTATCTACATTGGTGATGACATTCCTGACTATGAGATTATGAAAGAATGCGGCTGCCCTTGCTGTCCGAAAGATGCCTGCTCCGAGATTCGCGAACTGTCAACGTATGTAAGCCCATACAATGGTGGCGAAGGATGTGCCCGAGACATCGTAGAACAAGTGCTCCGCGCCCAGGGCAAATGGCTCGCAACAGAAAAAGCCTTCGGATGGTGAATAACGGTTAAAGGTTAACGGTTAAAGATTAAAGGTTATTGACCTTGTTCCTCAGGGAATTTTCCGTTAAGAACATAGTTCACGATATACATAACATCAGACATTCCTATTACACCATCAAGATTGGCATCTGCTGCCTTCTCGTCAAATGAGGCTTCCAGATTGCCTAATATGGCATTTGCCACACATATCGCATCTTGCATATTTATTTCCCCATCACCATTTGCATCACCACGAAGCGTAGGAAGGACATTATTTATATAAGCCTGCTGGGCCTGTTGTATTGTCTGCTGAGCATTAAAGATATCATCAAACACCTCTGGCAATGCCGTCAATAGATTCTCTGCATCACCAATTGCTTGTTGGAAGATTTCTATCACCTTATCCGACCTCTCGCTACGATACTGCTCAAGGACTTCACGTGCCTCAACACATTTTTTTGCAAGAGTCTGCATACCGACATCTATACCACGGGTGCGATTCATATTCGTCATAGAGATGGCAGTGGTGCGATAGGCCGTGAAAGAGGGTATTGCTACACTTGCTCCTGCCATTTCGAAAGATGTACCGGTGGTAAGGGCTTGCGCACCGTCGGTAACAGCATTGCAGAATGTTCCAATATAGCCTTCATATCCGATACTCTCAGGCATCTTGGAAATGCAATATACATCCACATCGGTAGCCTCAATATATTCTACGGCATGTGTCATCAGATACACATAAGGTGTACCGGCCTTCATCACGGCTGCACTTGCATCGGTATTCTTGGTGTCATCCTTGTAATATCTCGCCAACATACCTGCGGGAGTCGCAGCAGTAAACGGCAGTATAAGAGTATTCCAATAGTACGACTCTGTAGTGCATGTCGTGCCATCAATATGAAGGGATGCCTTCTTCGCCCTGAAATTATCTGCAGGGTCGTAGTCATATCCTTGCTGCAATCTTAATTCGTAACAGACACCGTCAACAACAACATTGTACTGCTGGGACAATGGCTGATTAGAGAAGACAATGGCATTAGGATTTGCTGGCACAGCAAGGTCGGAAGGTATCTTCGCACTTGATTTACGGAGATCTATAGATGTTACTGTAGCATCATTGGCGATGCCGCGATATTCCAATTTGTCAAAGGTTGTACCGGAGATGGTAACACGAGAGCCTTCACGTTCTATTGTCATATCACTGCCTGCTAGCATAAAGAAAGCCAGAGTGTCCGACTGTTCTGCGTCGTAGTTAAGAGGCATATACAATGAACCATTACCATTACCCACCGTAGCACCTATAGAGGCTTTGTAAAGCACACCTGGCTGAAGCTGATGGAACTCAAACGATATATCTTTTATCTCCTTGGGCTCGAAGACGCTATCTCTCTCAACCGTCGTTTCAACTATCTCGCAATTACCATCGGCATCAACAGACGATACCACACCAGTGATGACAGGAACGCAATGTGTAGAGCTATATCTGCCCGTAACATCATTGCTGAAATTTGCTGACATCATCATGCTGGAGCCACTATTCACCCTGTATACCATACGGGTTATTTCCTGCCCCTGATACTTAAAGGTCTTCTCTTCGGCACCGCCATTATCGACTGCAACATTGTGAAGTCTCAAAGAACTCCTGGAAGCCTTCACGGGAGCAGGGGTATCAGTAACATAGAGGGTGCTGAGATTCTTGTCGGTAAGAATAAAATAGAGACCCTTGCTATTCTGCCACTCATTGAAATATGCCCCCACAGCAGATATCGTCTCACCCTTACTTATCACACCATTATAGGAACCGATGGCATCATCCAAAGTGGTTCCTGAAGGAAGCGATGTTGACTCACTACAGAAGAGATACAGTCCTTCAATTGTAAAAGTACTGTTATTGGTAACACCGAAGGTTATCTTATTGTCGAGATACTGATAAAGTGTCCCACCAAGTATCTCTACGTCAAACTGACGATCTATATTCGGCGAAAAAATCTTATACACCATCGTCTGGTGATCAGGACGACCACCCATACCGTCACGACCCGTCTCGGCCATAGTGAAATAGCCATCCCAGCCATTGCCCCATCCGAAGTTGATATGGAAGGTATTGTCACCGGTTCTGTAACCATCAACGACGTATGCATGTCCGTCCCAGTCCTCCTTGTCTGTATTATAAGAGGAATAGAGTATCGGTCTTCCCAAGATAAGGTCGCTGATAACCATCTTCTCCCATGCCACCTGACTGTAATAGTCTTTTTGGATAAATTCCCCTTGTGTCAGTCCTATCTGATTTTGGAAAACTTTTTGCATTTCATAAATTTGTCCACTCGTGCTGGCACCATAGGTCAGCCCGGCACATGTGCCCATCAGTACACAAAGACGTGCCATCGCAGCATTGCCCGCAGACGTAGTGCTGTTGTCTGCCATCAATTCCCAATTAAACGGAGTACCTTTTTTCACGATGACAGATGTCACTGGGGCATCACCATAATCGTATGTCGGGGTATCATACTGGCTAACAGCATTCAAGCCCTCATTACGCCAATAATAAGCTATCTGTGCAGATGCCGTTGCGACACATCCCGTCACAGCCCTGCCACCGCCATCCTTGCGTTGCGGGCAGAGATTGTTCCACGGGCTATTCTGATGCCAGTGGCTGGTAAGTAGAACAGGAATATCCTTATCATAAGAGCTTGCAGTAACAGAAGAATATGGTCTGTTGGCATCACGTGCCTGAGCATCTGCTATGGCTTCTGCATAATGGTTGATGATAGCTTTCAGAGCCGGCGGCATGTTTTCCTCATCATAATCACCACTTTCCGTATAGCCTATGATGGCAGGAAGACAATCGTCACCCGAAACGACAACAAATCCTTCCCCTTCACCACGGGAGAAGATATATAAGGGTTGGGATTCTTGTTCAGCAGTAACACCCGAAACACCTCTCATCGCCCTTGACATAGAGCTATGAGTCTTCATATAAGGTTGAGCCTTTGACCACGCTTCACTCTTGCTTACAGTGTCAGCATAGGAGGAAAGCGCTGTTATCAACAGTCCTAATACAAGCCAAAAACGCGTTGTAGTATTTCTCATTATTTTAGAGGTTAGAGGTTAGAGGTTAGAGGTTAGAGGTTAGTGATTAGTGATTAGTGATTAGGGGTTAGTGACTTAAAAACCTGCAGTATTCACTTGCAGCAAGCAGGAAGGCTCCTGTGCCGAAGTTGGAAATTGATTTCTTATCTACCACCTGTCCGGGGATAGCCTTCTCCCCTATCGGCTGAACATATCCAATGGTGTTATCGGGCTGCAGAGCAATAGTAGAAAGGTATTTCCACGCTTTGCTGGCTGACTGTATATAGGTCTTGGGGAGGTATCCGTTATTGATGCCCCAGAATAAACCGTAGCACATTAGCGCCGTACCGCTTGTCTCGTAACCGGGAGCTTGCTCGGGGTCAAGGATAGAACGTGTCCAGTAGCCCTCTTGCTGCTGACAGTTCACAAGAGCTTTGGCAAGTTGTTTGTATGTCTCTGCTATCTCCTTGCGATATTTACTCTTCACCTTCTTGCCCTGCTTCTTTGCTGTATCAAAATCCTTCAATACTTTGGCAAAAGCTGCTATCACCCAACCATCGCCACGTGCCCAGAAATCTTTCTTGGCAGTACGAGTTGTATGTTTAGGATAGACATACTTACCATCACGGAAATATAAGCCAGTCTCTTTGTCATACATGATACTGTTGGCATATTTCCAGTTGGCATACATCTTATCAAGATAAGCCTCATCACCCGTAAGGAGGTACATCTTTGTCATCACTGGCATCACCATATACAAGGCATCGGCCCACCACCAATAGTCATCAGCAGAAGAATAGGCCTCATAGGACATCACTTCCTTTGCCCTCGCAATCCATGACTCCTGGGGAGCAGAACTGTAATTATATAAGTCTATATATGTCTGAAAGCATATCTGCCAATCGCCAAAGAGTACATGTTGCGGGTCTTCGCCATAGTTCTTGTATTTCCACTTTGAGTTATCTTTTTCTGTAGCGCCAAACCAAGCATTTTTCTCTGCCCAAGCAAAGGAATAGTCATACCACGCCTGAGTCTTCATAAGACTATATGCCTCCATGTTTCCCGTGTGATAAACAGCATTGTCCCAAAAAGCACTGAGTCCAGCCTTTGTGCCACCATATTCGGGTGCTCCGTGGCTCTGCTGCCAAGTATTATTAACTCGAGTGATGATATTCATTACTTCTGATTTCTCATCTGCAACAACAGAAGGAGAAAACAAACAGAAACTTATTACACCTACTAATATCTTTCTCATGGGAAATAGCATTGATTAAAATGAAGATTCCTATTATTACTCTGCCTTAAATAAATCCTTTATACCTCCGATGGCACCCATCATATTGGTTGCCTCGTAAGGAAGATATACTGTTTTTGTATCATTACCAGTAGCAATATCCTGTAACGCTTGAATATATTTCTGCGCCAAGAGATAGTTAGCCGGATTAGTACTCTTACCTACTGCCTCAGTAATCTTATCAATAGCGATAGCCTCTGCCTCTGCCTTACGAATGCGAGCCTGTGCTAAGCCCTCCGCCTGAAGGATGGCACTCTGCTTCTCACCTTCTGACTTTAATATGAGGCTTTGCTTTTCACCTTCTGAGGTAAGTATGGCTGCACGCTTGTTACGCTCTGCCTGCATCTGTTTCTCCATTGCCTGAAGCACAGAAGCTGGAGGGGTGATATCCTGAAGTTCAACACGATTAACCTTCACGCCCCACTTGTCAGTAGCATCGTCAAGTACCTCGCGAAGTTTCGTATTGATAGTATCGCGAGAGGTAAGGGTTTCGTCAAGTTCCAACTCACCGATGATATTTCTCAGCGTCGTCTGCGTCAACTTCTCAATAGCATTAGGAAGGTTGTTGATTTCATATACGCTCTTGAAAGGGTCAACTATCTGGAAATAAAGCAAGGCATTGATTTCCATCTGGATATTATCCTTCGTGATAACATTCTGACGGTCGAAGTCATAGACCTGTTCGCGAAGATCTATAGTATTGGTCAGCACATATCTACCACGATAAAGGGCCACCATCTCTTTTGCCTTGTCAATAAAAGGAATAATGATATTTATTCCTGGCTGAAGAGTACTATAATACTTACCGAGACGCTCAATAATCTTTGTCTCCGACTGAGGAATAATCACTATAGTCTTTTTCAAGACTATTACTGCCAAAATAATGATGACAACAAGAAAAGCAACACCAAATTCCATAATCCTTAATTATTAATTGTTTAGTTAATTTTTACCGTTAAAATAGTACTCCGACGATTCACCACCGTCACTGTCGTTCCTTTAGGAATAGCCTCACCGGAAGCTGAAATGCTACGCCATTCATCACCCGCTATTCTCACATATCCGTAGCCGAAAGCAGGTATGTCTGTTGTAACAACACCTGTAGTACCTATCAACGCATCGGCATTACTCTGGCGTTCCTGCTTATTATGAATGCGAGCCACGAGGGAGGGCCTGACAAAGAATACACACAACACGGACGACAAGGCCCAGAACAGAACTTGCATCCAAAGCGGTGCACCACATAAGTCAAAAATCATTGATACAAGAGCACCGATAGCAAAACATATAAAATAGAGGTCACCACTATTGAGCTCTATGATAAGGCAGACAATACTGACTACTATCCATGCCAGCCACAAATTATCAAATACCAGTTCCATTTTGTATATCTTTTACTTTCTTGAACAGCTCTGATGCAAAAACAAGTTCGTTGAGGTCCTTATTCGTTGATGTCATCACCTTCGTTTTATCTCCCTCCCACTCTTTTTTGCCGCGACAGATGAAAATGATATTATCACCAATACCCAGCACAGAATTCATATCGTGAGTATTGATGATTGTCGTCATATTATACTCTACCGTAATATCATGCAGCAATTCGTCAATCACCAATGACGTCTGTGGGTCAAGACCCGAGTTTGGTTCGTCACAAAAGAGATATCTGGGATTAAGGGCTATGGCACGTGCTATTGCCACACGTTTTTGCATACCACCAGAGATTTCTGCAGGATATTTCTTTCCGGCATCAGAAAGATTCACACGATCAAGGCACTCTTGAGCACGCTTCTGACGATCGCGCAAAGTCATATCAGAGAACATATCCAAAGGAAACATCACATTGTCGCGAACAGTCAATGAATCGAAGAGAGCAGATGACTGAAACAACATTCCCATCTCACGACGCACCTGAGCCTTCTCACGTTTATTCATTGCAACAAAGTCACGACCATCATATAGTACCTCACCCTTTGAAGGGGTAAATAGGCCCACAAGATTCTTCATCAACACCGTCTTTCCTGAGCCAGACTGACCGATAATAAGATTTGTCTTACCGTTTTCAAAAACAGCATTGATATCCAGCAGGACATCTTTGTCTTCAAAAGACTTATATAAATGTTTTACCTCTATCATGATAACAACTGTGTCAAAAAGACATCCGCAAAAAGGATTAATACACTTGAAGACACTACAGCAGATGTTGAAGCCTTACCGACTTCTACCGAACCGCCCTCAACGGTATAGCCACAGAAGGCAGACACACTGGCTATAATAAAAGCAAACACCAAGCTCTTGATTATCGACATCCACACGAACCAAGAGTTGAAGGAATGCTGCAAGCCAAGAGTCAAATCATCTGGAGAAAGGATCTGTCCAATATATGCTGTCGCATAGGCGCCAACGATACCCATCACATCGGCAAATATCACCAATGCCGGCATCAATGTCATAAGCCCTAACACCTTTGGCGCTATAAGATAGTTTGCACTATTGATACCCATTATATCGAGAGCGTCAATCTGCTGAGTAACACGCATAGTACCAAGTTCTGAAGCTATATTGGACCCTACCTTACCAGCAAGGATAAGGCACATGATAGAACTGGAGAACTCCAACAACATGATCTCACGTGTTGTATATCCGCTGACCCATCGAGGCATCCAAGGTGACTGAATGTTCAGTTTCATCTGAATGCAGATAACGGCACCAATAAAGAACGATATAAGAAGCACAATGCCGATAGAGTCAACACCCAACGATGCCATCTCTTTGACATACTGCTTTCCAAACATACGCATTCTGTCTGGAATAGCAATAGCTCGCCACATCAGGACGAGATAGTTTCCGAAAGTTTGTAAATAATTTAATAAAAACATAGCATAAATACACTTGCGATGCAAAGGTACAATTAAGTTATGAAAAATACAAATAAAATTACGTTTTTTTTATTTTATTGCAATGACGTTGTACTTTCGGTACAGTTAGATTTTGTAATTCATAATTTTTCTATATCTTTGCGTACAAATTTGACGATATTTTTCGAAAAGGAGCTTTTGAATACCAACACTATCATCCATCAACTATTCAGCGGTGAAGCGAACAATTGGATAATGCAATTGTTCAGATACACCATTGTAGGAGGAGTCGCCTTCTGTGTAGATTACGGATTGCTCTACATCCTGACAGAATATATCCACTTCCACTACCTTGTTTCTGCTACGATATCATTTCTGGCAGGTCTGGCGGTAAACTACATACTGACAACATGGTGGATATTCAGGCATCACAAGTTATCCAACAGGACTCTAGAATTCATCATATACGGAATAATAGGTCTTGTAGGTCTCTTGTTAAATAATATGTTGATGTACTTTTTTACAGACATCATACATCTTCACTATATGCTATCCAAGCTCATCACCGCTATATTGGTTATGGGTTGGAATTTTTTCGGAAGAAAGATTATCCTCTTTAAAAACAACACATCAAATGACGTGTAAGATATGAAGAAAGCTATCATTGCAGGAGCAGGCCCTGCAGGGTTGACAGCCGCCTGTGAACTATTGAATCAGACTGACATACACCCTATCGTAATGGAAAAGAGCGGTGTTATTGGAGGCATTTCACAGACGGTGAAATATAAAGGCAATCGTATGGACATAGGTGGACACCGCTTCTTCAGTAAAAGCAAACGCGTGACAGACTTCTGGCAACACCTTATGCCATCACAAGGCAAGCCGTCGAAAGACGACATCCTCATAGGGCGCAAAGTTGAAACCAGCGAAGACGGCCCAGACCCAGAGGTATCAGAAAGGGTGATGCTGCAACGTCAGAGGGTTTCAAGGATATTCTACCTGCGCCATTTCTTTGACTACCCCATATCACTCAAATGGCGGTTATTCACTAACATGGGAATATGGCGCACCATCAAAGCCGGATGCGGATATATCGCTGCCACTCTTCACAAAAGACCAGAAAACTCTTTGGAGAGCTTTTACATAAACCGCTTCGGAAAGCCGCTGTACAGTATGTTCTTCGAAGACTACACGGAAAAGGTGTGGGGAATACATCCTTCCAAATTAGGTGCTGACTGGGGAGCACAACGTGTAAAAGGACTTTCAATACTTACGGTGTTGAAGGATATGATAACAAAAAGCATCGGCACAAAGGGAAAGAAAGAGGTAGAGACATCACTAATCGAGTCCTTTGTATATCCCAAGTTGGGACCAGGTCAACTATGGGAAACAGCAGCCCAAGAGGTAATCGACAAAGGTGGAGAAGTGAAGATGGAGAGTTGTGTCACTAACATACACATAAACGAAAATGCCGTAGATTATATAGAGGTTACCGACAAGACAGGAACGGCAACAAGGGTAGAATGTAACTATTTTCTCAGTTCTATGCCTATAAAGGACCTTATCGCTGCCATCTCCGGAATCGAAATACCTGAAGATGTCAAGAAGGTTGCCCAAGAACTACCCTACCGTGACTTCATCACCGTCGGCATCCTAGCAAAGAAGCTATCTATGAAAAACGAAACCCACATGGCGACATACAAGAATCGAATTCCTGACACATGGATATATATCCAAGAGCCTGACGTAAAAGTGGGACGTTTGCAGATATTCAACAACTGGTCACCCTACCTCATAAACGACTACGAAAACACAATGTGGATAGGAATGGAATATTTCTGCTCCGAAGGAGATGAACTCTGGAATATGCCGAAAGATGACTTTATCAAGATGGCTGTCAAGGAATTGATATCCATAGGATTCATTGAGGCCGATGATGTTCTTGATGCTACACAGGTGAAAATACAGAAGGCTTATCCTAGTTACTTCGGCAGCTATTATGCAATAGACAAGGTTAAGAATTTCCTCGACAAAATAGAAAATCTATATTGCATCGGACGCAACGGACAACACAGATATAACAACATGGACCACTCTATGCTCACTGCAATGGAAACAGTTGATATCATAAAAAAAGGTATTAAAGACAAAACATCTATATGGTCTGTTAACACAGAGGAAGAATACCATGAAACTAAGTAGAGATTTACAAATAATCTATAGCCTCGCTATTCTGGAAGCCATACTTCTCATTGTAGGCCCAGGAGCGAAATACATGGATGAAATCGACACCCTGTCATACATGGATGCATGGGAATGTTTCTCTAATGGCACTATCGATTTGCTACGAACTCCTGTATATCCAGCCATAATTGGAATATTGAAGGAACTATGCGGAATACCCACATGCTACTGGATAACAATATTTATACAACATCTGGTTTTTCTCTTTTCCATTGGTATCTTCTACAGTACTATCAGCAATTTCGTAAAATCAGAACGTATCAGTTTTTGGATAACTTTGTTCTATGCCACTTTCCCTGCGTACACTTTCAACAACAACTGGATACTGACACAATCATTCGCGCTAAGCGGATGTGTATTCCTTATTTATACTATTGTAAAGTTAAGAAAGAGCCCTACCATAGTCAACGGAACTCTTTTCACCTCCCTGTTATTATTTCTTTTGTTCCTTAGGCCTGGCTACCTATACCTTTTACCAGTACTAGCTGTATCATGGTTTCTATGCTTTCTAAAAAAGGAACGGAAAGCAGCAGCCATCGGAATTGCAGGAGTATTGATAACGACATCGTGTGCTCTTTGCTATATGAAGGCTTTCGAAAAACAGTATGGGCTTTTCGCCTTTTCCGGAATAGGAGTCAGAAATCAGTTTTTCATTGCACAGGATGCAGGATTTCTGGACACCAGTTCTAAATTAGTGAAGGGTTATAACGACACCTATGACGAAGTATATCCCCGACATCATAACTGGGCAGAGGTCGATAGATTCTTTTATGCTAAATACAGTCTTGCCGAGGTAAACGATACTGTCACAAAGGCTTTTCATCAAGATCCCGTCAGGTGGGCTGTATTCTGTTATGACAGACTTTGTAAAACAGCGCTGGAACCCCTAACAGAACTTTTCCAAATACGTTACAAAGGGCAACTGATACACATCATAGGACCATTAGTCAACAGTGTCTATGTCTTCATTCTCTTGTACACTATTTTGCTCATACAATGGATTAGGATAAAAAAGAGAATCCCTTGGCTATCCTCCTTTTTATATATGTCACTGATTAGCAATATCATAACAACAGTAGTCGGAGCCCCAAACGGAGCTTATCTGTTACCCGCTACTCCATTCTATCTGTTGCTGCTGGGACAATTCCTGTACCACCTGAGAATCACCCCCACAAAAGATATAGAATTAAAATAACAGAACACATATTTCGAGAATACCTTTGGCGCTGCCGAGGGTATTTTCGTATGAAAATACTCTAAAAAAAGATAAAAGTTTTCTTTTTACTTGTTTTTTTACGCATTTTTTCGTACCTTTGCGCGCAAAATCAAAAATAATAAAGAAAGAATTATGGCATCATTTATCGAAGACAAAGTTGTTATGGAAGGTATTACCTTCGATGACGTATTGCTTATACCGGCTTATTCAGAGGTACTTCCTCGCGATGTATCACTTAGTACACAGTTCTCACGCAACATCAGCCTGAAGATTCCTTTCGTTACAGCCGCAATGGATACTGTAACAGAGGCCCCTATGGCTATCGCTATTGCCCGTGAAGGTGGCATTGGTGTTATCCATAAGAATATGAGCATCGAGGAACAGGCTCGCCAGGTGGCTATTGTAAAACGTGCCGAGAATGGTATGATATATGATCCTATTACCATCAAGACAGGTAAGACAGTAAGGGATGCCCTCGACCTTATGGCTGAATACCATATCGGTGGTATTCCTGTAGTCGATAACGAGAACAAACTGGTAGGTATCGTAACTAACCGTGACCTGCGTTTCCAAAGCGATGGCAACCGTCTTATTGACGAAGTGATGACATCCGAGAATCTCGTGGTAACACATCAGCAGGTTGACCTTGAGGATGCTTCAAAAATACTTCTGGAGCACAAGATTGAGAAACTCCCTGTTGTTGACAGCAACAACAAACTGTTGGGACTTATCACATACAAGGATATAACAAAGGCAGCAGACAAACCAATGGCATGTAAGGACTCAAAGGGTCGTCTTCGCGTAGCAGCCGGCGTTGGTGTTACAGCAGACACCTTCCAGAGAATGGAAGCATTGGTGAAGGCTGGTGTTGATGCTATCATCATAGATACAGCACATGGACATTCTGCTGGCGTTATAGAAAAAGTTCGTGAAGCAAAAGCAGCTTTCTCTGGTGTAGATATCGTTGTTGGTAACATTGCAACAGGTGAGGCAGCCAGAATGCTTGTAGAAGCTGGTGCTGATGCTGTAAAGGTTGGCATCGGTCCTGGTTCAATCTGCACCACACGTGTAGTTGCCGGTGTTGGTGTACCACAGCTCTCTGCCGTTTATGATGTTGCCTCAGCGCTTGAGGGAACAGGAGTACCATTGATTGCTGACGGAGGTCTGCGCTACTCAGGAGATGTCGTAAAGGCATTGGCTGCAGGAGGACATTCTGTTATGATAGGCTCTCTCGTAGCAGGAACAGAAGAAGCACCAGGCGAGACAATCCTTTATAATGGTCGTAAGTTTAAGGCTTATCGTGGTATGGGTTCTCTTGAAGCTATGGAGAAAGGTTCTGCAGACAGATATTTCCAGAGTGGTGTAAAAGAGGCAAAGAAACTGGTACCAGAAGGTATTGCCGGTCGTGTGCCATACAAAGGAACTGTTCAGGAGGTTATCTATCAACTCGTTGGTGGTCTGCGTGCAGGTATGGGATATTGCGGAGCAAAAGACATCACAAGTCTGCACGATGCTAAATTCACTCGCATTACAAATGCTGGTATGCTGGAGAGTCATCCACATGAGGTTATAATAACATCAGAAGCTCCTAACTACTCAAGACCACAGTAAAACATCATGAAGAAATCAATCGCTAGTCGTCTTCTGCTGCTTCTGATGCTTCCAACAACATCTTTTGCACAGGCTGACGACCCAATAATAATGACTGTTGCAGGAAAACCTGTTACAAAGTCTGAATTCGTCTATTCTTACAACAAGAATAATGGAGAAGATGTTATTGACAAGAAGACTGTAAAAGAATATGCAGAACTCTTTGCTAACTATAAGCGCAAGGTGCAAGCTGCTCTAGATGCAAGTTTGGACACGTTGACATCATACAACAAAGAATTCAGACAGTATCGCGATCAACAAGTCCTCCCTACCCTCATCAATGATAATGACGTAGAGCAAGAGGCCAGAAACATATATCAGCGTACAAAAGACAATATAGGTCCTGACGGACTTGTCAACGTCAGCCATATTTTGTTTATGATAGGCCAAAATCCAAGTGATTCCTTGAAATCTGCGAAGGAGGCATTGGCAGACTCTGTTTACTACGCTTTGAAGAAAGGTGCTGATTTCAGTACTATGGCAACAAGCAAGAGTGATGACAAAGGTAGTGCGATGCGTGGCGGAGAAGTAGGTTGGATAAGCAAAGGTCAGACACTGCCTGCTTTTGAGGAGGCTGTCTTCTCTATGAAGGATGGCGAGATTAGCAAGCCGGTTCTTACGGAAGTTGGTTATCATATTATAAAGGTAACAGGACACAAGCAGTTGGAGCCATATGATACCCTGAAGAGTGATATCTATAATTTCATAGAGAGAAGACATATCCGTGAATCATTGGCTCAGGCACGCCTTAAGGCTATCTCAGCAGCAAAGGGACAGACTCCAGAGCAGGTGATGGATATGCGTTCGGATTCTTTGGCAAGCATAAGCCAAGATATGAAATATCTCATACAGGAATATCATGACGGCCTGCTGCTTTATGAAGTTAGCAACCGTGATGTGTGGGAAAAGGCTGCCAATGACGAGGCAGGACTTCAGGCATTCTATAACAAGAACAAGTCAAACTATAAGTGGGATACTCCACGATTCAAAGGTATTGCATACTATACCCGCGACGAGAAGGATATCGATGCCGTCAAGAAAAGTGTAAAAGGAAAGAGTTTCGACAAATGGGTTGAGATTCTCCGCACTACTTTCAATAACGACTCCATTCTTCGCATCCGTGTAGAAAAGGGTATCTTCAAAGAAGGAGACAACAAGATTGTTGACAAGGAGATATTCAAGAATGACAAGGCACAGATACGTCAGATGAAAGATTTCCCATATACTACTACCTTCGGAAAAGTAATCAAGAAGCCAGAAGAGATGTCTGATGTGCGTGCTCTCGTTACTGCCGACTATCAGGAATTAAAGGAGCAGGAATGGCTCGAGGAGCTGAAGAACCGTTATCCTGTGGTTATTAATGAAGACGTTCTGAACACTATAAAATAACATGAACAAACCCCTCTTTTTATCTTTGTTACTTTGCTTGTGTTCTCTGATGACACTTGCTCAGAATAATGACAGCATCGCTGTTGATTCTGCTAAGGTTGTAAAACCCGAGATATCCAATCCACATTATATTGATGAGGTAGTATGGGTTGTGGGAGACGAAGCCATCCTGCGTTCTGACATCGAGATAGCTCGTATGCAGGCAGAACAGGAAGGCATCAAATGGGATGGCGACCCCGATTGCCGTATCCCAGAGTCCATTGCCGTACAAAAGCTCTTTATCAATCAGGCAGCATTAGACAGTATTGTTGTCACAGAATCCGAGATATCTCAGGCCATCGACCAACAGATAAACGGTTGGATACAGATGATTGGTTCCAAAGAGAAGCTGGAAGAATATCGTAAGCAGAGTATTACGAAGATGAAGCAGGAGTTGCACGATGAATTCAAGAATCGTGAACTGGCACAGCGCATGAAGCAAAAACTTGTGGAGAATGTTGCCATCCGACCTACTGACGTGCGCGAATACTTTCAGACAGTTCCTGAAGATAGTCTGCCATTCGTACCTACAACAGTAGAAGTAGAGATAATCACCAACCAGCCAAGAATTCCTATGGAGGAAATCAACAAGGTTAAGGATGAGTTGCGTGGCTATACTGATCGTGTACAAAAGGGAGAAGTATCCTTTGCCACTCTTGCCCGCCTGTATTCTGAAGATCCTGGAAGTGCTCGTGATGGTGGTGAAATGGATTATGTAGGACGCGGCATGCTGGACCCTGCTTTTGCTCAGGCAGCATTTAACCTGACAGACCCTAACAAGATTTCAAAAATCGTAGAGTCGGAATTCGGTTTTCATATCATCCAGCTCATTGACCGTCGGGGAGACAAGATAAAATGTCGTCACATCCTCAGAAAGCCTGTAGTACCACAGAAGGCTATTGACGAGACAATGCTGCGAATGGACTCTATCGTTGCTGACCTTCGTGCAAACAAATTCTCCTTTGAAGACGGAGCTACTGTGATATCTGATGATAAGGATACAAAGAACAATCGTGGTCTGATGGCAAATGTCACAGAAGAAGGTCGTACATCACGTTTCCAGATGAAGGAACTGCCAACAGAGGTAGCTCACGCCATCGAAAATCTGAAGGTGGGAGAAATCTCCGACCCGTTCACTATGACCAACTCACGCGGTAAGACAGTATGTGCCATTGTAAGACTCAAAGCAAGAAACGAGGGACACAGGGCCACAATAACAGAAGACTTCCAGCTGATGAGCCACATAGTACTTGAAAGAGAACAGGCAAAAGTACTGAAGAAATGGGTTCAGGATAAGATAAAGAATACATACGTTCGTATCGACGACCGTTACAAAGGTTGTAACTTTGAATACGAAGGTTGGATAAAATAATTTTATTTGTAGGGAAACACGAACATGAAGGGCTACAGCAGAACATCATGTCTGACAAGGGCAGGAATTGTTGCACTCATTGCGACATTCGCCTGCCTTATAATATCAGATGGCTATGCAGCCCGCAAGAGGACACAACGCTCTCAAAAGCAGACTGTTGACCAGCGCGTCTATCTGCAACATGCAGATGAACTGATTTATGATGCTTATGGCCCCCACCCTGATGCCCAGTTCGTAAAGGGCAATGTAGCCTTCATGCACAAAGGCATGCACCTTACCTGTGACAGTGCCTATTTCTATGAAGAGTCCAACTCCTTTGAAGCCTTCGGACATGTTCACATGTGGCAGGGGGACACCCTTTCACTCACCAGTGTGGATGGATATTACGACGGCACCAATGAGATGGCACATGCATGGAAAGATGTTGTCATGAAGCATCGTGGGGAGACTCTCTATTGTGACACTCTCGATTACGACAGGATGTATGGCATCGCCGACGCCTATGGCTCAAACAGAATAAAGCTGACAAACAAGACCGATGTCCTGGTTGCCGATTGGGGACGGCATTTTACAGATGATGACCATTCGGAGTTTTTCTATAATGTTGTCCTGACAAACGACAAAGGGTTGCGCATAGAAACTGACACCCTGTATCACTACAACAAGACATCTATGGCACATGCCGTGGGACCTTCTGTAATAACCCAGAAAGACAGCAAGGTGAACAGTACCGACTGCTGGTATAACACCAAGACAGAGAAATCCGAACTCTATGGTCGCTCTACCGTTTATAATGGTGCCAAGGAAATTACAGCCGACAGTCTTTTCAATGACGACAATACAGGCATTAGCGAAGGTTTCGGAAATGCCATATACCATGATACCGAGAACAAAAACATGCTTCTCGGAGATTACTGCATCTACGACAACAATACCGGTAACGGCTATGCCACCATCAATGCTCTCGGCATCGACTATTCCCAGAAAGATTCCCTATGGATGCATGGTGACACCATAAAGATTCGCACATTCTATATCAATACAGATTCCGTACAACGTGAGATATATTGCTATAACCACGTCCGTGCCTACCGTCATGACGTACAGGCTGTCTGCGACTCTCTTGTCTTCCATTCCAAAGATTCTTGTATGACGATGTACAAAGACCCTGTAGTATGGACACAGGGCAGTCAGTTGTTGGGAGAAGAGATAAAATGCTATTTCAACGACTCCACCATGCGTTATGCAGAAGTATTGCGACAGGCACTTTCTGTAGAGCTGATGGATGACTCCATACACTACAACCAGATTTCCTCGCGTGACATGCGCGCGTATTTTAAAGATGGTGCGCTACGCGAGAACTGGGCTGTCTCCAATGTAAAGGTTGTGTATTATCCTATAGACGAGTCCGACTCGACAATCATTGGCCTCAACTATACCGAGACAGACACTCTGAAGATGTATCTGACACCAGATAAGAAGTTAGATCATATCTGGATGTGTAAAAATGTCGGCACACTATATCCCCTCACACAGACACCTCCGGAAAAACACAAGCTCCCGACATTTGCTTGGTTTGACTATATGCGCCCGGTTAGCAAAGACGACATCTGGGTATGGAAACCAAAGACAGTTGGTCTGGAATTAAAAGAGGAGAAACGTCGTGAAGCTCCAAAACGTGTACCTAAAAAACAGAATCCATAATATTCCATGGATATAATTCATCTTCTACCCGATTCCGTTGCCAACCAGATTGCTGCAGGTGAGGTGATACAACGCCCTGCATCCGTCATCAAAGAGCTTGTCGAAAACTCTATTGATGCTGGTGCACATAATATCGATGTCTCTGTGGTAGATGCTGGAAGAACATCCATACAGGTTATCGACGATGGAAAAGGCATGTCCGATACCGATGCCCGCTTGAGTTTCGAGCGCCATGCCACCTCCAAGATACAACATGCAGAAGACCTTTTCACCCTCCATACTATGGGCTTCCGTGGTGAGGCATTGGCAAGTATCGCTGCTGTTGCACAGGTGACATTAAAAACCCGCACCATAGATGACGAAATCGGAACAGAGCTGCATATCGAAGGCTCCAATGTCGTCAGCCAGGAACCTGTAGCATGTCCTGTCGGAAGCAACTTTACAATAGAAAACCTCTTCTTCAACATCCCTGCCCGGCGGAAATTTATGAAGTCAAATGCTACAGAGATGAATAATATCATGCAGGCATTTGAACGCATAGCATTGGTATATCCTGATATAGCGTTTTCTATTCGTTCCAACGGCACAGAACTGCTACACCTAAACCCTGCCAACAGCCATCAACGTATAAGTGACGTCTTCGGCAAACGCATCAATCAGGAACTCGTGCCAGTAGAGACAGAGACTACACTATGTACTATTAAGGGATATGTAGCCACCCCGCAGAACGCGAAGAAAAAAGGATGCCATCAGTACTTCTTTGTCAATGGGCGATATATGAAACACCCATATTTCCACAAAGCAGTAATATCTGCATACGAAAGACTCATTCCTGAAGGAGAACAGATATCATATTTTCTTTACCTCACAGTAAATCCGGAAGATATTGATGTCAATATACACCCAGTAAAGACAGAGATAAAGTTCAACAACGAGCAAGCCATCTGGCAGATTATCATGGCGACGGTTCGTGATGCCATCGGACGTTACACAGGAGCGACATCATTAGATTTCGACCAGGAGGGTAAACCTAATATCCCTGTTTTCACCCCCGATGAAAACACGATGGCAAAAGCCCCACATATAGATTTCAATCCCAACTACACCCCATTCAAGGGAGCAACAAGCAAGAACTCCTCTTCACGTCCCTCAGCAAAAAGTTGGGAAGAGTTATTCCCCTCACCTCAGACATCAGATATCAAACATCAACCCTCAGACATCAACCCTCAGACATCTTTCACATCTCAATTTTCAATTTTCAATTCTCAATTTTCGTTTCTCCAACAGCCCTACAAAGGCCGCTACATCCTGTGCGAAGGTGAGAATGGAATGATTATCATTGACCAACACAGAGCATCACAACGTGTTTTGTTTGAGAAATACAAGCGCGCCTTTGAAGAGCATAATGCACACACCCAGAAAGTACTCTTCCCCGAGGTGATACAGTTTCCTGCATCTTACTCCGATCAACTCCCTTCCACATTAGAAGAATTGCAACATCTGGGATTTGATATCTCGAATCTTGGAGGCGGCAGTTATTCCATCAATGGCGTACCAGCAGGATTAGGTGGAATGGACGCTACAAAACTGGTAGGAGAACTCGTCAACGAAACTATTGAGCAAGGCGTAAAAGCCTCAGAAGAGGTACACACCATCCTTGCCCTGGGCTTAGCAAAGCGAGCAGCAACACCTGTCGGAGAAATAATGTCGCCCGAAGACATCGACAACCTCATCAAACAACTATTCGAATGCTCCACCCAGAGATACACCCCAGACGGAAAACTCATATTAGCAGAAATCCCCGATGACGAACTGCTGAAAAAATTCAATTGATTTTTTTAGTTTGGAGTTGAAGATTGAGAGTCGAAAGGCTGTAGTAAGTGTATAGTTTCACATTTCACCTTTTAAGCTTCAGGTTGCAGGTCTTTAACCGTTAAAAATTCCGGTATTTTAAACATTTTTCAAAAAAAGTTTAGAAAAAATTTGGTAGTTTCAAGAAAAAGTATTACCTTTGCAACCGCAAATCCAAAATACGAGGGTATTGCACTGCTTAGCAGAGGGCGTTTAGCTCAGTTGGTTCAGAGCATCTGCCTTACAAGCAGAGGGTCGGGGGTTCGAATCCCTCAACGCCCACCTCTCTCTCTCTAACTCTGAGTCCCATGGTCGGTTAGCTGGCTGTGGGGCTTCCTTTTTATATCCCCTACCCTGCACTTGACGTGCATTTGAGTTTCAAGTTTCAGGTTTCAAGGTTAAACAGCCACTAACAACTAACAATTTAATTTTTATTTTGGTTTTCGTACTTATTTCGTAACTTTGGCTCCACCGAACTTACTTCGCACTCGGAAATATTCAAATAAATTTGTTATTTCATTCGTTTTTTCGTATCTTTACCCCCAAATGAGAAAATGTTTTCCAAGAGAACTAACCTAAAAAGCAAAATGACATTATGAATCCACAAGAAAACAAAGACACTATGAAGTCCATGTATGGCGGCAAGAACAAGCAGATTATCGATGGCAACTACGACAAGTCGCTGGCCGTCAAGTGTATTAACGGAACATTCGTCGGCAGGAATGCCGAGAACATCATTTCCTACCTGGGCATTCCCTTTGTAGGTCAGCAACCTGTCGGCAACCTACGTTGGAAAGTTCCAACAGATGTCACCCCTGACGATGGCATTTATGAGGCCTACTATTATGAGAAAGCCCCTATGCAGGCTCCAGGAGATCCTGCTATGGAGAATGGCATGAGTGAGGACTGTCTATACCTGAACATCTGGCATGCCGATGATGCAGCAAAGAAAAAGCCCGTCATAGTATGGATATACGGTGGTGCCTTCGATGTTGGCGGAGCCACTGACCCACAGTACGATTGCCATAATTTCATTCAGGAGAATCCCGAAGTTATTGTTGTTACCATCAATTACAGACTCAGTTTCTTCGGCTTCTTCCACCTGTCACACCTGCCAGACGGCAAGGACTATCCTGATGCTCAGAATCTGGGACTTCTGGATCAGCTCAAGGCCCTGAAATGGGTACATGAGAATATTGCAGGCTTTGGCGGAGACCCCGACAATGTTACCATCTGGGGTGAATCAGCAGGTGCTGCCAGTTGTACACTGCTTCCTCTGATTAACGGCTCACATCAGTATTTCAAGCGTGTCATCTCACAAAGCGGCGCCCCCGGCCAGACAAGAAGTACGGAGCAAGCCATAGCATGCACGAACAAGATGATGGAGGCACTCGGCTGCAAGAGTGTTGCCGACCTGCTACAGGTCAGCGCCGAGAAGTTTGCTGACACATTTGCACAGATGTTCGGACTTTATCAGGTGCTCGGCATACGCACGATGCCAGAGAGAGACGGCATCCATCTGCCACTGAATACGTGGAAAGCCTACGCCAACGGTGCTGCCAAAGACATTGAGTTCCTTCAGGGCTGTAACAAAGACGAGATGAACACCTTCTTGGGTGCTCTCGGTGTAGAAGACTGGGATGTGTGGGCCAAAGAGCGCACAGCGGGAAAACTCGCACAGATGACAGACAAGGAGAAAGCACTTGTTGAGAGTTGGTGTAACGAGATCAAGGGCGAAAGTTACGAACCAACCGTCCAACTCTTCAGCCAGATTATGTTTATCGCACCACAAATCAGACTGTCGGATGAACAGACCAAGGCTGGCGGCAAGTCATACACCTACTA
Organism: uncultured Prevotellaceae bacterium; assembly: GCA_946405805.1. Lineage (GTDB taxonomy): Bacteria > Bacteroidota > Bacteroidia > Bacteroidales > Bacteroidaceae > Prevotella. The sequence goes on along the minus strand of CAMJIL010000011.1, from coordinate 32,392 downwards.
CTACAGGGTTGAATCCTCCCAGCCACTGATAAAGGCCGGACATGCCTCAGAGCTGTCAGTAGTATTTGCCCATCCGGAATTAGATGAGTTCACAGGAAGAATATATGATGAAAACTTCTGCAAGACCGTTCGCAAGATGTGGGTACAGTTTGCCAAGACCGGCAATCCGTCACTCAGTGCAGACATCTCCCCTGACGGCAAGGCGAAGGAATGGCCGCTTTACGACCAGAAGGACAGACAGGTGATGGTCCTCGATGAGTTCGACATCCACCCTGCAAAAGAGTCCGACCTGAAGATTGTCGATTGGGACAGAACCTATTTCCTGACCAATTACTATATGCCTTAACGACAATAAGTGTTGCATATGTATGCGAACGAGGCATAGTGATGGCGATGCTGCTCATAGTCTTTGTCTCTTTCATGGGCATAGGCTTCGCGTTCAAAAGAGATATTGAGGTATGCTCGTTTTGCGTTACGATACTGCAGCAAACGCACTAACCATTCCACAATATACCATACAAAGAACCCTACAAACAGCAATTCACGCTGTTGTAGGGTATGTATATGTTCGTGGCGCCATTCTGAAGGCGAAAGACGCTGCTTGGCAAATATCACGCCACAAATGTTGATGGCGTAGAAGTTCTTGCCGAAGGGGAATATGGAGTTGAGAAGTACTATTTCTTATGAACTGGTTCGCAGGTGAGATTCATGCCGAGTTTCTTGAATATCTTTCTATCGACTTCAGACAGCATTACCGTTGCATGTACTTGGCATCCTTCGAGCTGCGGAAGGGTAGCAAGGGCTTTTCCACATCGTTCGTCGCGCTCACTAAGCACACTCAAGGCAACGAGTACCTCATCAGTATGCAGACGTGGATTGCGCCCTTTCAGGAATTCCACCTTCGTTTTCTGAATTGGCTCTATCATCTCTTGCGGTATGAGTTTCACATCATGATCTATGCCTGCAAGGTATTTTGTCGTATTCAGGAGCAATGCTGCTGAAGCACCTAGAAGTGGTGTTGAGCCACCTGTGATGATAGTGCCATCAGACAATTCGATGGCAGTACTGGTGTGGCCTGTCTCTTCTTTTCGGCGAAGGGCTGCGCCCACTACCTTACGATAGTTCTTATCAATCTTCGCCTGATTGAATAGCATACGGATTTTCTTTATCTCAGCTTCGTTATTGGCGCCATTCGCAAATTTATTTGTAGCATCATAATAACGACGTATAATCTCCTGTTTGGAAGCTTCCGCACATACCTCATCATCGCTAATACAGAATCCCACCATATTAACGCCCATATCAGTAGGCGACTTATAAGGGCTCTCGCCATAGATACCTTCGAAGAGGGCATTCAGGACAGGGAATATCTCAATGTCTCGATTGTAGTTTATGGCTGTCTCGCCGTATGCCTCCAGATGGAAGGGATCAATCATATTGACATCGTTAAGATCAGCCGTAGCAGCCTCGTATGCTATATTCACAGGATGTTTCAGAGGCAAAGACCATACTGGGAAGGTCTCAAACTTTGCATATCCTGCCTCTATTCCACGCTTGTGCTCATTATAAAGCTGCGAGAGACATACAGCCATCTTACCAGATCCAGGACCTGGGGCTGTCACAATAACCATCGGACGTTCTGTCTCCACATAATCATTCTTTCCGAAGCCATCATCAGAAGCAATGAGGGAGACATAGTGTGGATAGCCGTCAATGAGATAGTGAACATAAGACTTGATACCCAAGCGCCCAAGTCGAACTCTGAAATCGTCAGCAGCATGCTGGCCATTATAATGTGTTATTACTACGCTTCCTACCATAAAGCCGCGTTCCATAAAGGCGTCACGCAAGCGCAATACATCTTCGTCATACGTAATACCCAAATCGGCACGCACCTTGTTCATCACGATATCCTCAGCAGAGATAACGATGACGATTTCTATCTGGTCGCTAATCTTGCTGAACATGCGCAGTTTGCTATCAGGTTGGAAGCCTGGCAACACACGACTGGCATGATGGTCATCAAAGAGTTTGCCGCCAAGTTCAAGGTATAGCTTTCCCTTGAATTTTGCGATACGCTCTTTCAGATGTTCCGACTGTATTCGTATATATTTTTCGTTATCGAAACCTATTTTCATATGTCTAAGGTCTAAGGTCTAAGGTCTAAGGTCCGCTCGGCATTGCCGAGGTCTAAGGTCTAAGGCTTTAATCTCTTAAACTCCTTAAACTTTTAAACTCCTTAAACTATTAAACCTCCTATACTGACTATAAACTTTAAACTATAAACTATAAACTATAAACTTTTATTGAGGTTTACCATTTCGATTGCAGAAATCATAGCATCAGCGCCTTTGTTGCCAGCCTTTGTGCCAGCACGCTCAACAGCCTGTTCTATAGACTCTGTGGTCAGGATACCATTAAGGACTGGAACACCTGTCTTTAAGGCTGCTGCAGCAATACCTTTTGCACTCTCATTTGCTACCATATCAAAATGAGGTGTAGCACCACGAATTACTGCTCCAAGACATACAACAGCATCATACTTGCCGCTTGCTGCCATCTTCTCTGCAGTAAGAGGTATCTCGAATGCTCCTGGAACAAGCACCAATGTGATGTCATCGGTATTACCACCATGACGTACGAAACAATCTTCTGCACCATTAACCAAGTGGTCAACGATAAAATCATTAAAACGAGAGGCTACAACGCCAATCTTCATGCCAGTAGCAACCAGCTGTCCTTCAATCTTTTTCATAATCTTATTTTGTATTTGTATTTGAATTCGGTTTCTTTACGTGTAGCAAATGTCCCATCTTTGCATATTTGGTGTACATATAGAATTCATCCTTCTCATTGCAGGTCATCTCGATAGGTTCGCGACCTACCACCTTAAGGCCAAAGCCATCAATGCCGGATATCTTCAATGGGTTGTTTGTCATAAGAATCAGTTCACGAATGCCGAGGTCCGCAAGGATGCTTGCTCCTGTGCCATATTCCCTCAGGTCGGCAGCAAAGCCAAGTGCTATATTAGCCTCAACAGTATCCATTCCCTGATCCTGCAGCTTATATGCTCGCAGCTTGTTTATTAGGCCTATTCCACGACCCTCCTGACGCAGATAGAGCAACACTCCTCGTCCTCTCTCTTCTATGCGTTTCAGAGCCTCAGCCAACTGCTCTCCGCAATCGCATCGCAGGGAACCGAAGGCATCGCCTGTGAGACATTCAGAGTGTACTCGGCACAAGACAGGTTCTAGTGTCGTAACATCGCCTTTAACAAGAGCAACATGATGTTCACCTGTTACCTTATTGATATATCCATAAGCCCTGAAAGAACCATACTTTGTTGGCAGTTCCGCATCAGTAACACACTCTATGAGTTTCTCTGTGCGACGACGATATTCTACGAGACTCTTGATGGTAACACATACGATGTTATGTTCCTTTGCCAGTTCCATGAGTTCCTTTGTACGCATCATGGTACCATCTTCACGCATTATCTCACAGCATAGTCCTGCTTCTGTCAATCCTGCGAGGCGACAAAGATCCACTGTTGCCTCTGTATGTCCTGTGCGCACCAGCACCCCACCCTCTCGTGCCTGCAGCGGGAACATATGTCCTGGGCGGCGGAAGTCTATCGGTTTGCTGTTGGGGTCGGCTATCGCGCGGGCAGTAATGCCACGTTCTACAGCAGAGATACCTGTTGTTGTAGAGATATGGTCTACACTCACCGTAAAAGCTGTCTGATGGTTATCGCTATTGTGCATCACCATCTGTGGCAAATCCAGTCGCTCACACAACTCCTTGCTCATCGGCATACATATCAAGCCTTTGGCAATAGAAGCCATAAGGTTCACATTCTCTGTCGTTGCAAATTGCGCTGCGCAGATAAGGTCGCCCTCATTTTCGCGATCAGGGTCATCGATAACCAAGATACATTGGCCTGCTCTCAATGCCTCAAGAGCTTCTTCTATAGTGTTATATTTATTTTCCATTTTTCATAAATTGTCTGTAGAGTTCTGTCTTGTCTGTCTGGTCATCATCATTTGTCACCATCAGTTTCTCCACATACTTTGCTATTATGTCTGTTTCAATATTGACAACATCTCCCACAACACTTGCGTGCAAAGTGGTTTCCTCCTGTGTATGAGGGATAAGGCTGACAGCAAAGCGTGTTGCCTCTACCTTTGCAACAGTAAGGCTGACGCCCTGTAATGTCACGCTTCCCTTTGGAATGATATATCGCATCAGGTTTGTATCACACTCTATCCAGAGCCATATTGCGATGTCGTCTTGTTCTTTCCTAACAACATGTCCTATGCCATCCACATGTCCTGAGACGATGTGTCCGCCAAGACGTGTGTTCAGGGTCAGAGCCCTTTCAAGGTTCACTTGCGAGCCAACCTGCAGTTTTGCCATTGAGGTCTTGCGAATCGTCTCAGGCATCACATCAGCCTTGAACCATCCCTTTCCTTCTGCAGCAGGAGAGATATCTGTAACAGTAAGGCACACACCATTGGTGCAGATGCTGTCACCAATCCTGGTATCCTCCAGCACCTTGTTTGCCTCGATGCAGAACGTAATGCTCTTTGCACCACGCTGAACATTCTTTATTCGTCCTATCTCTTCAACTATTCCTGTGAACATAATCCAGAAAAGAGTATATCCTCTCCTATTGTCTCTACTACTTTATTTTTCAGTTTTATCGCATTTCCCATCAATTCAATGCCCTCTCCCTCAACAGGTGTCTTGGCATTTCTGCCACCAATAATCTTTGGTGCTATGAAGGCTACCACTTCGTCAGCGAGTCCTTCTCTCAGAAGCGCTTCGCTCAAGGTTCCGCCACTCTCTACGAGGACGCTATCAATCTTCTCAGAACCAATGCGTTGCATGAGTTCCTTCAGGTTGTCACACTCCCACAGTGTTGCCTCTGTCTCCTGCAACTGCTCCAATTTGTCAGCATCAGCTCCTTCTGCAAATACCACGACCACAGGCTGTTCTCCAGCAGTACGAATCAGCTGTGACTCGAGAGGTATTCGTGCCCTTCTGTCAAGAACGAAGCGAACAGGTTGGCGAAGCACATCATCAAGGCGCGCATTCAGCATCGGGTCGTCAGCAAGGACTGTTCCTATGCCTGTCATTATTGCCATATTGTTACGACGCATCTGGTGCACTCTCTCGCGTGCTTTTTCGCCAGTAATCCATTTGCTGTCTCCTGTGTGCGAAGCAATCTTTCCGTCGAGTGTCATCGCCCACTTCAGGGTCACCCAAGGCATACCTGTTGTGATGTATTTCAGGAAGACACGATTCTGCATCTTCAACTGCTCCACCATCTGCGCAGCCTTTGGCTCTTCCTCAAGCAAATCCACCTCTATTCCTGCTTCACGCAGCTGGGCGATTCCCTTTCCTGCCACCAGAGGATTGGGGTCTGCAAGACCCACTACCACGCGAGCTATCTTGCGTTCTATGATAGCCTTAGTACAAGGTGGCTGATGTCCTTCATGACAGCAAGGTTCGAGAGTCACATACATTGTTGTCCCTGCGCACTCCACACCTTTTTCGTCAGCATCCTTGAATGCCATCCGTTCTGCATGCAGGTCGCCATATTTCACATGATAGCCAGAGGCAATGACATCATCATCTTTCACGATGAGTGCTCCCACGAGAGGATTGGGATTTACTGCTCCCTCACCTTGTTGGGCAACAATCATCGCCTCATGCATCAAGAATATATCGTCGTCTGTTATCATCTACTCTTTAGTCCTCCTTAAATTCTTCTGCATCATCGTCGTCTTTTTCCTCTTTCTCATCTTCTGCGACGAACTTATACTTAAATACTGCTCCATTCTTGCGAGCCGGGTCAGCACCAGCATAATCCATAGAATATGGAGAGCCTGACTTAGGAGATTTGCCAAGATACTTATGTGTGCGAGTTGACATCAGCATAAATTCACGTCCGAGGTAATCCTGATACATAAACTCTTCTGCCTTCGACACATCCTTTGTCAGCTTCACATCGCCAGGCATTCCTATTCCTGTGACAAAGACATATCTGCCATCTTCGCACTTCAGGAGAACCTTTCCGTTGCCTTTGTCCACAAGGGTGAATACCTGCTCAGCATCATACATCTTCTTGGCATCTGCCCTCGACATCTTCTTATTGTTAGAAGTACCCTCAGCAGGAGCAGAGCGCAATGAAGAGTTATCGTGAAGAAGGCCGTGAGACATAGCATGCATAGGCTTTCCTGTGGCAACATTTATAATGTGTATCTTCTGTCCCAAAGGAATGTTCTTCGACCTGTCTGCCTGTGTCTCTACGCAGGTAAAGTTGTCGAATTCAGCGAAGCCACCATTGCGTCCGCTGAAGTTGTATGCAAAGAGTGACACACGAGAACCCTGGAAGGTGCACAGCTGGTATGAAAGAGGCATCTTCCTGCCAATCTTGTAGTACTTCTTGCCATCAAAGCTGAAGTAATACTGTATTACATTCTTGTCATAATCGCCATCGATGCGAAGGTATATCTTATCTCCGCTGAAACCATGTTTGAGAGCACCTTTTGAGTCGATGAGATGTATTGTGACACTATCATCCTTCAGCTGCTCATAGCAACTCATGTACAAACTATTCTTTATCTTTGTCAAGCCCAAAGCAGAATAAGGGATATTGAGGTCAGCAAGGCCTGCCACATCTCCATCCTTCATATTCTTGGTATAAAGCTCTACAGTACAGATGCTGCGAGGTCCGATGGCACGTTGGGTAAGGGTGTTTCGTGCCCACATAAACTGGTCGGCAGGCAAGGTATTCAGGCGGAGGCGACCTCCTGTCAAAGACCATTTTGAGTCGTCAGGGTTATGGTTCCATTGCCATACTCTTCCGAGTGTCTTGTCATCAAAATTCTCATTGCGCTCATAAGGAGCATGAGGTTTTATATTTTCTGCGCCTGGGATGTTTGGCTTTGTCCAAGTTCGTGGAGCGCGACCCAGGTTGCCTTCAAGTCCCACATATGGCCAACCGTCTTTCCAAGTAATCGGAGCCAGAGTCGTTGTGCGACCAACAGAATGAAAATCCATCATCAGGAGGGCATACCATTCGCCATTTTGTGTCTCGACGATGCCACCTTGATGGATGTTTCCTGCTGCCACCTCGTTTTCGTTTGCCTTGCTGATAGAGTAAGCATGCCCCTTATCTGCAATGCGGCCTTTCCATTGTGTCAGACCTACAGGATGGTAGCCGAATGTCTCGTCTGCTGTTATGGTGCATTGTTCGTAAGGGCCATAGATATTCTTGGCACGAGAACAGATGGTGCGGCCATTTGGACGATAGTCAGTAGAGATGAGGTAATACATACCATTTATCTTGTAAGCATGATGGCCCTCTCCTACTCCAGAACCATTTTCTATCACAATTCTGTCAGAGCCCTCAACAGGTCCGCTGAGGTCATCCTTCAGCTGGGTACAATGCACTTCGCCATAACCATGAAAGGCATACATCTTACCATCATCGTCGAACAATACTCCGAGGTCATAAATCTTACCCTTCAGGTTATGATGCTTCCAAGGGCCCTTGATGTCCTTTGATGTCCAACATTGCAGACCTTTGCCGTTGATATTTGAGAAGACATAGAACTGCCCGTTTGCATATCGGATGCAAGGTGCCCAGATTCCCTGTCCATATATCTCATGCTTATTCTTCAGGTTAAAGGCATCATCACGGAAGTCGAAACGATCAAAGCAATATGCTACATTCTCCCAGTTTACGAGGTCTTTGGAATGAAGGATCACCAATCCAGGAACTGCATGCATGGTAGTGCCTGCGAGGTAGTAATCATCGCCAACACAGATAATGTCCGGGTCAGAAAACTCATCATAGAATAGCGGATTGGTGTATGTACCATTTCCATTGTCTGCTGTCCAACTGCTCTGCGCAAAAGCCATCAAAGCCGAAAAAGCAGCAAGAAGTGTTAAGAGAGAGAATCGTTTCATATTGTAACAGATGTCATAAACTTGTTTTAGCCGCAAAGTTACATAAAAAATATCATATACGCAAAACATTTGCAATTTTTCACCTTTTAAGTTTTACTTACTCCTCGGAGGATTTTTATTTCTCCCTAATGGAATTTTATGTTTAAGGGCCTGAAACACCTGTCCAAGGGCTGTGAACTACTGTCTAAGGGCCTGAAACATATGTTCAAGGGCCTTGAACATAAAATCTCTCGAGGGGAAAATATTTTTTCTTCGAGGGGAAAATTATTTTTTGTCAAGGACAAAATAAATAAAAATGCTATTTTCTTCTTTCTTCTATATTTTTTTCGTACCTTTGCACCCCAGATGAAGCGTTTTATCATACTTACAATAATTTTCACCTTTGCATCTCTCCTTAAAGTAAGCGCAGAGAAATGGTATAGTTTGGAGCAGCCAGACAATGGTTACTTCAATCATATTGACGGAGCCTTTACTGCTGGTACAACAGGTTTGGGCTTCGACCTCGCTTTCCCTCTGAAAAACTGGGGTCGCCTGCGTGTGGGTGGAGTGTGGAGACCTCGCGGACATTATTCTGACACATATGTGGTTCATATGGATAAACCTGAGTATTGGGGGCAGTTTTCTGCCTTTGTTTCTACGTTTGTCGGAGTAAAACCAGAGAAATACATAGAAATGGAAGGAAAGTCAAGCATGAATCATTTCAAGATGATGGTTGACTTCTTCCCCATCAAGAATCATCGCAACTTTCATGTTACAGTAGGCTTCTTATGGGGCACAAGCGACTTTGTTACAGCCACCAACACCCCAATCAGCAGTAACACCATAGCTGCAATAAAGACATACAACACCATAAGGCAGAAGGCCTTAAACAATGAGGACATCGACTTGTCTTTTATTGGCATCGACATGAAATCTGGGGATGCACAAGAAATCAAGCAAAAACTCTACGACAAACTCATCGAGATGGGAGAAGTAAGCATTCCTCTTGGAGAAAGAACAGACGAGAATGGCGAGACGCATGTTGTCAATGCCACAATCAATGATAAAGACGTAATAGAGGTAAATGCCACAGTAAACCGCTTCAAACCCTACATTGGAGCAGGATATGAGATACCTATCACCAAAGACAAACGCACTACAATAGGTGTTGATGCTGGTATCCTGATATGGGGCGGAAAACCCAAAGTAAAAGCCTTCGAGGGACTCAGCAATGTAACAGGACAGAACACTCCTGGCTACCTGCGTTCAGCAGACAAATATCCTGTTTATCCAGAGGTTTCGATAAGAATATCACAACGCTTATGGTAAAGAAACACATCATATCTCTCATATCATGCATGCTGCTTACCACCACCCCAACGATGGCGGAGGGTAAGTTCCATCGTTTCCTTACCACACAAAGCGTTAGCGACAGAAAATGGTTTAACCACATTGATGTAGCAGGAACAATAGGAACCAGCGGATTAGGCTTCGACGTCGCCTTCCCAATGAGCGAATGGGCACAACTTCGAGTAGGTGGCACCTGGATGCCATATCTTCATTTCGACCCTTCATTCGGAATCGAAGTAGCGGAAGACCTGCCAGCAGAAATACAAGGAAGCCGCTTCAACCATATTGCTGACAAAATGCAGGATCTCCTTGGCACAAGACCTGAACTGAATGTCAAGATGGAAGGCGATGCCAGCATGAGCAACTTCAAATGTCTCGTCGATATCTTCCCAATAAAGAAGAACAGGAATTTTCACGTAACTGTAGGATTCTATTACGGCAACACCGATTTCATCACTGCTGCTGTTTCTCCATACAGCATGAGAAACATGACAGCAATCGGAGCCCTGAACTCTCTATACAAGAAAGCCTTGTCTGACAAAACAACATGCATCATCGATGCAGAAGGAATGGGAATCAATATTCCTGAAGGTGTCTCTTTTGAGAATACCAACAAAAGACTTCGCGAATGGGGAGAAAATGGCAAAACAGTCAAAAATCGGGATGACCTTTATGGAAAAGAGGTAGAGAATAAATTACATTCCGAGAACGCCTTTAGCGTTGCCATAGGAAACTATTCACACAATATCGTAGCGAAAGAAGATATCTACTATGACTATTCTGCTGAATTGGACAACCCATACAATGAGCAGATAGGAACAGACAATCAAGGAAATCCTGTTTATCGGGAGGTAAGATATCAAACTGATGAGAATGGCCGACCTATAGTAAAAGGCGGCATTCGCTATCATAAAGGTGAGCTGATGCACAAGGATGGCGACCCAATACGAATGGCTCCTGACGAGAATAATCAGATATCTGTTTCTGGCAGAGGATGGTGGAAGTTCAAACCATATATCGGAGTTGGATATTCTGTTCCAATTACAAAGGATAGGCGCACCACTCTCGGCATCGATGCTGGCATAACAATATGGGGAGGCACTCCTGCAATAGACGTGAAAGTTCCTTTGGGACAAGATGCTGCAGGCAATCCAGTTTACAATACTATCAACTTAGTAAAAGATGCCAAGAGCATGCCTAACTCAGTTGACAAATACGTAAAACTCGTAAAACTTCTACCAGTAATGCCAGAAATAAGCATCCGCATCGCACAAAGACTTTGGTAATTGACCATTGAGAATTGAACATTGAACATTGACCTTAGACTTTTGACTTTTGACCTTTGACCTCGGCAACGCCGAGCGGACCTTTGACCATAAAAAAGCGGCACCCAGAAATCTGGATGCCGCCTTTCTTATTACTTATTTACGATAAAATATACCGTTCGAGGTTCATCATATGTGCCTAACTGTTCTTCATCCTTCAGCACTATTGTTTCTGCTGAATGATAGATATACTTGTTTGTTGCACAATAATATCTCAGGGTTATATTGTCTCCAACATTTCCCCAAATTCTGATGCACCAGACACCATCGACAACACTTCCGTCTCCACGAGGTTCTTCACCACAGAAGGCTGCCAACTCGTCAGCATTTGAAACATACGCCTTCATAGAATCGGGCAACTGGATATATGCTGTCAAGTCAGCTGGATACTTCTCATTTGGCTTTACCACATCAACAGCATTATTCCATTGTGGCTTTTCATGCTGAGTATATGTAGGTTCTACATAAGTAGGTGTCTCGTTATCGTCAGAACTACCGCACGATACGAATGACACGGCAACCGCCAATATTGCTATTATTATCTGATAATGTTTCATACTTTATAATATATAATCCTGTTGTAAGTGTTTTAATATCTGTTGATGGTAACTTCTTGCCATCCATAGTGAATATTGCAACAATATTATAGTCACCACTCCATGCTTCTGAGCCTTCCACAAATTCAATAGTAGTAGGATTAGCATAAGAGCCGACTATGTTATCGCTTGCATAGCTGATAGGCGCCTTGGCAGATGCAACAATTGTATTGTTATGCATCAATGTAAGATAGATATCAGTGTTGTTGTCACCAAGAACGGTGAGAGAAGCCTTACCCTCATCATCTATCGTTGCTCCACCACGAACTCCATCAACAGCATAAGCTACAATAGAGTCACCAGGAACAGCCATAACACCTTCTACTGTAGCAAAGACATTCATGTTTGAAGAGAAGCGCTGAGCCTTACTCTCAAATCTCATAGCACGAGCCCCATTAGACTTTTCCTCCTCAAGAGCAATAGGATAAGTGAAACTTACCTTATTGTCAGCACTTCTATACAACATATAGCCCTTGCCTGGCTCCATAGAAGTCAAGCCACCTGCTACATTCCATACCCCATTGATGAAGGTAGCACTCTGTGTCTGAGACTTGAGGATATCTCCTTCAGAAGCTGCATAGTTCTGCAAAGCCTCATCTACTGGCAAAACGCTAAGAGAGAGATAAGGGAGATAGTTCCAACCCTTTTCTACACCTACCTTTTGGTCAGCCTTTGAGTTAACATAGCTACCATTCAGTTTCAACTCCTGACCAGAATAAGACGAGTGAATCTTATACATAGACAAGTCATTGAAGCCTTCCATTGTACCTACCCACTTATTCTTCTTAGCAGAGTAGATAGCCCATGTATCAGCACCCTTGATTTCGTCAGTTGAGTTCCATTTTAGTGAAGACAATACTGTATCGAAGCTGCTCATATCTGGATTAATCAGATAGAATGATATCCAAGTCCATCCCTCATTGAGAGAATAGCTCTTCTCTACTTCCTTCGGACCCCAGATAGCCTTTAGGTTCAAATCCTCATCAGGCATTGTCTCAGGAAGTTTTGGATCCCAACCAGCAAAATCATAACCGTCTTTTGTAGGAGCATTTACCTGTTGTATCTTTGTGCCATAATTCTGGGTAATAGGCTCTATCGTAGTACCTCCATCAGTATCGAAGGTGATAGTGTGTTGATTAATCTGCCATTGAGCCTTGATTGTCATATTCTCAGCAGGCATATTGCTTGGAATCTCCTTATCCCAACCTATAAAGGTATAACCTGTCTTTGTTGGAGCATCAGGTGCTATAATAGCAGTTTGATAATCCTGAGTTATAGGATCTATCGCAGTTCCACCATCAGTATCGAAAGTAATGGTATATTGCTTTATCTGCCATAATGCTTTTATACTAACATTCTCAGCTGGCATAATGCTTGGAATCTCCTTATCCCAACCAATAAAACTATAACCTGTCTTGGTTGGATTATCAAAAACTGTGACAGTTGTTCCATAATCCTGAGTTATAGGATTTATTGGAGTTCCGCCATCTGTATCGAAAGTTATTGTGTATTGATTTATCTGCCAAAGAGCTTTAACGGTCACATTATTAGCAGGCATCGTTGATGGAATATTATCCCAGCCAATAAAGATATAACCTGTCTTTGTTGGAGCATCAGGTGCTATAATAGCAGTTTGATAATCCTGAGTTATAGGATCTATCACAGTTCCACCATCAGTATCGAAAGTAATGGTATATTGCTTTATCTGCCATTGAGCCTTGATAGTCATATTCTCAGCTGGCATAGTACTTGGAATCTCCTGGCTCCAACCATTAAAGTCATAACCTGTCCTTGTAGGATCTGAAGGCTTGGTGATTGCTGTATTATAATTCTGAGTTATAGGATCTATTGCAGTTCCACCATCAGTATCGAAGGTAAGGGTGTACTGGTTTATCTGCCATAACGCCTTTGTAGAGAAACCATTTAGTGGCATCTTCTCGGGCAAAGCAGGATTCCAACCCATGAATGTATAGCCAACCTTTATAGGAAGAATTGTAGGTGCAGCTATGGTACTTTGATAATCCTGAGTTATAGGATTTACTGGTGTACCACCATCAGTATCGAAGGTAATGGTGTATTGGTTTATCTGCCACAGAGCCTTAATCGTTAAATTCTCAGCAGGCATTTTAGAAGGAATTGCCGGGTCCCATTTTATGAAGGTATAGCCTTCCTTGGTTGGGTCCTTAATATTCTTTGTACGATCTGTTATATCTGTATCGTAAGTTTCAAATATTGCTTCTGGAACAGGTTCTCCGCCATCAGTATCAAATGTTATGGTATTTTTATCAAACGTAGCTTCATACACCACATCATGATCTGGAACAGTAGAATCTGGTACTGGAGTCCACCCCTTGAAAGATGGTTCTGTAATAATTGGCGCCTCAATTACTGATCCATAATCCAGTTCCTTCTCCGAAATTATTGTACCATTCGGCAGTTTAAATGTCACCTTATACTTATTAACATTCCATTCTGCCTTGCATACCAAATCCTGTTCAGGCATTGTGGCAGGAATAGATGGTTTCCATCCTGCAAAGGAATGTCCCTTTTTCGTTGGATCTGAAGGTTTTGTGATTTCTGTACCGCTTACAGCAGTTATAGATTTTATCTCACTACCTCCATCCGTATCGAAAGTGATGGTATAGAGTTTATTCCACAGAGCTTTAATTGTCATATTCTCTGCAGGCATATTGCTTGGAATCTCCTTATCCCAACCTGCAAACACACTTCCGTCTTTAGTAGGATCGGCAGGCTTGGAAATCACTGTATTATAATCCTGTGTTATGGGAGATATCGCTGTACCACCATCTGTGTCAAAGGTAATAGTGTATCTATTTATAGAGAAAGAACCATTAATCGTTAAATCAAGAGCAGGCATTCTCTCTGGGATACTCTCAACCCAGCCAGAGAAAGTATATCCAGTCTTTGAAGGAGCTGCTTCTGGAATTATTTCACTACCATAATCTTTCTTTTCACTCTTATAAAGTTGTTTATCTACAAAATAGCTTATGGTATATTGGTTTATCTTCCATTGAGCTTTGATTACGATGTCACTTGCTGGCATAGTCGTGGGTATTTCCTTATCCCAGCCAACAAAGGTATAACCCGTCTTCGTCGGATTTTCAGGAGCGGTAACTGTAGAACCATAGTCCTGATTTATAGGAGTTACTGTTGTGCCACCATCGGTATCGAAGGTAATGGTATATTTCTGTATATTCCAAATAGCCTTGACAGTCATATTCTCTGCCGGCATAGTCGTGGGAAGTGCAGGATCCCAACCTACAAAAGCATAACCTGTCTTTGTTGGTTTTTCAGGTTCTTTAATAGTTGTTCCATAATCTTGAATTATAGGCTCAATTGTTGTACCATCATCTGTATCGAAGGTAATAGTGTATTTATTTATTTGCCACTGAGCCTTTACAGTCATGTCCTCTGCTGGGAATACTGATGGTAATGCAGGATTCCAACCAATAAATTTATAGCCGATTTTTTTCGGAGCCGTTGGAACTGTAACAGGTTCACCTTCACTACCACTTATATCCTCTACCGCTGTTCCTCCATCACTATCAAAACTGATAGTTGTAGCCTTACCGGCAGAAACCAAATCTGCAGCAGCGGTAGAAGGAACATCAGCAAGATATGACTCATTAGCACGAAGCCAAATTCCAGAATAGCCCGACAAAGCAAGTGGCACAGCTCTCGTCTTGTCAGGATTATTTGTAAGTATCAACTTTCCATCCTTCACTGCCCATACTCTCATTGACTCTGACTTAAATTCAGTACGACAATCAGAATATTCTTTTGGCGACATTGAGAGGTTACAGAAATATACGCCCCTCAGCATATTGCCGCTTATGCTTCCATAATCACCACGAAGGGGCTCTATCTTACAATCTGTAGGATTATTAGAAGGACACTCTATAATTACAGGTGTTGCACCAGGAATTACTTCGCTTGTAATTTCTTGAAGACTATATTTCTTATCAGTAATGCTATTAACATAATATGCCTTCATCCCAGGAGACACCAGTTTAAATGGATAGGATGCATAGTAAGGTGCATAATACTTAAATTTGGTTTCATCCTCTTCATCTTTCACCTGTAAACAAGCATTTACAGCAACATAGTTTTCTGAAGATGCAGATATTGGCACAATCTTCCACTTTCTATAAGCATCTTCACCTTGTGAGGTAGTAGTTGCCTGGTAGTTTGTTGGATATGCATTATCACCCTCCATGTTATACCAACCACTCTTAGTCTTATCCACCCACAAAGACGCTGCTATGCCACTCACAGTTGTTGATAGAGTATATGTATCAGTAGTGCCCGAAACAAGTTCCACCTTGATGCTGTAACCACCAGCTATCTGAGACATAGTTTTTCCTTGTGCTTCCAGATCATAGTTATTACCTTGCTTTGTAATATATACGACCGTCTGTGGAGACACTACTGCTTTATCAAGCCCAGCCCACAACTGCATTGACTGGATGTTCTGCTTTGCACCAGAACCTTTAGCCATATGATAGCTTCCATTTGCCACATATGCATAACACTCTTCATTAACAGTCTTGCCCCTGACAATTCCTCCATACGATGACAATCCGATATTTGTCACACGATAGTAACCTGGAGCTATATCTTGCGCGTACGCGCATATATTAAAGAGGAAGAAGAAATGTAATGCGTATAATATTAGTTTATTCTTCACGATTCTCTATACTGATTATTTATTCAATTTGTCATTAAAGGCTTCTTGGGAGGACGCTGACAATAGTATGTCTTTCCCAAGAAAACAAAAGTGAGATTATTTTGAGTAAGTTCTGTTATCTGTGCTTCTTCTACAAGATACTGGTGTCTATCATGTGTTATCATCTGTTCCTCCAGATAGTAGAAATAAATCTTACCGTCAAGCACTTTCCATTCTTTAAAGGCTATCTCACCAGTATTTATACTGGTCATTCCGCCACCTGCATTAAAGGATATTCCACGCATTTCATCCAAGTCATAATACCACATGCCCTCTAACTGGCTGCATAATGACCTGAATAATGCAGAATCCTTCCGTGCCCCTTCTACAACTTTTTTGTCGACCTCCTCTACACGAGGATTTATAGGCGACTCCGCCCTGGAGCCTTGTGACTGCTTATTGCTGCAACCATTGCAACCAGTAAGCATCAAACAAAACGCCAGGGCGAAGAGATGTATTAGAGATTTATTAAGTGCGGAATTACTTCTTGATAACAACGTATTCAAGACCAATCTCATTTCCATAGTAGTCAACAGCATAGTACTCTACGGTATTGAAGCCTGGTTTGAGATCAGATGTTATATCCAATGTAACCTGACCCTCTTCAAGTACCTTACCGTTTGCACCATTTACACTGATGTACTTCTTATATACAGGAGCTACAAGGCCGTTAGAGTATGTTGTTGGGATAACCTCAACCTTACCAGAAACTTCTGCTGGAACGCCACGGATACCTGCGAAGCCGAAGCCCTTGTCTGAGTTAACCAAGAGAACTGGCTGGAACATCTTGTAGATACCCTTTGCACTATATGCACTTGCCTTGTCAATAAGCTTATATACTCTGTTAAGGTAGCTACCTGCAAGAAGCCTATCCTCATTTCTGTAGATATTGTTGATAATCTTTTGAGCGCTATTGCACAAACCATCAACAGAAGTTACAACATCCAATGCATTATTTACATTGTCAACCATATCGCTCATGTCAAATGAGAATTCCTTTTTAATCCAGAAACGTACATCAGTCTCAATTTGTTTCTGGAATCTAACATCTCTTGAGTAAACGAAATTAATGTTAGTTACCACATTGACAGTCTTGTCTAAATCACCCCATTCTTTTACTGTTACCTTATGTGTAGTCTCGTCGAATGAGAAGTCCTTTGGCACTACAGCATCAAATTCTACTTCAACTGGCACATTAAGAGCGAGTACTGTATCAATGCTAACAGTTGTAGTGTAATCAACAGGAACCTTTATTGTAATAGTTGTGTCAATATCTACAACCTGCTTGATAATCTTCATATCCTCAGGAATTGGCTTAACCTTCTTAATCTTAATTTGAAGATCCTTGATTTGATTTTCAATATTACTCAGGTCAGCATTCTCATTGATTGTACTGATAATCTTCTTAGCGATTCTGGTATTCAATTTACTGATAGCCTTCTTTGCCTTATTAAATGCACGGATAGAATCTCTATACTGCTCTGGCAGAGACTCGAAGCCAAGAGGCTTAACGGCAACACCACTGAGGTCGTAAGGAGAAACAATAGACTTCTTAGTTTCAACCTCTTTACCTGAAACAGGATCTGTAGCTTTTTGCGTCCACTCAGTCTTAACAGCAAGACGCTCTGTAGAAATACCATTTACAACATTATATATAGCATTTACAACTTTATTAAGAGTACCTCCCTGAATAGCGCTAAGGCTACGGCTATTATATGCGTCCTTCAAGTCATGCCAAGCAGCCTTAACTGCGTCCTTGACAGCTGACTTGTCTATTGCCATATGGAGTCTTGGATCATTTACATCATTTGCAGAAACAGTAGCCTTTGTTGTGTACAAGCCTGTACCATCTGCACGGGTAATACCTGTCATCAGCAGTTTGTCAGAAGCCTCAAGCTTACTCAACTTGATGCTGCTCTCCTGACCGAGTGAGTTAACAAGAGATACAGAAACACCAGAGAAATCTGTACCAATTGGGTTGACAGTAAGCTGAATATCGCCCAAAATCTCAGACATTGCTGGGTCACCTGCTGGCTTATTGAACTGAGGATCATGCTTAGGGAAGATAATCTCATCAGTTGTACCAAAGTAGCCTACCAACTTTGTTGACTTCAAATTTGTAAGAACGCCATTGAAACTACCAATAGCATTTGACATTACTTCTTCAACCTGAATGTTTGTGATAGACTCAGCAATAGCTTTCATGAGAGTCTCAAACATGCTGCTAACCTTTGTTTCCAAAGCGCTAACCTCATTACCTATTGAATCAACAGCCTCAGCCATTGTCTTACCATTGTGGGCAGCAGGATCCCATGTACCTACCTGAGACTTCAGTGTTGTCAAATCTGTATTAATATCGCCAACCTTTTTTGTCAGTGCAGTGAACTGACCAAATTGCGGTAACTTTAATGTATCTATTGCAGTACCATCAAGACCATAATTTATAACCCAAGCAGCTCCTGAATCATCAGTTGCTGATATAACAACAGGCTGAGTCTTCTGCAACTTGATTGAAGTAGAAGTTGTTCCATCAGTAGAAGTTACTGTAGCTACACCCGTTGTTGCATCAATAGACACTTTCGCAGATTCATTTGGAACAGCAACCTTCTTTGTTGGGTCTGCAACGCTTGAAATCTCAAATTGGTTTGTTGTTGTGTTATATGTCACCTGTGTAGTGTTAACCCAAGCTGGAACAACAGGAATTGTAATCGTCTCTGTATTAGCGCCGGCCTTGATTGTGTATGAGCCATCACCATTATTTGTGATTGAGCATTCGCAAGCTTTAGGAATAATATATTCTGTACCACCTACATTAATAGCTGTAGTTCCATCACCCTTGTCAGTGAATTTAGGAATGTAAATAGTCTTTGGAGTACCATTATCATCATAATTTACATAAACGCCATTTGCATCCAAAACACCAGATTTACCATCAGCACCAGCAGGGCCTTGTGCCTTAACTCCTGTATCTTTCCATGTTGCTCCATCATCGTATGATACTTCCCAATTTCCTGTAGTACCATTAATCTGCATCTTTGGAGTTGCACCGGCAGAACCAGTAGCTTTAACTCCTGTATCAGCCCATGTAGCGCCATTATCATATGATACTTCCCAGTTATTTGTAGTACCATTAATTTGAAACTTTGGAGTTACACCAGCAGGACCAGCAGGACCAGCAGGACCAGCAGGACCAGCAGGACCAACTGCACCTGGGACAGATGGAGTAATTGGAATTTTAATCATCTGACCATCGGCACCAGGAGCTGCATAATACCATGTTCCAGTAACTGGATCATAAGAGAGAACATAAGAGCCATCTGATGACAATGCCACCAACTTCTCAGCAGCTTCTGCCAATTTCTTTTCTAATTGATCAACAGTAACACCCTGATCACCTGGATTCCAACCGCTTTCGCCACCTTCACACTCATTGCAAGAAGACAATGACAGAGTCAGTGCCGAAAACAATGCTAACGAAAAAATTGAAGTAATCTTTTTCATAGATTTTTGTTTTTTTGTTTATAAATAATGTTAATTGAAGATTTTTCGTACTATAATCCAAGGCGCAAAGTTACATATATTTTATATATGAACAAAGGTTTTAAACAATTTTAACACTATTTTACGCGAAATACCTTATAAAAATTAATTTCTAAAGGCATTTTTCGTGTTTTTTTTGTAATTTTGTCGCCTGTATGAAGAATTTAGAATTAGATTTATTGACAGCCATCTCACCTATTGATGGACGCTATCGTGGAAAAACCGCGGAACTGGCAAACTATTTTTCCGAGTATGCTTTAATCAAATACAGGGTTCGAGTAGAAATAGAGTATTTCATAACTTTATGTGAATTACCACTACCCCAGCTCAAGGATTTTGACAAGTCGTTGTTCCCACGTCTGCGAAATATTTACCTTGAATTCTCAGAAGAGGATGCTCAACGTGTCAAGGATATAGAGAAAGTAACCAACCATGATGTAAAAGCCGTAGAGTATTTCATCAAGGAGAAACTTGACGAAATGGAAAAGGGTGGTCTCGGTGAAGGATATTTTGAGCATAGCCGCGAATTCATTCACTTCGGTTTAACATCTCAGGATATCAACAACACCTCTGTTCCTCTTTCAGTAAAGGATGCCTTGAATGAGGTATTCATCCCACAGGTAGAGGAACTGATAGCACAGTTACAGGAATATGCTGACGAATGGAAGGATGTCCCTATGCTTGCCAAGACACATGGGCAGCCAGCTTCTCCTACTCGTTTAGGAAAGGAAATCATGGTGTTTGTATATAGGCTTACTGAGCAGCTCAATGCTCTGAAGGCTTGCAAATTCACAGCAAAGTTTGGAGGCGCAACAGGCAACTACAATGCACACCATGTAGCATATCCAGAATATGACTGGAAGGCTTTCGGTAACAAATTCGTAGCTGAGAAGTTAGGTTTGGAGCGCGAACAATATACTACCCAGATTTCCAACTATGATCACCTTGGAGGTGTTTTTGATGCTATACGTCGCATCAACACTATCATCATAGATCTTGACAGGGATTTCTGGATGTATATCTCTATGGAATACTTCAAGCAAAAGATTAAAGCAGGTGAGGTTGGTTCCAGCGCTATGCCACACAAGGTTAATCCGATAGATTACGAGAACTCAGAAGGTAACCTTGGTATCGCAAATGCCATCTTGCAGTTCTTGGCACAGAAATTGCCCGTAAGTCGTCTGCAGCGTGATCTCACTGATTCTACTGTTCTTCGAAACATCGGAGTACCTCTCGGACATAGCGTCATCGCAATTCAGAGCACCCTCAAAGGACTGCGTAAGCTGATACTTAATCCTGAGGCCTTACAGAAAGACCTTGACAACACATGGGCTGTCGTTGCTGAAGCCATACAGACTATTCTGCGTCGCGAAGCTTACCCTCATCCATACGAGGCATTAAAGGCTTTGACAAGAACAAACAAACACATGGATCAAGAAACTATTCACGAATTCATACAAACACTTGAAGTAAGTGACGCTGTGAAAGCAGAACTTATGACAATAACACCAGATAATTACACGGGAGTGTAGTCTTTAATTAAGAATTAAGAATTAAGAATTAAGAATTGAGAATTAGAAATTATTAAAAGTTTAAGAAAAATTATCGTTTTAAAGAGACTAAACAAAACAAAATTATGGAAAGAAAAGACAACATTCAGGATTCTAACGAACCTAGGCAGCCTCGTCAGCGTGTACGCATCACAACTGCACGCCCAAGTTACGGAGAAAGACCACAGTATGGTGAAAGACCTCAGTACGGAAGACCACAACGTCCACAGTATGGCGAGAGGCCACAACGTAGTGAACGCCCTCAGTATGGCGAAAGGCCACAGTATGGTCGTCCACAGCGTCCACAGTATGGTGAAAGACCTCAGTATGGTCGCCCACAACGTCCACAGTATGGGCAGGGACAGCGCCCACAATATGGTGAGCATGCAGGATATGGCCGTCCACAATACGGAAAGCCATCATACGGAAAGCCACAAGGTCGTCCACAGAACAGACAGGCTTACGACCCACAGGCAAAATACTCTATGAAGAAGAGAATAGAGTACAACGAAAGCCATATCGACCCAAATGCACCAATCCGTTTGAACAAGTTCCTTGCTAATGCAGGTGTATGTAGCCGTCGTGAAGCTGACGATTTCATACATGCAGGTGTTGTTACCGTCAATGGCGAGATAGTTACAGAACTGGGTACAAAGATAATGCGCAGCGATGTCGTTATGTTCCACGATCAGCCTGTAACACTTGAAAAGAAAGTTTATGTGCTTCTCAATAAGCCAAAGGATTATGTTACTACTTCAGATGATCCACAGCAAAGAAAGACTGTGATGGACCTCGTAAAGAATGCATGTCCGGAACGCATCTACCCTGTTGGACGTCTTGATCGTAATACAACAGGTGTTCTCCTGCTGACAAATGATGGAGACCTGGCTGCTAAGCTGACTCATCCACGTTTCCTTAAGAAGAAAGTTTATCACGTTGTTCTTGACAAGAATGTAACTCTGCACGATATGCAGCAGATTGCTGATGGTCTGGAATTGGAGGATGGACCAATCAAGGTTGATGCAGTAGAATATGCACACCAAACAGACAAGAAACAAGTTGGAATTGAGATACATTCAGGAAAAAATCGTATCGTTCGTCGTATCTTCGAGTCTCTCGGATATCGCGTAATAAAACTTGATCGTGTACAATTCTGTGGATTGACAAAGAAGAACCTCCGTCGCGGAGACTGGAGATTCCTTACAGAGAAGGAAGTTGACATGCTTCGCATGGGGGCTTTTGAATAAGTTCATTTAATATAAGGATAATAAAAAATGATTCGTACAAAAATTGTCGATGCTCTTCAAAGCACAGACTACGATAAAGAAATATGTATAAAAGGATGGGTGCGTACCCATCGTTCTAGTAAAGCAGTAGATTTCATTGCTGTAAATGACGGTTCAACCATCAAGAACATACAGGTTGTTGTAGATGAAGGTGTCGTTGATGCAGAAACCCTTAAGCAGGTTACTACCGGTTCTTGCGTATGTATTGAAGGAAAACTCGTAAAAAGTCCTGCACAGGGACAGGCTTCCGAGATTCATTGTGAGAACCTCATCATTTATGGTTTATGTGGTGCTGACTATCCTATGCAAAAGAAAGGACAGTCTTTCGAATACATGCGTCAGTATGCACATCTCCGTTTACGTACCAACACCTTTGGTGCCGTGATGCGTATACGCCATAATATGGCAATGGCAATACACACATATTTCCATGAACATGGATATTTCTACTTCCATACCCCACTCATCACCGCAAGTGACTGCGAAGGAGCAGGCAATATGTTCCAGGTTACAACAAAGAATCTTTACGACCTGAAAAAGGATGAGGATGGCAAGATTATCTATAACGATGATTTCTTTGGCCAGCAGACATCTCTGACAGTATCTGGACAGTTGGAGGGAGAACTCGGAGCAACAGCCCTCGGTGCCATATACACCTTCGGACCTACTTTCCGTGCGGAAAACTCAAATACTCCACGCCACCTTGCTGAATTCTGGATGATAGAACCCGAAATAGCATTCATGGACCAGGAGGAACTGATGGATCTGGAAGAGGATTTCATCAAATACTGCGTAAAGTGGGCTTTGGACAACTGCAAGGATGACCTTGAATTCCTCAACAAGATGATAGATAAGGGACTTATAGAACGTCTTGAGGGCATCCTGAAAGATGACTTCGTTCGTCTCCCATATACAGAAGGTATCAAGATATTGCAGGAAGCAAAGGCAAACGGAAAGAAGTTCGAGTTCCCATGCGATTGGGGCGATGACCTTGCTTCAGAGCATGAGCGTTACCTGGTTGAAGAGCATTTCAAGAAGCCTGTCATTATGACGGACTACCCTACTGCTATCAAGTCGTTCTATATGAAACAAAATCAGGAAACAGCAGAAGGCGGATCTGTAGGCTATAAAGGATGTGTAGCACCTGGCTCTACAATGCAGGGTACGGATGTATTGTTCCCACAGATTGGAGAGATAATGGGTGGTTCAGTCCGTGAGGAGGACTACGACAAGTTGATGGCAGAAATCAACAAGCGTCAGATGGATACAACTCATCTGTGGTGGTATCTTGACACACGCCGCTTCGGTACTTGTCCACATGCTGGTTTCGGATTAGGTTTCGAAAGATTGATACTCTTCGTAACTGGCATGCAGAATATACGAGACGTCATACCTTTCCCACGTACTCCAAACAACGCTGAATTCTAATTTTATTCTATAACACCTTGTTGGGAATGGATTTTGCTGAAGTCATCGGACAACATGAAATGATTGAGCGCCTTCGCGGACTGGCAGATGAGAATCGTCTGCCACATGCCATGATGCTATGCGGTCCTGATGGATGTGGAAAAATGGCTTTGGCCATATCTCTCGCAAAATACATTCTCAACAAAGGCTCTTATCAAGTCAAGGGTATCTCACACCCGGACCTACACTTCACTTTTCCTACCATAAAACTCTCAAAATGGAATAGTGAGTACAAGCCCATCAGCGATGATTTCATAGAGCAATGGAACGAAATGCTGGCTGAAGGACCCTATTTCTCCCTTGCCCAATGGATGGAGGCGATGAAAGCAGAACGTCAGCAGGCAGTTATCACTGTCGGAGAGGCGAATGAGCTTATCAAACGACTGATGATGAAGTCCAATCAGGGAGGATGGAAGATAAGCATCATCTGGCTACCTGAACGAATGAATATCGAATGCGCCAACAAGATGCTGAAACTTATTGAAGAGCCACCCACTCAGACACTCTTCATCCTTGTCTGTCGAGAGCCGGAAAACCTGTTGGAAACCATCCGCTCGCGTGTTCAGCGTTTTGACGTAAAGCCAATAGCATTGGAAGACATACAACAGGCCTTGATACAAAAAAGAGGATTGGAGCAGCAAGATGCTGAGAGAGTCGCACGTCTATGCAATGGAAATTGGCTGACAGCTCTTGAAGAGTTAAATGCAGCCAATGAGAATCAAACTTTCTTCCAGTCTTTCGTAGATCTTATGCGTAGGGCCTATTTGAAAGATGTAAAAGATTTGAAACGATGGTCTGAAAATTCTTCTGCTATGGGCCGTGAAGAGCAAAAACGCATGCTGACATATTTCCTCCGCATGACACGAGAAGCCTTCATGTATAACTTCAGACAGCCGGAATTGAACTATATGACTGACAATGAAGAACAATTCTGCAAGAAGTTCGCACGTTTTGTCAACGAAGGAAACGTTTTAGGATTTCAGGAACTTTACCAGACGGCTATACGCGACATCGGACAAAATGCCAATGCCAAAATGGTTTTCTTTGATATTACCATGAAGGTAGCCGTTTTACTACATACAACATAAACTGAATATGGATAAGAAGATAGAAAAAGGTTGGGCTTGGGGCACCCTCCCCTGCGGCAGAGGACTCTGCGCAAAAGGTGTTGGACGTTCCGACCACCAACTTAATACATATGACTGGCTTGCCGACATTCCAGGTAATAACGAGTCAACAGACCTGGTAGAAGTGCAATTCAAGAACACACGCAAAGGATATTACCACAATGTCAATGGTCTCGACCTGAAAAAAGGTGACTGGGTAGCAGTAGAAGCTAATCCCGGTCATGATATTGGTGTCGTCACCCTGACTGGGCGATTAGTGTCTCTACAGGTAAAGAAGGCAAATCTCAAATCACCTGATGAGATTCGCAAAATTTACAGAATCGCCAAAGATTCTGATATGCAGACCTACCAAGAGGCCAAGAGTCGCGAGCAGGATACCATGATTGAGAGCCGCCAGATAGCTAAGGGACTGGGGCTTGATATGAAGATTGGTGACGTTGAGTATCAGGGAGATGGTAACAAAGCTATCTTCTACTATATTGCTGACGAACGTGTTGACTTCCGACAGCTTATCAAAGACTTGGCTGCAACGTTCCATGTACGCATTGAGATGAAGCAGATTGGAGCGCGCCAGGAGGCTGGACGCATCGGAGGAACAGGGCCTTGCGGCAGAGAGCTATGCTGTGCTACTTGGATGACCCATTTCTCAAGTGTCGGAACTACGGCAGCACGCATTCAGGACATTTCTCCTAATCCGCAGAAACTCGCAGGAATGTGCGCAAAACTCAAATGCTGCATGAACTACGAAGTGGACTGTTATATGGAAGCCAGCAAGAAGCTTCCTGGTCGAGACGAAATGCTGCAGACATTGGATAATGACTATTATTGCTTCAAGCAAGACATACTGGCTGGACTCATAACATATTCTACAGACAAAAAGGCTCCGGCTAATTTGGAGACAATCACGGCAGAACGGGCTAATGCCATTATAGCAATGAACAAAGAGGGAAAGAAACCATTGTCACTGCAGGAAGACAGTAAAGCAAAAGAGCCTGAGAAGCCAAAAGACATGCTCCACGACAATGATATAACACGTTTCGACAACGCCAAAAAGAAGAAAAAGAAGAAAAAAGCACGTCAGGATGCTAAGCCACAAGGAGGCCAGCAAGGAGGTCAGCAATGAACCATAATAAAATAGCATCTCCTTATATATTATATACCCTCCTTATTATTCTTTTCATTTCATGTGGAAACCGCAACACACTATTCCATGAATACGTTGCAATTAATAATGAAGAGTGGTACTATGATGATTCTCTGCACTTTGAGATTGACTCTGTCGTAACTGGCGGAAACTTAACAACAATATTAGAATTTCGCGCCAACGCAAAATACCCTTACAGAAATATCTCCATAGTTATGGAGCAATCCCTTCGTAATGGCAACAAACATACTCAAAAAACTATTGCATACGAAATTATTGACAGCAAGGGCCGGAAAAATGGAGAGGGCATAACATACATAACCCACCAGGTTCCCTTCTGTACTATGAACGTTAATACTGGTGACACTATCGATATCAATATAAAACATAACATGCAAGACAATATGCTCCCAGGCATAACCGATGTCGGCGTGCTTATTGAAAATAATGATGATTGAACTCTTCCCTCTTACCTCTTACCTCTTAATTCTTAACTCTTAATTCTTAACTCTTAACAATATTTCCCCTCGTGGCAGCACAACTTCTATGGGTTGATGATGAGATAGAACACCTTCACGCCCACATTTTATTTCTCGAAAAAAAAGGCTATGACGTCTCTGTTGCCAGCAATGGAATAGATGCCATAGAGCAGTGTCAGCAACACACCTTTGACCTCATTCTTCTCGACGAGATGATGCCAGGTCTTACTGGACTTGAAACATTGCAGCGCATAAAGGAGATACAGCCTCAGACGCCAGTCGTAATGGTGACAAAAAGCGAAGAGGAAGACATTATGGATCAGGCCATCGGTAAGTCTATTTCCGACTATCTGATAAAGCCTGTCAATCCCATGCAGATACTGCTGACTCTGAAGAAACATGTTCACCAACGTGACATCGTAACAGAAATCGTTCAGCAAGACTATCAGCAGTCTTTTCAGGATATTTCCTTACAAATACAGAATTGTAACACTTTCTACGATTGGCAGGAAGTGTATAAGCGATTGGTAAGATGGGAACTCGACATCGCCCGCACTGGTAGCAATATGACAGAGATGCTTGCCATGCAGAAAGAAGAAGCCAATACCGATTTTGCAAAATTCATAAAGAAAAACTATCTCCGATGGATGGACGATTCTGATGACAGGCCACTTATGTCAAATCGTGTGATGCCTGATGTCATCTTCCCTGCCCTAAACAAAGGAGAGAAGGTATTCTTCATCGTTATAGACAACTTCCGTTACGACCAATGGCGCATACTGGCAGAGGAAATCGGAGATATGTTCGACATAGACGAGCAACTCTATTGCTCTATCCTTCCTACTGCTACGCAATATGCCCGCAATGCCATCTTCTCAGGACTTATGCCCACACAGATAGCAGAAATGTTCCCCGACCTGTGGGTTGACGAAGATGAGGAAGAGGGAAAAAACATCAACGAGTCACCCCTCATCCAAACACAGCTGCAGCGCTACAGACGCAAGGAGACATTCTCATATCATAAGATTATCGATAGCACAGGAACAGAGAAACTGATGAGCCAGTTCAAGAATCTGAAGAACTATGACCTCAATGTCATCGTCATCAATTTCATCGATATCCTCTCGCACGCGCGCACGGAATCTAAAATGGTACGCGAACTGGCAAACAACGAAGCAGCATACCGTAGTATCACCCTGTCATGGTTCCGCCACGGAGCAATGCGTGAACTCCTTGAGGCACTGGCACAGACAGACTATCGCATCATCATTACTACCGACCACGGTTCTATACGATGCAACAAACCAGTAAAGATAATCGGCGACAGAAACACCAATACAAATCTGCGATATAAATTTGGCAAGAATCTCAACTGCAGTTCCAAAGACACTTTCGTTATAACAGACCCAAAGAGAGCCCATTTGCCAGCACCTAACATCTCCACCACATACCATTTCGTAACAGGTAATGACTTCTTTGCATATCCAAACAACTACAACTATTATGTCGGATACTACAAAGACACCTTCCAACACGGCGGCATATCAATGGAAGAGATGATAATACCATTAATAAGCATGAAAGGACGAAAGAAATAATCTTCGACAAAGTCAGTTTTCAATTTTCCGCTCGGCCCCAAGGGACGCTTTTACAAAGCGGAGCGACTAAAAGAATGTTCAATGAATATAATAATTAAGGATATAGAACACATTCGTGAAGCAGCACATGAGTTTATAGAAGTCTTTCACGACTGTTTCTCCGACAGCAATGCCGTAAAATGTTTTGCTTTCTATGCCCCAATGGGAGCAGGCAAGACAACGTTTATCAAAGCCATTTGCGAAGAACTCGGCTCAACAGATGTCATCACATCACCCACCTTCGCAATTGTCAACGAATACGAAGTTACCAATTGTCAATTGTCAACTGTCAATTGTCAATTAATCTACCATTTCGACCTTTATCGCATCAAGAAGATGGAAGAACTTTATGACATAGGTGCTGACGACTATTTCTATTCCGGCAATCCCTGTTTTATAGAATGGCCTGAAATGGCAGAGTCAGCCCTACCCGATGAGACAATAAAGATAACCATTACACCTCAGAACGATGGCAGCAGAATAGTTTCATTTTCCATCTAACATCATCCATCAGCCTTCATCCATTGACTTCGTCGATACCCGCAAGACTCTCAGTTCTGACTCCGCTTTCCCACAGGGGTTACTCTTGCGCGTCATCACTGGTCGCTTTGCGTGCATTCATCCATCATCCATCAGCCATCATACATCATCCTTCACCTGGCATTACCACTTCCCAATGACCTGTTTTATTGCTACCTACACGAACAATAAGACCTGCCTGTTTCAATGTATTGAGATACGTCTTTACCTGACGCTCAGAAAGTGCAACTTGCTTACCAATTTCTTCTGCCTTAAGCCCCGGATGACACCTTAAAACGTTTAATACATCAAAGGCTCTCTCCGATAATTCAGGAAATTTATCGTGCAGTTTATCGTGCAGTTTATCGTGCAGTTCTTCTGTTTCTCCCTCTATATCCCCATAGTTCTCCATCGCATCCAGCAAGCACTTCAACATAAACTCCACAAACATGGTACTATTGCCAGCAGCATCACTCTTAGCAATGACATTATAGTAGCCCTGCTGATGTTCCTTAACGATGGTCTCTACAGGCAGCCATGCGAAGATACCCTTCCAACGAGAAAGCAACATCGTTTGCCAAAAACGTCCCATACGGCCATTGCCATCAACAAAAGGATGGATAAACTCAAACTCATAATGGAACACACACGAATAAATCAATGGATGCTCCTTAGTCGTTTTCACCCAACGAAAAAGGTCGCTCATCAGTTGTGGCACGCGATCTGCAGGAGGTGCCATGTGAATACAATTGCCGTTACCATCAAACACACCCACACCCTCCTGACGATAGTGACCTGCTTGTTTCACGAGATCTTTCATCATCAGCCCATGAGCCTTCTGTAAATCCTTCTCCTTGAAGGCATCCAGTTTTGGCATCAGTCGATAGGCCTCGATAGCATTCTTTACCTCCTGTATCTCGTCAGGCGCCCCCAATACTCGTTTGCCGTCAATGATGTCTGTAACCTGCTTCAGCGACAGACTATTATGCTCTATTGCCAGCGATGAGTGGATGGTCTTAATTTGGCTCTTCTTACGCAACAGCGGAGATGGCACATTTTCCCCCAACCTCATGTTAATGATACCAACTTGCTCTGATATCTCTGAAATCAGATGCAGCATCTCTGATGTTATATCGAATGGAGGGATGTACATAAGTAAAAGCTATTTATAGTGCAAAGATAAGAAGATTTCCTAAAACCACCAAATAATTTCAAGATTTTCTTCCATCATCCCTCAGCCATCAGCCATCAGACTTCATACATCTTACATCATCCCTCAGCCCTCTTACCTCTTCCCTCTTACATCTTACATCTGTTGCCTGTCCCTATATTTCAGAAGCACAATTCGTGATTCTCGTCGTAGGCATAGTCGTAACAACAGTTCAGTATCTCGTTGTAGTCGTGGCAACGCTCCAGGTCAGCAAGAGCCTCTTTCAGAAACCCTTTGGCAGTTATCTGACGCTTCGTTACAGGCTTATGCAGAGTATAGGTCTTCAGACGATAATAGTCACTATATTTATCCTTCTCGTCATAGTCTTTAGGCACCTTCTTCAGAGCCTCATCCCAAGGCAAGGTAAAGTCCTTACATTTCTCAAGCGCCTCGTTGAAGTGCTCCCCTTCGAGCATTATCTCCTCCCTTACGCTTTTCACTACCACCTTCTCAGGGTTATATAGTCCTGCAGCAAGGAGATAAGTGTTTGTGTCAGGTTCTATGTGGATGTAGTAGCCAGCCATACCCGATTTCTTGCCCTTAGGGCATACATACACCCCCATCCACGTCTTATAGGGCCTTTTGTCTTGTGTGAATCGCAGGTCACGATATATTCGGTAAGTGATGTCGCGAAGCTGCAGACCATGCACCCTTGGGTCAAACAGCTCCACCCCTCGCATAAAATCCATTGCAAATTCGTCAAAGACCTTTTTAGCCGCCTGATACTCCTCTTTGTGGGCATCAAACCACTCCTTATTATTGTTTTTAGCCAGTTGTTGCAGAAAATCTATCATCGTTTTCATATCTTGCCAAAATTGTTATAAATTAAATATCTATTCTATCCATTCTTACATCATCCTTCATTCTTTCATTTTCCCATTGTGTTGATGTAATTGAGTAAAAAGTCTTCTACGCCAATATAAAGGATACCAGTTTCATCATACCATCGAACAATCTTGTCTCGCACTACAACAATCTTTACAAAGGAATCGTTTATTTTCATTAGCGAATTAATCTCTTGCTGACGCTTATTCTCCTCAGCAACAGTCAAGGCCGATTGTATATAATAGCGCGTATTACCTTGATTACATACAAAATCCACCTCCAGGACTGAGCGCTGGCGTTTACCTTCAGCATTGGTAATTAGCGTCTCTATAACGCCTACATCCACACAAAAACCTCGTGCAGTCAGCTCATTGTATATGATATTCTCCATGATATGGTTTTCCTCCTGCTGGCGAAAATTCAGGCGGGCATTACGAAGTCCCACATCACTATAAAAATACTTCTGCTGTGCACCAATATATTTACGTCCCTTTATGTCATAGCGTGCGACCCTCTTAATGATGAAAGCATCAATGAAGGTGTCAATATATGCAGCAATGGTATTGTGCGAGATATTTACCCCCTTCTCAGATTTGAAGGTATTTTCCAGTTTAGTGGTATTCGTCAGGCTACCAACAGAAGAGGCAAGAATGTTCAGCAGGTCTTCCAACACTTCCTTATCGCCCTTGAGGTTATTGCGTTCTATGACATCAGAGATATAGGTGCGCTCGAAAAGCCCTGTCAGATAGGCAGCTTTATCAGCATGTTCTTCCTTGCTTAATACGAAAGGCATTCCACCATATATCATGAATTCCGTCCATGCCATACGGCTATCCCCTTGATAGGCAGACATAAACTCATCAAAGGTGAGTGGATTGACGCGTATTTCCTCTCCACGATCTTTGAATTCTGTGAGTATATCTACAGAGAGCATTCTTGAGTTGCTACCAGTAACATACAAGTCAATATTAGGCAGATTCTTTAACCCCAATAAAACATCGACAAAACCTATCCTCTCATTCGGGTTGTCAGGCAGATATGGATTCTGAATGCTATCAACCTTTTGTATCTCATCTAACAAAACATAGAAATAACGTGACTGATCGGCACACAACTCACGGATATATTTGCCTAACTCAAGAGGATTGCGATAGCGTATATTCACATCTTCATCGAGTGCCAGCATAATAATGTCACGTTCCTCCACTCCCTCTTTAAGCAAATGCTGACGGAAAAGATTATTCAGCAGATATGATTTACCACAACGGCGTATGCCGGTCACAATTTTAATCATACCATCCTTCTTCTTTGCAATAAGCTGTTTTAGATATCTTTCTCTTTTTATCACCATGCCAACATACTTTTTTTGTTACATTGTTACACTTTTCGTCTGCAAAGATAAGAAGATTTCCTAAAACCACCAAATAATTTTATAATTTTCTTCCATCAGCCCTCAGACTTCATACATCTTCCATCTTACATCTTCCCTCAGCCCTCTTAGCTCATTTATCTTAACAAAAACCTTTTTATAATAACAAAAACCTTAAAAACATCCTTTGCACAGTTCGTTGTGATGATAGCACCAGTGTTGTAAGGTTTGTCTGCCTGCTGGTGAGCAAGCTCCCCGACAG
>CAMJIL010000010.1 GCA_946405805.1 uncultured Prevotellaceae bacterium | reverse complement strand
CGTCCATCTGGGCGTGATGGAACTGGAAGGAGATGGGAAGCGTGGTCTTCAGCCATCCCTTGCGGTAGCGGCCCCAAGCCAGAAAGGGATTGTTGTAGGTTCCGCTGTATTGGTTGGCAATGCTGTCGAGTTCTGTACTAGTCACTGCCGACGTGCCGACTATCACGGCGTCATCGTCCAATATGTCCTGACATGTCTGCCTGATGGTCTCTGTCAGATGCAGATAATTGGCATTAAACGCTTCCAAATCATCGCTGACAGCAACATCGCAGAAACTTAGTCCACCCTTTACATTATCCACTATCACGTTTATGGCCATGCGGTCATATTTGTACAGTTTCCCGTTTTGGGGCAACATGTAAAACTCTTCTATTCCTGATGCCGCCTTGCCGATGCACCAGCTGAGCAGCATGTTGAATTTCTGTCCGCGACGCCGGCTTACCTTACAGAGCGGCGTCACATCGAAGGTCTTTGTGAATGTAAGCATCGGCATAGGCGACTTCATCCACAGTTCGAATGCAATAGCCCGATTCGTATCTTTGGGATTGATTTCCAGTTTCATCTTAATACTATTATAAAGAAATCAAATTACGTTGAAATGTCTTAGGGCATTGAGGATGCCGTCGTCATCTACGGAGGTGGTGACATAGTCGGCTTGCTGCTTCAGCGTATCGATGGCGTTACCCATAGCAACGCCGATGCCTGCCTGTAGAATCATGGATGTGTCGTTGCCGCCGTCACCGAACGCTATGGTGCGGCTGGGGTCGAAGCCTTCATGCCTGGCCATAGTGATGATACCCTTTCCTTTATCAGCGCCATTGGCTGTGATGTCAGTGAATTCCGGATGCCAGCGGCCTGAGATACAATGTGGCAGACGTGTCAGGAGCTCTGCCTCGTATTCTGGGGTGAAGAACGGTGTCAGCTGCAGAATGTCCTGCTTTAGTACTTCCGACAACGGTGCGGCCTTGTCGAATTCCTTTACGGCAAGCATCTGGCGGAAAATGCGTTCGACATCTCCTGCAGGATCAAGCACCGCCACATCCCTTCTGCCAACCACGATAAGACTGTAACCTTTTTCCTTCGCGTCTTCCACACACGTCATGACATCCTCTTTAGGGATGGGCTGGCAGCATACGAGTTCATCGCCCACATAGCACAGTGCCCCGTTGGTGGAGATGTATCCGTCAATAAGGTGGGCTATGGCGCCAAGGTTGGTAATGATGATGGGCGGCCGGCCCGTAGCGATATATACCCGCGAGCCATTCTCCTTGGCCTGCGTCAGCGCCTGTATGGTAGAGTCGGGTATCTCATGGGTCTTGAAACTCACAAGCGTCCCGTCAATATCGAAGAATAATGCGTATGAATCTTTCATTCTATAGATCAATGTGGAACTCACGCATGGCCTGTAATTTTATTTTCCGAAGAATTTTGCCGCTGCTCCGGGGCTGATTATGCGGATGTCGATGAGTGGGGGAACGACATCGTTGTCGGGCATGATGTTCATGATATGGTCATCATCGCCCTTGCCATGAGGATTGCGGACAGAATAGCTGACACCAGCCTTCTGCGGAGGCAGGAAGGAGTGGCCGTGCTGTGACATTGTCTCGTGGCCGTCGAGGGGAATGCCCGCTTTGAGGAATCCACCGTTCACCATCATGCCATACTTCAGGCATGTGTTGATGACGCGGGCAAGGTCCTTATTGGAAAGAGTCCCGGGCTGAACGCAGAAGCTACGTCCGTCGCCGGTGAACATGGGGGTGACATATTCGGCATTACATCCGCTAAGGTAGGCGATGTGCTGATATACCTTTATCCACTTTGCAGCAGCCTTTTCCATGATGGTTATCCAGTTGGGCATGCTATCCTTGCCTACAGCCAGTACCGGACTGCCGTCGTTGGCAAACAGGAAACGGTTGCTCACACGCACCACGATGGGCTTGCCCATAGGGTCGAACATATCCACACGGAAAGAATCCGGCGACTCCTGGTGGATGATGGACTTGATGAATTCAGGATATTGGAAAGCCATATCGGCCATGACAGAGAGAAAGTTGCAGTCAGAAAACGTCCTTTGGTTCACATCAGCCATCACGGGTTTTCCGTTGGGATACAGAGTAACCTTCGCTGGTTTGATGAAACCATGACTGTTGTTAAAGGCCTCGTCGGTGCTCTCCAGCCACTCCTTCATTCCATCCTCTGCTGTATGGCAGAATAGGAAGTTACGTCCCATGGGGGTACTTGCGGTGTAGGTAAGGTCGGTAAAGGTGGCCAGCAGGTCGTTGAGCTTACCGTCGCAGAACCCTTTCTTGCTGTTAATGCTGGCGGGCAAGGCTTCCGGCGCAGGCTGCGGGTCATGGATAAAGAAGCAGCGTGTGAGACCGTCCTCGCCATGAGTAAGAATCACGTTGTCGATTCTCTTGATAATGTTGATGTGACGGTTGTTCCAGAAAGGAGGGTCGCACTCCATCACATCGCCCTTCAAGAGACAATGGTAGCTGAAATTGCCAGTCAAGGCATACTTCCATTCAAAATGCGTGGAGTCGGTAAGTACCAGTTGCTCCATAGGCTTCGAACCCGCAGGGTTTGTAAAGCGGTAATCCAGGAATATGTCATCCTTGAAATTACCCCATCTCGACAATACCAGTTTCTTGCCGATGAGTTCGCTCCATTCGCACGTCTGGGCACTAACCTGAAAGATCATAGTGAACAGCATCACCACAGCGGTCATAAATTTTCCAACATGCTCTTTCTTAATCATAACTTGTATGTTTATTTTTACATTTTAGAATTTTCAGATGCAAAAGTAAGAATTATTATCAGTACTACCAAATTTTTGTGTTATTTTCTTTCACTTAGGTGTTTCTGGAGGTTGCAGCGATACTTCTTTCTGAAATCTTATCACTCACCCCAAAGTGAAACGAACATTATGACAAAGTGCGCTTTGCGCAGGGAGTTAAATTGGGAGTTATAAGCTTTGCTTAGGGAGTTAAATTGGGAGTTAAGCACTACGTGCAGGGAGTTAACTCACTACGTTCGTAGACATTACACTCTTCAGTTCAAATACTATTGTCCTTTTTAACTTCCCTTTTAACTCCCATTTTAACTTCCTATTTAACTTCCTATTTAACTTCCCTTTTAACTTCCTATTTAACTCCCTTTTAACTCCCTTTTATTACTCCCTGCCTGCTATGCTGGCATTACTCCCCTTTTAAAACAATCACCCCATCACTACATCAAGAACCATCATAAGGACGAAGCCGATAGCGAAACCGATGGTGCTGAGGTTGGAGTGCTGCCCCTCAGAGGCTTCAGGGATGAGTTCTTCTACCACGACATAGAACATAGCACCTGCTGCAAAGGCGAGCATATAGGGGAGGACGGGAACCAGCAGCGAGGCCAGCAACAAGACGGCAACTGCCCCAATGGGTTCGACAGCTCCGCTCAGGGAACCAAGCAGGAACGAACGCCAACGGCTGTTGCCTGCTGCCCGCATCGGCATTGAGATAATGGCTCCTTCAGGGATGTTCTGTATAGCAATACCCAATGAAACGGCAACGGCACCAGCCAATGAGATATGCGCCGCCCCATTCTCTGCTCCGGCAAATACTACACCGACGGCCATTCCCTCTGGCAGATTATGGATAGTGACAGCCAGGGCAAGCATCGCAGTTCTGGAAAGATTGGAACGGATACCTTCCGGTTTATCTGTTCCGATATGCAGGTGCGGTGTCAGTTCGTCGATGAGCAGCAGGAATCCCATTCCAAGCAAGAACCCCACGGCAGCAGGCATCACCGCCCACTTGCCGATATCAGCCCCCATATCCATGGATGGAATAAGCAGCGACCAAACAGATGCCGCCACCATCACGCCAGATGCAAAGCCCAAAAGCGACTTTTGCAATCGAACTGACATCTCTTCCTTCATAAAGAACACGAAGGCTGAGCCGAGCATAGTGCCCAGCAGCGGTATCAGCAGCCCTATAATCAATGTCGTTGTCATAATCAGGTATTATTACGATTTAGCGAGTGATGCTCTTTTGCCAAGCGTGATCAATGCCGGTGCCTCTGGCACTTGGGACAGATTCCCTTGATGACGTATTCTGATTCGTGTACCACATATCCCTCTGGTATGGGAACACTTGGTATTGGAACGTCTTCAAGGCATATTGTCTCGTGACATTTTATGCAGGTAAGGTGAACATGGCCCTGATGCTGATAGTGGCATCCATGTTCGTTATCGTGAGTACAGTTGCAGAGACAATACTTCTGCATTCCGGAGCCGTCATCAATGAGATGCAGCAGCTGCTTCTCTGCAAAAAGCGTCAGCGCCCGGAAAATAGAAGACGAATCCATCGTAGGCATCTTGCTCTCAACATCAAGAAGAGAGAAGGCACCATGAATGTCTTCGTGGATTGTCTTCAGAACCAGCAGACGATTAGCAGTAATCCTAATCTCCGCCTCGTTTAGAATATCTTCGTACTTTTTATTCATGAAACTTGAAACCTGAAACCTGAAACCTTATTAATTATGAATTATGCATTATGCATTATGCATTATTAATTAAAGTAACCTCTGCCACATGGTTATACTTTACCCCGTCGCTGCCCCTGACGAGGAACACTACCATGCTGACTTTGTCGCCTATCTGTGGCGCTCTTTTGCGGTCACCTTTTAGTATCTTAATTGACGCATACCCTTCTTGACTCATCACTCCTCCGTCTGCGTGGGGGAGGGAACTTGTTATTTTGTATTGGAAGGTATGTTTCTTGTTGTCAATGGATAGTATCTCCGCATCAAGGGTGCCGAATGATTCTCTGCCTGAAGAATGCTCCTCTTGCTTTATCACCACAGCGGACTTGAAACGGCTATTGGCAGGGATGATTGGCGTGAACCATACATATTCGCCTACGAGGGGTGCGACTTTCGGACTCTTGGCAACAAAGTGTCGCGAGCCGTTGTCGAAGATATGGAAGAAATCGTTCTTGGCGTCATAGCTGTTCACATATCCTATGATAGGAGGAAGAATCATTGGCAGTTCCGGGTCTTTCTTTAGAGGACAGTGCTCGGGGTGACGGTTCAGGTAATCTGCTACAACGCGTTCTGTTCTGTCCTGAAGCGAGATAAACGACCTTCCGTCAGCAGATGTCTGGGGCTCTCGGTCCTCAGGGCGCAGAAACTGATTGTATTCCCATATGCGAATAAAGTTGAGCAGGTTAAAGTCGTCATATTGCTCCGACATCTTCAATGCCAGTTGCAGCATGCAAGAGTGGAGTAGGGAAGGACGCTCCAATGGAATCTTCGTATATGTTGCTAACAGCATACGTGCCTGCTGCGAGCCGCATTCCTGAAAATGGTCCTTCAAATACCAATATATGTCCCATGCAGTATCTCTTGGATGCGTCTTCGCAGCCTCCAAAGATACCAACAGTTCTTCCCAAGTTATTGTCTTTGCCATATTTTTATTTTTACGTTTTCACTCCCTTATCACTCCCTTATCACTCCCTTATCACTCCCTTATCACTCCCCTTCTTCACTCCCCTTTTAAACTAAGGATTCTTCTTCCAAACTCCTACGTTCCAGAATCTTTTCTGCGTCTTTTTCTTTTTATTCCATGTATTGTAGTACTCATACTGCGACTCTACATCGAATGCATTTTCTTTATACTTTATTTCACATCCTGTTTCGGGAGTTCCTATAACGCTGATGGTATCATAGCGTATCTCCAGATGTTGCAGATGGAAATCTGAGATGTATGCTCTTGCGGCTCTGATGGTATTGTTCTTCTTCTCTAAGTCTATGGCTTCATCTGGTGCCCCCCATATCTCGGATGCTCTCGTCTTTACCTCAATAAATAGAAGGATGGTGGAGTCCACATCAATGCATACGAGATCTAATTCGTGGTGCTTCTTTTGCCAGTTGCGGTGGCGTATATACCATCCGTGCTGCTCCATATATTCCGCAGCACGATCTTCACCCCATCTGCCGATGTCATTTTTCCAGGCCATATTATTTAACTCAAGTTTTGGAAGTATAAATGGAAGTTAAAGAGGAAGTAATGCCAGCAAGCTGGCAGGAAGTAATAAAAGGGAGTTAAATAGGAAGGACTACGAGCTTGTCAATAGTCTTTACACCCCCTTCAGTTCCCCCGTTTCGCGGGGGACGGAAACGCCTGAGCACCCGCGGAGCGCAAGAATGCCAGCAAGCTGGCAGGAAGTAAAAGAGGAAGATAAATGCTGCGCATAGGACAATAGTTTTTGAGCTGAAGAGTGTAATGTCTACGAACGTAGTGAGTTAACTCCCAATTTAACTCCCTGCGCGTAGCGCTTAACTCCCTATTAAACTCTGCACGTAGTGCATAACTCCCAGCAAGCAGAGCTTGCAAAGTTGAATTATTGATTTCAAAGGTACGAATAATAGGTGTTTGGAGTCCTTTTTCGACAAAAGGTTTTATAAAAAGTATATTTTTGTTGCTAAAAATTTGCACATCTCATTTTTTCTTATTACCTTTGCAGCCGTAAATTTAAAAAACGACCTCTTAATGGCGGGATAGCTCAGTTGGTTAGAGCGTCGGATTCATAATCCGGAGGTCGGGGGATCGTAGCCCCCTCCCGCTACATTAAAGGAAAATAAAATGAGTTACGCGATTCACGTAACTCATTTTTCTTTATCTCTATACTTCTTGTTTCCTTTCTTACTTCATTCCCATAACGGCTTTAGCACCTTCGTTTTCTGGGTCAAGCTCAAGCAGTTTTGCTGCAACCTCTTTACCCATCTCCATATTATCGATGCAGTTTACATAGTAATACAGGAGAGTTGCGTATGCAGCAGCAAGCATCTTGTTCTCACCAGTAGAACGATCAGCTTTAGCACCTAAGATATCTGTAAATGTAGCATAGTGAGGACCAGCCAGTTTAACCTGCTCTTTCTGATCGATGGGCAGTGAGAATGGCAATGTAGCGCGCTTGTTAGCTACGTATGCAGCATTTGTTGGATACTTTGCTGCCAGTTCTGCATATACTTTGTCAGCCTTCTCGTATGCAATCTTCTTGTCTTCTGGAGATGTCTTCTCGTCAGCTAACTGGTCAGCATACAGAGATGCAACAGTCTCTTGCAGGGAGAAAGACTGCTGTGGCTGTGCCTTTACGTACTTATCCAGGTATTCACCAGCCTTAGCATAGTCAGAGAGTTTCTTGTAGCAATCTGAAATATCCTTATTTGCCTGTGCCTTTGTTGGGGCATCAACATTGTCAAGAGCCTGCAGCTTCTTATACTGCTCAATAGCTTCTGTATATTTGTCAGCTCCTTTGAGGGCACGTGCATAGTAGCCATAGTCGAAAGATGATGCCTTGAGGGAGTCAGAGTTATTGAACAAGTCATTTGCACCGTTAAGGGCTGCATCATAGTTCTTCAACTCAGTATTGTTGAAGAGGATAAGGCGGTTAAATGATGCATTGCGTGGGAACTTAGCATGTCCTTGCTGAGCAAGTGACAGTGATTTCTGATAGTCCTGAGAAAGGAATACGTTGGTAGCATAGTCAGAAATCTGGTAATCCTTCATGTCATTCAAGCTAACCTTGTTATAGTACTCAATAGCCTTCTTCATGTTACCGGCACTTGAATATATCTCTGCTGCAATGAGGTCAACAGGATAGCCTGGGCATTCCCTTTTCAGTGTCTCGAGAGCATTTACTGCATCCTGTGGAGCTGTCTTACTCATTATCTGTGCGTAACGACGATATCCGTCAGGATTCTTTGGGTCTGCATACATTGCCTGCTGGAAGTTCATAGCAGCCTCACCGCCATTGTCTTCACCAACAGCAATGTTACCAAGAAGGAGATATGGCTTAGCGTTACCCAGCTTGCCCTTTAAAAGGTCAACAGCTTTCTGGGCATAGAGCTTTGCATTAGCATAGTCCTTAACAGAGAGATAAGCACGACCGATACTTACAAGACCATCAATATCTTTCTTGTTTTCCTTTGCAATGTCTTTTATCTGATCTTGTGCTTCGGGTGTACCTTTCTTAAGAAGTTCAGATACTTGTTTCATGAGCTGGTCAGAGTCATTGTTCTGAGCAAGTGCTGGAGCTGCGATGAATGTCATCAGTGCTCCGAAAAGGATGTTTCTTAGTTTCATATTCTTTCTTTAATTGTTTAATCTGATATTTTTACATCACGAACGGATATATTACCATATGCAGGAAGTAGTCCCGCTTTGAATATTATCATTTGACCTTTTGGTGCTGCTACGAATTGTGCAAATCCCCATGGTAAGCCATATTTACCGCGTTCATCATTAAGAAGGGCATAAATCCTGCGGATGAAAGGATAGAAATCATTGTATATGTATCCCTGATATGGCTTGTATGAGTTTGCAGGTGTCGCATCATCGCTACGTGAGATAGCAAGTACACGGATATTCTTTTTCCATGTGAGATTTGTAGTGTCACGTTTGTCGTTGAGCCAGTTGCTACCGATTATGCCAATAGCATTTGGGGTCTTCTCCACGTAATCTACGACTTCTGCTGTTTTCTTTGTAGCAAAGGCATTTTCTGCCGTTATAGGTTTTCCATTAAGGATGGAGTCTTCCACATAGTGTACAGCACTTGAGGTGGCGTTGTCAAAACATACTATGATTTCACCGGAACGGCTGTGGGTGCCAACCTCTTTCCATGTTTTTGCCTCACCAGAAAGGATGCGCTTGACATCTTTTACTGACATGCAAGAGTCCATATTCTCCCTGTTTGTTATAAGGGCTAAGCCATCGTAACCAACATGTACTGTATAAGGTTTGCGCTCGCGTGCGATAAGATTGTCATATTCAGACTTCTTGAAATCGCGTGATGTAAACATCATCAGCAGTTTGTTGGCAAGCAACAGGTTCATACCCTCTGACTCTGTCATGTATTTTGGAGTGCAGTGTGCTTGTACATAAATAGAATGGAACACCTCCAGTTCTTCTTCGATAATGGGTGCGAAACTCTCGTCAGCTCCAAATGTAATAGAGCCGCTGGAGTACGTGTCAGTACGCGCATTAGGGTCCTTCTTGCGTGAGCAGGAGGTTGATATGCTTAATGCGAGTATTGCAACGATAAGGAACGTTAAGTGTTTCATTGTGTGTCTTTTAAAAAGAGGCCAAAAGGAATGCCCTTCTGGCCTCTTTGAGAATTTATCAGTTATTCTACTGTAGGCGGAATGTTACAGGCAATGTATATTTTACACGTACTGCAGAACCATTCTGCTTACCAGGAATCCACTTAGGCATCTTGGATACCACGCGCATAGCTTCCTTGTCGAGTGATGGGTCAACAGACTTCGCAATTCTTACGTCTGTGATAGAACCATCGCGTTCTACGACGAAGGTACAGATTACACGTCCCTGGATGCCGTTTTCTTCAGCAATTGCAGGATACTTGATGTTTGAAGACAGGTATTGCATCAGAGCACCCATACCACCAGGATAAGAAGGCATTTGTTCTACAACGTCGAACACCTTGTTTTCTTCTTCCTTTGGTTTTACTGGCTCTGTAGCAATGACTTCCTTAGCCTTCAGCACTTCACCATTCTCATCGTTACCGACAACGTTCAAAGCGCCGACAGCAACTTTTGAGTTCATGATTTCATCCTGTGACTTCAGCTCATCTTCAGGCTTTACTTCGTCGTCCTTCTTGATGACAGGAGCAGTAAACTTCACAGAACTCTTTACCTTTTCTACGACCTGCTGCTGCTCTTGTCTAACAGGAATCTCCTTACGTTCTACCTTAGCTTCCTTCTTCTTCTGCTGTGTTAGGGCAGAGAGCTCGGTAACCTGATCCATTACTGCATGTTCCTTCTGATATGCCTCATAGGCATTCTTTGCTATCATGAAGACCATGACTGCAGCAAAGAGTAACAATACAGCGATCATTGATATAACGTTACGACGACCTGTTTGTCTGCGAAGTACGTATGCACCGTATTCCTTGTTACGATTTTCGAACATCATGTCCGACCATTCGTTGGATATAAGATCTATTTGTGCCATTTTTCTTTTCCTTTCTTAAGTTAAAGTGTTACGCGCATAGACTTATTCCTTAACCCCAGCCTCTTCAAGAAGCTTGAGATCATCTGGAGTAATCTTGTCGATGACATACTTACCAACAGAACAAATCTGCATCTCATCCAGTGCATCGATAACGTTCAGGTAAGAAGCGTTGTCTGTAGCCTTAATGATGATTGTCATTGTCTGAATTTTATTTCCGTCGATTTCACCGGCTTTAATCTTACGAAGTTCATCATCATACATCTGCTGTGTGAACTTTGGATTCTGATGCTTCTTCTGATCAAGCTTAGCCTTTGCCAGCATTACCTGCTGTATTGGCTGAGTGTTATCTTCGGTTACGTGAGTGATTAAGACCTTGCGGATACCATCTTTACCCCATGTAGTCTTTTTCAGACATGTAGGGTCATCATACTTAGGCATACCTTCAACATAGTGTATCTGGTTGTTTGCTGTCACATAAATAGTGATGGTGTATGATGCTTTTGTAACAGACTTATCCTGGTCTTCCAAGTTCTTATCATTAGTCGGCATACTCAATTCCATTGTCTGTGGCTTTGCCAAAGAGGTACAGAGCATGAAGAATGTGATAAGAAGCATCATCATATCAACCATAGGTGTAAAGTCCACCCTGGTTTGTGACTTTTTCTGTCTGCTTTTTTTCTGTTTAGCCATTCTTAATCCTCCGATGTTTTGAGTGATGTAATCAGATAATAACGGTTCTCGTTAATATCTTGCAACTCCGACATAATATTTCTAATCGTCTTATATGGTGTCTCTGAATCTGCTTTTAAAGCAACTTTCAAGTCAGGGTTAGCAGAACGTGCTGCCTTTACCCATTCCTGGAATTCAGAAAGACCACCATCTATACTATCCGTTGGGATACCCAGTTCCTTCAGTGCTTTAGCACGCTCTGACTCTTCCTTATTAAGATAATCTTTAAGAACGTTCAGAGGAGTACCAAACATAGGATCTGCTTTGAAGGCAGCAAGTTGTGCACCATTCAGGTCAATGTTGAAATTGCCTGTCACTTCAAGAACTGCCTGCTCAAGGTAAATCTGGTTATCCATGCTCATGAACACCTTGCCAGTCTTATCGACAAGAATGTTGAGAACATCTTTCTCAGGCACCTT
Source organism: uncultured Prevotellaceae bacterium (assembly GCA_946405805.1). Classification (GTDB taxonomy): domain Bacteria; phylum Bacteroidota; class Bacteroidia; order Bacteroidales; family Bacteroidaceae; genus Prevotella. The sequence continues at coordinate 51,294 of CAMJIL010000010.1, read as the reverse complement.
AATCTCAGACACTGATGACGGTGTTACCACCTTCACTGGTTCAGGCTTCACGAATGTTGATGTCAACATGAAGAAGCACAGAAGCAGTGTCATCACGTCCGACATAGGCGTCATGTCGATCCAGATGTCTTGTTTCTTAAGTTTTACTTTACCCATAGCGATAAATGTTTTAAAGGGTTAGAAGTAAAAATTAAGCTTCGTCGTGGTTTGCCTCGTAAGTCTGAGCAATTGTGTAACCTACCTCATCAAGAGCGTATGTAAGCTTATCGATACGGTTAGAGAAGAAGTTGTAAGCAATCACGGCGAGCCATGATGTCAAGATACCGAGGGCTGTATTGATGAGGGCCTCAGAGATACCGGTTGAAAGTGCAACAGAGTCACCACCACCACCAGATGCGAGGGCTGCGAATGACTTGATCATACCCGTTACAGTACCGAACAGAGCGGTAAGGGTACCCAGTGTTACAAGTGTAGCAAGCATAGGCATGTTCATCTGCAGAGTAGGCATCTCAAGCTGTACTGCCTCTTCGTGAGCCTGCTGAATCTTAGCAATCTTCTGAGCCTTCTTAAGGTTGCTGTCCTTTTCCATCTCCTCGTACATCTTCAGAGAAGCACCAACAACGTTTGCGATTGTACCGCTTTGCTTCTTGCAAAGATCCTGAGCCTTAGCGAAGTCATTCTGCTTGAGGGCTGCCTTGATTTCAACAACGAACTTTGTTGTAGCCATCTTACCGAATGCTGTGCGCTGTGCGAGCATACGCTCAATAGAAAGACAAAGCACAGTGAGAATCAAAGTAATCAGGACAGGCACAACGACACCACCTTTATAGATGGTACCGAGCATGTTACCATTAAGAACTTCTCCTTCTGGGTCTCCACCTACGAAATTAGCTGGGTCACCGAGGACGAACTTGTAGATACATACTGCAATGACGAACATTGCGCAAATGATCCAAATTGCATTACGAACTCCCTGAAAACCTGCTGAGGCTTTCTTCTGAGCGGCTGGTTTTTTAACGTCTGCCATAATTTTTTGTTTAGTTAGATTAATGAATAATTAAAAATTTGATATAAATTGATATAATAAGTTTGTTCAACTTGAATGCACGATTAGGTTGCGATTTCGCAGCAAAGGTATTAAATTTTCTTGATATCGGATAGGAATTAAGAACTTTTAACACGAAAACCTCGTCTTTTGTAGCTTTTAACTGCCATTATAGGGCATACTATGTAATGTTTGTTTTATAATCATAACGCTATTTTGTATGTTTTATTACAAAAAAGTAGTAAAAAATTAGTTTTATGTAAAAATTAAGGAGTCACGCGTGAGCGCGACTCCTTTTGATTAAATCAAAATAATGTTATCTTTAGTGTAATTTTGCACAGCATTCCTTAATACGACGCATTGCTTCTACGATATTCTCATCACTTGTTGCGTAACTCATGCGGAAGCACTCAGGATCTCCGAAAGCATCACCACCGACAGTTGCAACATGACCTACTTCCAACAGATACATAGCGAAGTCATTAGTATCTTTAATAACTCGTTCTCCGTCTGTTTTGCCAAGGTAGCTCTTACATTTTGGGAAAACGTAGAAGGCTCCATCAGGTGAATTCACCTCCAAACCAGGAATCTCCTTAACGAGACCTACAATAAGATTCTTGCGACGTTCAAAAGCCTGACGCATTTCCTCTACACATGCCTGTGAAGCGGTGTATGCCTCTACTGCTGCTTTCTGCGATACAGAGCATGGACCAGAGGTGTACTGTCCCTGTAGCTTGTTACATCCTTTGATAATCCATTCAGGAGCTGCCATATATCCTATGCGCCATCCTGTCATGGCATATGCCTTTGAAACACCATTGATAATGATGCTCTGTTCTTTCATGCCAGGGAATTGAGCGATACTCTCATGTTTACCAACATAATTGATGTGCTCATATATCTCATCAGCAAGAACATATACCTCAGGATGTTTCTTGATTACTTCAGCCAATGCCTGCAACTCTGCTTTACTATATACAGAACCTGTTGGATTGCTTGGTGAGCAAAGGATAAGCATACGGGTCTTTGGGGTGATGGCAGCTTCTAACTGAGCAGGAGTAATCTTGAAATTCTGGTCGAAACCAGCTGGGATGTGTACTGGTGTACCGCCTGCAAGGAGTACCATCTGTGGATATGAAACCCAGTATGGAGTAGGGATGATTACCTCCTCACCATCATCAACAAGTGCCATAACGGCATTACATACAGCCTGTTTTGCACCATTGCTTACGAGAATCTCGCTCGTTTTGTAATCCAAGCCGTTTTCGTTCTTCAGTTTTGCAACGATAGCTTCACGAAGGTCTGCATAACCTGGGACTGGAGAATAACGTGACCAGTTGTCATCGATAGCTTTCTTTGCAGAAGCCTTGATGTGGTCTGGTGTGTTAAAGTCAGGTTCTCCGACACTGAGGTTAATGACATCAATTCCTGCAGCCTTCATTTCACTACTCTTTTGCGACATTGCAAGAGTAGCAGAAGGTGCTAATCTGTTTAATCTACTTGATAAATGCATTGTTTTTATATATTTTTGGTTAATTGTTCTATTCGAGTTATCATAAGGTCATTGACCTTACGTATTTGTTTGAGTTCTCTATATAATCTCAGACGTCCCAATCCCTTTTCCGATATTATAGGATATTTATTGAGATATGATAGGATGAAGCGGTCACGGGTATTGCTGAGATCATCTACGATTGCCTCCAAATCAGCTATGATGCTATCAAGCTCTGCATCTGGTTTATACCTGATAGAGGCAGCGATAGAATTGAAGAGATATTTCAATTTATATTTCCTTGAGTACCTTCTGACGCTATCAGTGAGGAGTGACAACTTTCTAACATCATCAAAGTAGTTTGGATCGTGAATGATAACCTCTTTTGAAGTGATATGTCTCTTGATGCGTAGTCCAAATACTCGTATGAAGAACATCCTGTAAGCATCCATGTTGAATACGACAGAGTCTTTATTTGCCTTATATGTCACCCATGTTGCCAATGGTACCAATACTGCTGGCGCAAGGCCCTTTCCGAAGGCTATGGACCATGATGCTTGTCTGGCCATGCGGAACCCAGTGTTGTCAAGGATGTAGAAAAGGATGAACACTATGACAGAGATGATGACAGGTACTCCCAAACCGCCTTTTCGTATGATGGCCCCCAGTGATGCTCCGATGAAAAAGAACACTATTACCATGAATGATAAGGTGAACTTATTCACTAGTTCTATCCAGTCCTCACGCACCATCTTGAAATTGGCTTCTGCTGCAAAGCTGCGAAATTCAGTTTGTACATTCGCATTGTTCACGCGGCTCCTTAGCTGTTGCATGAGATTGAGCTGTTTCTCCGGAGACATCTTCTGAAAGAGTGAGTCAACGGATGCTTTTCCCTTTTCTTCGTATTTGATGGCAGCAATGCTGTCTGCCTTATTCACTTGTGGCGTGTTAAATGCCATTGTACGAAGTTCCCTCCGAACCTCCTTGCCAACACTATCTTGGTATAACTTCAGAGAATCGATATGGTGTAGCAGTTGTTTTATGCTTTGGGCTGTGGCTGATTGGGATATGCCAGAGGCCTCTGCGAGGTTGAATCCATTATCGAAATCCAAAACTATCTGTTTTTCAGAAAAACTCTCTCGACGGTAAGGGACGTTGGCATTGCCCGCCAGTTCCTGTGACCGCATATTCTCAAACCACTCTCCATTGTATAGGGTGAGAAGCAGGTGTTGCTTTTCTGCGGTTGACTGCAATTTGCCGGAATCTGCAAGTATTATGGCGGCATCTTCAAAACTTTGTGTCATTCTGTATATCATGATGCCATAAAGCATTCCGGTTTCGAGGTCTTTTTTCTGTACGTACAGGTTACAGTTAGGAATGCCGGAATAAAAGATTTCTTCAGGGATTTCCAGTTCTGGGCTCTTTTGCTTCATTGACAGAAGCAGTTGCCTCAGATTGACATTTGACTGTGGACCGATATCGTTTTGAAAAATAAAAGAAACAGTAGCGATGAGTACAACGAATACAATCAATCCTCTGAGACTCTTCAGCAGCGATATCCCAGCAGCTTTGATGGCAGTCAGTTCACTACTCTCACCTAGATTACCCATCGTGATGAGGGAGGAGAGAAGGACAGCAAGTGGCAAAGCCTGCGGTACTAGCATCAGCCCCATATACCAAAAGAACTTGCCAAGTACTTCCAATGACAGTCCCTTGCCAATCAGTTCGTCAACATAACGCCACAGAAACTGCATCATTAGCACGAAAAGACTTATGCAGAACGTGCCTATGAAGAGCAACAGAAACTGTCGCACCATGAATATGTCAAGTTTCTTTAAGCCCCTCATTTATGCCTGTTGGCCCTCTGCTCACGGTATTTTGCTTTCTGTTTTGCAGAGCCGGAACCGTGAGCACCAGTGATGTATTTCTTCTTCTTCGCTTTGGTCTTTATCTTTTCTTCCCTTTTGGGCTTGTCACCTCCGCGTCCGAAGTTAATACCATTTTCGAGTATGAGTTGAAAATCGTCCATTAATGGTGGAATAGTCTTACTCCTGTGAATGCCATTGTGATGTTATACTTGTCGCAGGTTTCGATGACGTTGTCGTCACGTACGGAACCGCCTGCTTGTGCAATGTATTTCACGCCACTACGATGTGCCCTTTCGATATTATCACCGAATGGGAAGAATGCGTCAGAACCCAATGCGACATCAGTGTTCTTTGCTATCCATGACTTCTTCTCTTCACGAGTCATTGGTTCTGGCTTTTCTGTGAAGAACATCTGCCATGTTCCATCTGCAAGTACGTCCTCATAGTCATCAGAGATGTAAACATCGATAGTATTGTCTCTGTCAGCTCTGCGGATATCCTGTTTGAAAGGCAGATTCATTACTTTTGGAGACTGGCGCAGCCACCATATATCAGCCTTGTTTCCTGCCAGACGTGTGCAATGGATACGGCTTTGCTGACCTGCTCCAATACCGATTGCCTGACCATCTTTTACGTAGCAAACAGAGTTTGACTGAGTATATTTCAGTGTTATGAGAGCAATCATAAGGTCGCGCTTAGCTTCCTCAGTAAATGTCTTTTGTTTTGTTGGAATATTCTCAAACAGGGCAGGATCATTGAGCTTTATCTCATTTCTGCCTTGCTCAAAGGTGATGCCAAAACATTGCTTTGTCTCAACTGGATCAGGCTTGTAGTTTGGGTCAATCTTGATGACGTTATAAGTCCCTTTACGTTTTTCGCGTAGTATCTGCAATGCCTCTTCGCTGAAGCTTGGTGCAATAATACCATCGCTGACCTCGCGCTTAATAAGCGTAGCGGTAGCTGCATCACATTCGTCGCTAAGTGCGATGAAATCGCCGTAGGAAGACATTCTGTCAGCTCCGCGTGCTCTTGCGTAAGCACATGCGATAGGGGTCAATGGCAGTTTGATGTCATCAACAAAGTATATCTTCTTCAGTGTGTCACTTAGTGGCAGACCTACAGCAGCGCCAGCAGGAGAGACATGTTTGAATGATGCTGCAGCAGGAAGCCCTGTTGCTTCTTTCAGTTCTTTAACTAACTGCCATGAGTTCAGGGCATCAAGGAAATTGATGTAGCCAGGACGACCATTAAGAACTTCTATAGGCAATTCTCCACCATTGGCAGCCCCGTCTGCCATAAAGATGCGTGATGGCTTCTGATTAGGATTACAGCCATACTTGAGTGTTAATTCTTTCATGTAATGAAACGTTTTTTTTACTTTTTGCGGGCAAAGTTACAAAAAAAATCTACAAAATATGAAATTATTGACATTTTTTTGTATCTTTGCTGCCAAAATTACTAAGATATATCAATATGGCAGAAGAATTTGTGGGTAGTTATCGTAAGCGCCCAGAAGTGTTAGAATGTGACGTTGTTCGTTTCCAAAACGCAAAAGACAAGTGGGTAGCTTTTGTAGGTTTGCTTGATGGTAAACCATACGAGATTTTTACTGGTTTGCAGGATGACGATGAGGGCATAATACTGCCTAAGTCAGTAAATGTGGGTAAGATTATCCGTCATATTAATGAAGATGGAAGCAAACGTTATGATTTTCAGTTTGAAAACAGACGTGGTTACAAGACGACAGTCGAGGGACTTTCTGAGAAGTTTAATCCTGAATATTGGAATTATGCCAAGCTCATCAGTGGTATCTTACGTTATGGAATGCCGCTTGAAAATGTCGTAAAGTTGGTATCTTCATTGGAAATGGATGGCGGTATTGATACATGGGCTAACGGTGTAGCGAAGGCTTTGAAGAAATACATTGAAGAATAGTCTACTTTTATTTGTTCTATTATTTTTTGTTGTACCGATAGCGGCGCAAAATAAAGCGTCGTGGGAGGATTATCTCGAATATATATATGAGAGCAGCGAACAATCTGCTATATCCTTTCAAGATGCATATAGTTTGCTGACAGAATTAGCATCCCAACCTTTAGATGTCAATACTGCTGAGACGGATGATTTCCTTCAGATTCCAGGTTTGGATATCAATCAAATCAGTGATATTATCGAATATCGTGAAAAATATGGAAAACTAAAGGATATTCATGAGTTATCACTGATTCCTTCTATCGATGACAGACTGCGGGATTATTTGTTTTCTTTTTTGTATGTGGCAGAAGTAGAGCCGCGTAAATGGTATAGCCGTGAATCTTTAAAATATGGCCTACGTCATTTGACGCATCGTATCCTTCTTACGGGTAGTTTTCCGACCTATGAAAAAGATGAAACTTATCTGGGTGATAATACCAAACATAGCCTGAGATATTCCGTTGGAATGGGCGAAAATGTGAAGTTTAATTTCACTGGAGGGAAAAGTGTGGGGGAACCTTTTTTTACACAAAATAATAGGTGGGGCTACGACTCCTATACCTATAATCTGTCAATTCGTAAGCTGGGTATTTTTAAGCAGATAATACTCGGAACGTTTCGTGGCCAATTCGGTATGGGACTTACGATGAATAATACTTATACCCTCAGTAAACAGAATATGTTGTCTGCAATAGGACGTATAAGTAGTGTTTTTAGCCCCTATAGTGGCACTTCTGACGAGAAATATTTTCAAGGAGGTGCTGTTGCTCTTCAACTACCATGTAATCTCTCAATCTCTGCATTTGTATCTTATCGTAATGCCGATGCAACGCTAAATGCTGATAATTCTATGTCAACAATAATAACGACAGGTTATCATAGGACAAAGAATGAAATAGAGAAGAAAAACAATATTAGCATCTTTACGACTGGTGCACATGTGAGATATTGCAAAACTGTTGGTGGCGATTTTGATTGGAGTGTAGGAACTTCAGTTGTTTATACTAAGTTTTCCAACCTTCTAAATCCAATTTTCACAAAGAAAAATACTCTTCCTACTTCGCAATTATACCGATATTACTACCCCAGTGGCAACAGTACCTACAATATTGGTGTTGACTATCGTTTGAGATGGCGATCTCTTTCTTTTATAGGCGAAACGGCTTATTCCGGACGTGCTGATAATACCCGATATGGTAAATCAAAGAGCGATGGCACCCCAATAGCTACTTTGAACAGTTTAATATGGCGTGCTAATGGAAAGATAACCTTGTCAGCAGTACAGAGATATTATTCATATCGATATCAAACCTTTTATGGCAAAGCCTTTGGTGAGAATTCTAACGTAACAAACGAAAGTGGTATATATGGTGGTTTGCATTATGAACTGTCGCGGAATCTGACATTGGATTTTTATACTGATTATGCCTATTTCGCGTGGTATAGGTATCATCATGGGCCAGGAACTTATTCGTGGGACAATTGCATACAGGCAACAGTGGATATGGGAAAAAACTGGACGTTGTCAACTCGATATAGGTATAAGACGAAGGATGATGACAGCCATAAAATACGTGTGATAGCAAACTATGCTGGAACGAGATGGCAGTTGAGGAGTCATATTGAGGGTTCTATAGTGAAAAAAACGAAAGAACGTAGCAATGGCATTATTGTTTCTGGTAGTGCTGGTTATAAGATGTCTGAGCGATGGAATATTTATGGTATGGGGGCTTTTTTCAATACTGATGGGTATGATAGTCGTATGTATGCCTATGAGAAGGGCTTGATGTATAATTCCAGTTATCCGTCATATTGGGGTAGGGGAATGCACGGTGCGTTGATGGTAAAAGGGCTACTGACAAAATGGCTTACAGCGATTGGTAAAGTCAGTACTACCTATACTTCTGCAACATCAACAATGAAATCTACTACAAAGACGTTGATAGAAGCTCAGTTACAGGTTGTATTGTAATGTAAAAATCCCCAACCGTTGTGTCAGTTGGGGATTTTGAATATGCTATTTGTACTTTTATTTGGTTAGAGAGGCTTGTCTTGCATTCTCACCTTCTGAGTAGCCGCCTTCACCGTTTATGTCTGTATTGCCAGGTATCGTGAGTTCTACAGATGCTCCTGCCATCCTTGATGTTGTTGCTGCTATACGTACGAGGACTTTTCCTATAGGGAGATATTCTATGATACCATAATTCGTGGCACTTTTCCACTCTTCTCCACCATTAGTAGAATACTCAACAGCTGGGGTGATGGCATCGCCCGTGATATATCCTGTAGGTTCTCCATATAACGTGCCTCCTGAATTATATGCAAATGCAATGTCTGTTGGTGCATGTGCAACGAGGCCTGTAAGGGCTGCCGGTCCATCCAACTGTGGTAATGTGAACGAACCTTCGTTGGCACGGCTTACATAATTGCCATCAGCATCGTAAGCTACAATGTGGTAGAAATATATGTTTCCTGGGGAAAGGTTTGTGAGGTTAACATGATACATCTTATCTATCTCAGAAAAGAGTGCAGGATACTCTGCAATTTTCTTACCATTAGTACCAGCAAGTACCATTGCTAATCTCATGTTTTCTGAATTATTAGCAGCAAACCTTGCTGTGGCAGAAGTAAGGTCTTGGCTGAAGGTTATTAAGCCATTTTCCTCCAGTTTGTTGGAATTTACAATATTGTGTCGTGCATCATATGATGTGGTTTCGCTGATGTTTGTGGCGGAATCATCATCGCTACCACAACTGGTTACAAATCCAACAGCTATTAGGGCTGTGCAGACAAATGGAAATATATTTTTCATATTTTGTTTCTCCTTAACCTTTTGTTTTATTTCATTTCTGCGCCGGAAATATTGTATGTCTTACCATTCTTGAAGATAACAATCTTTCCGTCCTTAACAAATTTACCGTTATGCTGTATTTTCTTATTTTCTGTTTGTGTCTTTACATTATCTATTTCTGTTATAGAGCCAACAGTAGATATTCCAAATGATCTGGCTTCCGAGGTGACAATGTCACGAATCGAAATACAAGCACGGAAAGGTGACAATGTATTTGCCAAAGGTGCAAACATGTTGTCGGAATTGCGTAAACCATAGTAAGGGTGCTCTTCATCGTATTTGTATTTTGATGTAAGTGCGTATGTGCCAGACATATAACCGACAAAATCCAAACCACCAACACTACTCCAAGTTGATTCCGAAGCAGTCTTTTCTATTCTTGTATCGGATAGAACCAAATTCCATGTGCAAGCCTTTTGAGTTTTCATCAGCCATGCATAGCCAGGACTAACTTCCTGGAATTTCAGGAAATAAATTTGATTTTGGCTTTCTGATGTAGCAAGATACAAGTATATTCCAGCTTCTGCAGGGATATCTAGTTCACCGAGTCCAACAGGAAGACAAACGGTATTATACCCTTCAACAAGGTCACGGGTATAAGAGAATGTCTTTGCTGTAAAAGAAACAGAAGAATAGAAATCCACTTTGTCTGTCAAAGTAAAACTGTTACATTTGTGGCTCCATTCGTTTTCGCCCCTTACAACGATGTGTTTTTTGTCCAAAGGCCATACGTCAAAGCCCTGTGGCGCGATAGCAATAGCATTAGGGAAATTCTCTAGCAATGCCAGGAATTCATTGTAGGTCATTTCTGTCTCTACCTCTGGGGTTGACATACTTCCGTCATAATAGTTCACCGTAAGTGAAGAAGGAGGCACGATTCCACTGTCAATAATCTTAAAATCCTTTGTCGCAGCACCTGAATAATCTCCCTTGAAAGAAGCTTTGGCAGTTGCCGTTCCTGGATTGATGTTGTTATTGTAAGTAAGATCATAATCAACACCACTTATTAATTTTATTTCACCATAATACAACTCAGAAGCTGTAGGCTCCTTTGCTGTGCCATCGTAATTATATTCATACGCATCCAATTCAAGTGTTACCTCCTTACTCAAATCTTTTGGATTGATATTAAAATCCTTGGTGGCTACGCCAGTGTAATCACCTTTAAAAGTCAGGGTAGCAATGGCTATACCAGCATGGACATTGTTTTCGTAAGTAATATCGTAGTCCGTACCTGCTTTAAGATTATTGTATCTCTTTGTTCCCTTTCTGACACCAGAAACTGTAGGCTCCTTTGCTGTGCCATCATATTCGTATTCTGTTGACGACAGCGTCACAGTGGCACCTGTTAAATCTGTTTGAGCATAAATCGAACTGCTGAATATGCAAAAAAACAGCAAAATTGGTAAAGAGAAAATGTTCTTTCTCATAATGGATTATATTGTATAAGTTTTTAATATAGGTTTGTTTGGGTGCAAAATTAGTGTTTTTTTCTTAAAATGCAAATTTTTTGCAAAAAAAAAACAAATCTGATGTTTGTTTTGTGCTATTTTATTCATAAAATGTCACATAAAGTAAAAGTTTCGCAGGTGAAAAACACTTGCGAAACCTCAAATTACGTTTTTTTGAAGAAAATTATCTGCATGCTGCTGCGGCGATGGTACCACCGATGAGAGCTCCTGCCAGTGCTCCTATTGAAATGGCAGCTGGAACTGGTGTTGGCTCAACAACAACTACAGGTGCTGGTGGAGGAGGACAGGGATAAGAATAAGTTACTGGGGCAGGTGTAACGATTACCCTCTCTCGGTAAACAGGACGTGGAGGAGGGCAATGGTGAATAGGCCTGTAGGAGCGATGATGTACATACGTAGGGTGTACAGGCCCCCTGTGACCATAGTTATATTCCCTTACATATGTGCTGTGATGACCTCCGCCATAATTTCTGCATGCCTCTGTGCGAACGACTTCGCGATGACCACCCCGTACGCTGTGACTGCTACGATGCTGTGCTAAAGCTGTGCCTGTACCTAAAATTGAGATAACGATGAGGCTAAATAACATCTTTTTCATAACTTTTCTCCTTTCTATAATAATTAATATGGTTTAACTTTTACGTTACTTCTTTTTCTGAGTGCAATGTTGCGGTTAAGCGAGTACAAAGTCAAGCTTGTTTGAACTTTGTCGAGCGTGAGCAACTTCGCAGCATGAATTGTTTCATGGTGCAAAGATACGGCAAGAATTAGGAATTCGAAAGTATTTTTTCCTACTCCTTTGGGGAAAACGCCTACCCTTGATAGGAAATTCCCGAATAAACCTTTTTTACATTTACTACGTCACATAAGTGAGTTCAATAAAAAATAAGGTAAAAATGAAAAAGACTATTATTGCATTTGTTTGCTTTACAATGAGTATGGTGGCATCGGCACAGCCTCAGCCACAGAAGAATCAAGAGTGTGGAAAGATGGAATGCTGCAAGGATAAATGCTGCAAGGATAACTGCTGTCAGCAAAAGTGTGGTATCGACTCAGCAACAATGAAGACTGTTATAGAGTTGAGGAAGAAGTATCACGAGAATTTCCGCAAGGAACTCCGTCAGACCCTTGGTGATGAGAAATATATCCAGTATCTTGAGGCTCAGGTGTACATGAAGCAGCATCGTGCTATGCACAAGAGAATGAATGGACGTAGAATGGGTCAGTGGTCAAAGCGTCGTACTCCTATGATGCATCATGGCTTCCGTGGACAGCGTCCAGGTGTAGGATTCAAGGCTGCTGATTGGAAAGACAAAAAAGATAACGACAAAGAAAAAAGTAAAGATAATAAGAAAAATAAAAAGGATAACAAAAAGTAGAATATAGTAGGTTTTATTTCGGGTATAATCCTTTTGGGTAAAAAGAAAGAGGATGGGGCTTTCCCCATCCTCAATTTTTTATCTTTAACCTTTAACCTTTAACCTTTAACCTCTAACCTCTAATCCTTAACCCTTAACCTCTAACCCTTAACCCTTAACCCTTAACCTTTAACCCTTAACCTTTAACCCTTAACCCTTAACCTTTAACCCTTAACCCTTAACCTTTAACCCTTAACCTCTAACCCTTAACCCTTAACCTTTAACCTTTAACCTTTAACCCTTAACCCTTAACCTTTAACCGTTGCCCTATACAGGTTACACCCGATAAAGTTGCCTATGACGATGCTGACATAGAATATTAGCACCTCTACAGCATGTTCCGATAGGTATTCTACCGGTACACACATATAGTAGAAAGCATCTGCTACACAGTGTGGAAAACCACAGGTAATGAAGAGTGGTACTCCGAATAGCAGTGGTAGGTTTTGCTGTTTTCTTCCAAATGTAACTGCTGTTGTCATTATAAATCCACATCCTATAGCCAGGACTCCTCCTTTCAGTGGACCTGTTGCCAGTCGTCCAGACAGAATAGCTTGTGCCGTTTCTTGCAGTGGCATAGGGGAACAGCGTGCAATGAGTGCTACAAACAGACAGCCCAACAGATTGCCCAAGAGGATAAGAAAAAGCTGTCCTACCTCACCCTTTACAATAAATCCGGCTGTGCCGGTGTATAGCTTCAAGGCATAGTGAACAACTGTGAGAAGTCCGAAGGCAAAGAGTACTGCTCCTATTATATCCTTAGAAGCCAGATAGCCAAAGCCCGCAATGCCGATGCAGACACCAGCAAGAAATGATGAGCGGAGAAGTTGATTGATAGTCATAATGCGTTTGTTGTGGTAAATTTTCAAATATCAAAATCTATATGTCATACCCATGGTGAGTGCACGATTGTAAAAATTCTCTTGCAGGTTTAAGATAGGAAACGAAGGCATTCCGGCAATATCTCGGAAGTCAGCATATACATTAAGATGCTTTCCGAAGTCCTTGTTTACTTTGACTGATGCATAGAGGTGTGATGGGAGGAGAGATAATGACTGCCTATTGTTGTAAAGCAAAACGGATGAAACCCTAAATCCATGTCCCAGCAATAGGGTGGGGGCTAATTTCAGGTTGAGGCAGTTGTTGTGTATGTTTGTATCTAACCCGCCAAGTTCTGTCTTTATATGATAGTAATCCGCCCCTGCTGTTAACCTAAGAATTCCTGTCCTCCATGTCAGTGATGTGCGGAAACCGACCTTTTGCTCCTTTGGAAGAAATGTGTCATCCATCCATGAATAGTACACACTGGATGAAGACATGATGTTCTTATGCTGGTAAGTGTACATGGCTTCAGTGTTCCAGATGGTGTTAGTCTTTGGGTAGAATTTTCTTCTTTCCAAAGCAGAGATGTCAAGATATATCTCATCAGCAGTAGGAAGATAGAAGTCGTGGCTGACCGAACCCTGTATCAAGTGCCTGTTGACTTTATATCCTACACTGGCTTGAAAGCAGTTGAGGTTTTTTGAGTTAGAGGTGCGGAACTCTTCATCGACTGGGTTGAATGAGTGACTCCAGTGATTAAAGTGATTGAATCTGTCACCTATGGTAATGTTCCACGGCCCGTGGGAGTAGTTAAGTTGCATGTAAAACTGATTCTCCAAATACTGCTGGCGATTATAGTCTATTACCCAGTAATTATCGTAGTCTATTTCCCATCCGACCATTATTTGCAGGTCTTCAGTAAAAAGTGGGGAACTGAATTCTGCATAAAAATATGGGTATGTATCACGAATCTTCAGTTCTCCCTCGTGCAGGTTTAGGTAATCTCCACAAGCCTCTGCACAAAATTCTGCTCCATTATCATTGAGGATCCTGCTATATTTTGCTACGAAATCTACATATCGTTCAAGTATGGGAATTGTGCGATTCTCGTCATCTTCAATACTGTGGAAGCGTTCCTTGTAGTCATAAAACTGCTGATATGCCTTTATCATCAGGTTGTCTTTAGGGCTGATGTCCCATTTTAGGCTAAGGTGTGCATTCTCAACAGCTCGTCTGGAGCGGAAGTAATCAATGTCGTCTGTAGATGCCTTACCATATTTCAGACTGGTAAGGGCATACCCCTTTATTTCAACATTTTTGTTGCTTGTCGTTACGTCGGCATATAGCTTTCCATTTCCATATGTGCTGCCTTCCACTGCCACTTTTCCGCTGGTACCGGGTGATGTTGGCGTTTTATAAAAAACATCAACAACTCCATACAGTCCATTGCTTCCCTGTGAGACAGAACCAAAGTTATATACATGCACTTCCTTCAATTCGGATGCCTTGACATTTTGAAAAAAAGTCTCAACGTCCATATTGTGTGCTACATTATCTACGCACAATTCATATTTGCCGACAAGATTCCTGCCGTCAGTAGTAATGAAATCAGGACATACCAGCAGTACATCCATCAGTGTCATCTCGCTGTCAGGATGCAGCGCCTCTACGTTGATGATGTAGTGATCGCCGTCATAGGAAAAGATTTCGTCATCTGCCTTTGCTATGATGTTACAAAGGAAGATGAAGACAAATAGTAATAATATTTTTGCGCTTTCTTTCAAAATTGGGCACAAAGTTACGAAAAAACGAGTGAAATGACAAATATAATTGAAAAAAATAGTACTTTTGCAGCAGTTTAAAATTTTTAATGTTCAATGTTCAATTATAAGTTACTCGCTTTTGACCTTGATGGCACTTTGACAAATGACGATAAGGTAATCACTCCTCTCACTATGGAAGCCCTGCGTACTGTTCAGCAGCATGGCGTAAAGCTGTGTTTGGCATCAGGGCGTCCTCCTTTCGGTATGCGTCCCTTGGCACGTGAGATAGGTGGTGAGGTATTGCTGCTGTGCTATAATGGTGGATATATAGAGATTCCTGCTGTTGATGGCAAAGGCGCTCCAAAGGTTTTGGTGGAGAAAACCCTTTCAGAAGAGGTGCTACCCAAGTTGAAGGCATTTCAGAATGAGTTTGGTTTTACCCTGATGACATATTATGAGGACACCATCTATACGGAACATCCGGACAATCCCTATGTGGCTATCTCTTCTCGAAATAACAATATGAGGGTGCAAGGTGTTAAGGATTTTGTTGCTGATACCCCTCGTCCTCTTCATAAATGCCTTATGGTAGGGCCTCCGGAGGCTCGTCTTGCCTTAGAGGAACAGATGCAGGCATCCCTCAAAAATATGTATATCTGTCATTCTACTCCTTATTTCATAGAGTGCCTGCCGTTAGGCATTGACAAGGGGACTGCTTTGGAAGACCTTGCTGCCCATCTTGGTATCCCTATGCAGGATGTCATAGCTTTTGGTGATAGCAATAATGATGTCTCTATGTTAGAGAAGGCCGGCATCGGTGTTGCGATGGGAAATGCTGAAGAAAGCATAAAAGCTGTGGCAGATTATACCACAGCTTCTAATAACGATGACGGGATAGCACTTAGTTTGCGTACTTTTTTCCCTGCTTTATTTTGATACCTTTTGCCTTGGCATTAGTGCGTTTTCCGGAAAGGTCGTAGAATGTTCCGTCGGAATTCTTACCTCTTACCTTATTATATACCATCTTCACACCAGTTGGTAGCGCATTCTGGTAGAGTCTGAAGTTGTCAATCTTAAACCATGTTTCTGCTGGAGCATCAGAAGTGGCAACGCCTAAATCCATTGTCTCACTCTCGTCTTCAACGGTGAAAGCAACATATATTGTCTGTAGTGGGTAGTCGTCACCCACACCGGCAATACACTGATCCTTGAAAAATCCGTTACAGTCCTTGGCAAAGACACGTTGGTTTCCCAGACGTGTTGCATTGCTGCGGTTTGAAGCATGCATATCTACGCTAAGTACATATTTTCCCTGTGGCAAGGTAACGCTTTGGGATATTGCCACTGGTACGCTGCTTCCGTTCCATACGCCAAAGAGATGTGTGCCGTCAGTAGGATTATCATCCCATGTATTCTTTATGTTGATACCATACCAAGTCAGGCTGGTGTTGCTCAAGGCCCATGAAACCGGCACTTTTACAACATTTGAGGTATTGCCGTCAGCCTCAAAAGACGGGTTTTTGATGTATGTGGAGGTGACATCGGTGCCAAGATTCTCCTTATCAACCTCTTTACAGTTCTTTGTAAGTCTCAGGTAATAGATTCCTGGGCATATAGTACCCTGGTCAGCCTGTATGCGGAAGGTGAGGGTTTGCTTTGGCGTTCCGTCGCTGTTCAGCAATATTGACTGTGGTATAGCCCATTCCTTGTTGAAGAAACCGCTGCCATCCTGTGTGCTGAAAGAAGAAGGAATAGTATAGGTGTCAATCAGCTTGCCTTCAACATATATTGTTGCCTTACGTCCTGCATCAGCTGTCTGGAAGCGACATACGAGGCCTACATTCTCCTTTGCCTTATCGTGGTTGGTGAGGATATACTGAATCCATCCGTCTCTCTGTGCATCACGATATACCTCATCCCTGAAGGTGCCAACAGTAGAGCCTGCAGAATAACTTGTTACTCCAGCTTCTGACTGCTGCTCTCCTGTGCGTATGAAGTCGATAGTACGTTTTTCGAGTTCTTCCTTTGCCTTCTCAGCCTTTGCCCAGTCGCTGTTGTCATACTCCTCCTGCGTTGCCTGATACCAGTAGTTCATCACTCTGCAGTGGTGTATAGCGAAGTATGGTTCCAAGGTCAGATTTCCCCATGTAGAACCCTCTCTGCTTGCATCGATGGTGAAGGTGAGGTCTCCCTTTGGAGTAATCTTCTTCAGCACCTCTGCTCTGTCTCCTATGAGGAGTGGGGCAGTAGCCAGAGACTTTGTTGTGGTATAGCTGTCCTCAGCATGTCCCATGCGTTCTCCCTTAGCATATTCGTGCTGCAGAGCCTCATAATCAGCATCCCCTGGATTGCTTGATGTTGTAGGTGCTCCCAAGAGGATAGGGCCATATTTGAAGGCGATATATTCCTTCAGGTTAGGACATTGCTCATATCTCAGTGTCATAGGCAGGTTGATGGTGATTACATCACCCTTCTTCCATGTGTTGCTGATAAAGCAGTAACCATTCTTTACCGTCATGTTTGCAACAGCTATCGGTGTGCCGTTGAGGCTGATGGCAAATCCCTCGCCTACCCATGATGGCTTTCTGATAGCGATGGTGTAGGTAGCACCCTTGTCTATTGTCAGCTTTGTCTGCTGCTCGTAAGGGAAATTCGTCTCCTGTGTCAGGGCGAAGTCTTTGTTCTCCAGTGTTGATGGTGTGAAGAGGTTCACATACAGAGTGCTGCTACCATCATGTGTGTAGATGAAGTGTCCATACTTTGAGTGATTCTCCATTCCTGTTCCCACACAGCACCACATATCCTGGTTCACCTTACTATATATACGGTAAGCCTGTGGGCGCAGAGGTGTGAAATATACATATCCGCCTGTCACAGGGTCTATCGTAGAGAGGATGTGGTTATACATCGTACCTTCATAGAAGTCTGCATACTTACTATTGTGGGTTGCATCAAAGAGGCTCTCTGAGAGTTTCAGCATATTGTTCGAGTTACAGCTCTCTGGTCCGTTACACTCGTTGACATATCTGTTTGCTGCTGATGCTGCCATAAACCATTCATTCATGGAGTTACCACCGATGCAGACAGTACGGTTGCTTGTCACATCTGTCCAGAAATTCCTTGCTGCTGTGGCATAGTTCGTCATCGTAGCATCCTCCTGTGCTACTCTCTCAAAACCTATGTATTTTGGCACCTGTGTATTGGCGTGTCTGTTGTCCAGGAAGGAGGTGCTGACTGTCTGCATGCCGTTTATCATAGTGGTATGGCTGTATTTCTTTGCTGCATCGAGATATTTTGCCTGACCTGTAATCTTATAGGCATCAGCCAATACCTCGTTTACTCCACCATATTCTGTATTCAGAATATCCTGCATTGCCGTTGTGTTGAATTTTGCAACGAGGTTGATGGCCCAGTCACACATCTTTATATACATCGCCTTTGCTGTTGTTGCAGTTTCTCCGTCGCCATACAGATAGGCATCTCTGAGACCTGCTATTACCTTATGTTGCACATAGAAGGGCACATTTCCTCTGGCATTATTGAATTCTGTCATATTTCCTGCATACATATCTGTCCACAGGGTGTTGCTGGGGTAGCCTCCTATGTAGCCATACAGTCCTGCTGTGTTGTTGTTGAAGACATCCTGACAGTCTTTCATCACCTTCAGTATATAATCCATGCGAGCCTTCAGCTGTGCCTTTGTCTCACTCTCGTGGCAAGCAGCATAAGCCAGCGCCAATGCTGTGAGATAGTGTCCTCCCACATGTCCGTCGAGGCGGAAGTTGCCAGAGCCCCAGTTCTCGAAGTTGGGGTGCAGGGTAGTCCAGTTGGCATAGTCACCGGTGTTGAGGCCTGCCTGTCTGACGTATGGTGTCAGCAGCCTGTCAACATCGTATGCCAGCAGGGTCTTAAAGTTTAAATCCTGTGCCACCTTCAGTGGACCGTTAGTAACATTTACCTCATTGAGGTTAAAATGCTGCGGATAAATCTCGCTCTGTGCCACAGCTTTCTGCGAAAGCGGCAGCAGCATACAGCATGCAGCTAAAAGTGTAATCTTCTTCATATTGTTTATTCTAGAGTTAATTATCTTCTTTTTTCTTTTGACAAAAACCTTAAAAACCCTTTTTTGAGTTTTGTAGTTCCTTCGGAACTTTTGCGTTAAGTGCTATGCCTTTGTCTTTAAGAGCGAGCTCTTACGCCCAAGTCACATCCCTTACCACATAACTGTCGTTATTACAAACCTCAAAAAGAAAAACCCTTGTCTGCGACAAGAAAAACCAGAATTTGGCTTACAGCTTAGTTGCTTAATTGATAAATACTCATCAGCAGAGGTTTTTCCGCCAAAGGCGGGGTTTTTCCATGATGAGATAGAAAATCCTGAAAGGATAACGATATTAGTGATAAGGCTGTCTGTAAGCTTGCTTACAAGCAGAATTATTGCTGATAGCGTTAAAAACTCGATAGAGTTTCTATCTCAGAAATGGGGTTTTTGTGGTTTTTGTTTCTAAATCATTTGGTGTTAATTGTAACGTTTTCTGTTATTTTGCCGTCCTTAGTGCTTGCTGTTACTTTCATCTTTCCTGCTTTATCGGAACTCTGTACTGTCAGCACTAACATGCCGTTAAACAGTTTCATCTGTGGCTCTGTGAATACCTCTAACGAGGTGGCATCGCCGTTGCAGACGCACTTGAAAGCACCTTCTCCCTCCACCTTGAAGGTCAGTTCGTCATTGGCATTAGGGCATAGGTTGCCGTCTTTGTCTGTCATAGAGATCGTGATGTATGCCAGGTCATTGCCATCTGCCTTCAGCTGCTTGCCTGCTGTCCATACCTCCATCTTCAGTTTTTCAGGCTTCCCGGCAGTCTTCACCACTTCCTCATAGGCTTTTCCGTCTTTGTCGTAAGCCACCACCTTTATCTCGCCTGGTTCATACTTCGTATCCATCCAACGCAGGCGATATCTGTCCAGATTAGGTGCAGCAGCCTTCTTGCCGTTAGGATTGGTACTCTCCTGACCAGCATTCGGATTTGGGGTATTATCCTTCTTGCGTTTACCCTGTGACTTGCCGTTAATAAAGAGCTCTGCCTCGTCAAAATCAGTATAAACCTGCACAGGAACAGTCTTTCCTATCATCTCCTTGCCCCAAGACCAGTGTGGTGCAATATGCAAGGTATGCGAATCCTTGTTCCATACTGAACGATACAGATAGTATCTGTCTTTTGGCAGTCCTGCGAGGTCGCAGATGCCAAAGTATGACGAGCGGCTGGGCCAGTAGAGGTCGTATGGTGTCGGCTCTCCAAGGTAGTCGATACCTGTCCACACAAACTGTCCTATTGTCCAGGACAGGTCGTCCATATTCTCGAAATCTACATCAGGCAGGTTGCTCCAAGAACACCATTCGTTGTCGTATGAAGAACACTGTCCATCGCCATAAACCCCGTGATTAGTGACTTTGTAGGGCAGTTTATACACCCCTCGCGAGCTGACAGTAGAGGCTGTCTCAGAACCCAGGATAAATCCCTTTGTGGTTTTCTTGTATGCAGCATCATATTTGTGTGTCCTATAGTTCAGGCCCACTACATCCATCACCTCTGCAAAGCCGCTGTTCAGGGCGTTATCCACTCTGTCCATACCCTGTGTGACAGGTCGGGTGGGGTCGAGTTTGTGACACAGGTTCTGTAGTCTCTTTGCCCATTCCACACCAGCATTCTTGTCCCACTGCTCTGGTATCTCGTTACCTATGCTCCACATCACTATTGATGGGTGGTTGCGATGGTTAAGTACGAGGTTTGTGATGTCTTTTTCAGCCCATTCCTTGAAGAATCGCGCATAGCCGTTCTTACATTTAGGGTATATCCACATATCAAAACTCTCTGCCATTACCATCATTCCAAGACTGTCGCAGATATCCATCTGCATCGTTGAAGGCATGTTATGGGAAGTCCTGATGGCATCACATCCCATCTCCTTCATCAGTTTTACCTGACGTATCAATGCCGCCTTGTTGATGGCAGCACCAAGAGGTCCTAAGTCGTGGTGCAGGCAGACACCTTGTATCTTTCTTGAAACACCATTCAGCATAAAGCCACCTTCTTTGCTGACGCTGACAGTGCGGACGCCAAGATTTGTTATTGTCTCATCGACCACCTTATTATTCTTCATCAGGCGTGAACGCACTTTATATAGGGTAGGGGACTCTGGCGACCACAGCAGTGGCTTGCTCATCGTCAGCTCTGTCTCAATCTTTCCGTCTTCTGGCACATCGAAGTGGTTGCCTGTATAGAACATTCCCTTGCTGTCGAGTATCTCTACCACAAAGGCATAGTCCTTCCATTGCATCCCTTCCTGTTTGCACAGCTGTGTCTCGTAGGTTATGACAGCCTGTTGCTCTGTTAGTCCATGATTATCAACACCTTGGCGCAGTTCTTTTGTGCGAATGGCAGTGCTCCAGGTGTCGATATGTGCTTTTGGCGTTGTGATGAGGCTTACAGGTCTGTAAAGTCCTGCTCCTGGGTACCAGCGGCTACTCTCTTCTCTGTTGTTCAGGGCTACTTCGATAACATTTTCGCCAGCCTTGATGAGGTCTGTCACATCAAGTCGAAAGGCGTTATATCCATAGACCCAATAGCCTGCTGCCTTACCGTTGACAGTGACTGTCGGCTCTGCCATAGCGCCATCGAAGAACAGCTGATAGCACTTGTCGTTGTTAGTATTTGCTGGAATATTTATCGTGGTGCGATAATATCCCTTTCCTATCCAAGGCAGGGCGCCAGATCTTCCGCTTTTCTCTGTCGCTTCTTTCTCGCCATTCTGTTCTATCGCCACCACCTGCAGGTCCCATTTCTTGTCGAATGGTCCGCTGATGGCCCAATCGTGTGGCACAGCAACCTTATTCCATGTTGCTTTGTCTTTCGAAAATTCCCAGCTGTCGATATTTTTGACAACTCTCTGTCCCCACATTGCAGCAGGCATCATCCCCCATGCTACCACAGCAGCACAAAGCCATTTATGTCCTCTTTTATTCATATATAGAAAGTTCATTTTTAGTAGATATTTTTATGTCGAGTGCAAGTAAGTTCGCAATTTTTTGCAAAATTACAAAAATAAAATGAAATACAAGTATTTCTGTCAATTTTTTTTAACAAAAACCACTTTTTGTAAAGTTTAAAGTTTAAAGTTTAACGGTTAAAGAGTTTTCGTTTTGGTTTTCGTTTTCGTACGGAGTAACTGGTTTTTGTCAAAAATATATTTATGCACTTGATATGAATATATGCATAAATATTCCAAAATGAGCCAGTTCTTTACCCTTCTCTATAGGAAGAAAAAATATTTATTTCGGGGGATAAATTTTGTTCCCTGCCTGGGAAACAATTTTTCCCTCGTATGGGAATTTTTGCTACATATATAGCAATTTTGACCTAAATACCTGCATAAAAATGCAAAACACCTTTTGTTGAAATCCACAATTTTTACTTACAAAATTCTGCTCCGGCGGAGGTCCTTAAACTTTAACCGTTAACCGTTAACCGTTACGTTTCACGTTAATTATTATATGTTTCACGTTCTGTAACATATGTTTCACGCTACACCTTCCAGATTTAACTTTTTACCTTAGGCTTTCCTCTCTCTTTCCAAATATAACACTGGGCTCATTCACATTTTTTTTCACTTCCCTCGCGCACGATATAATAATATACAAGGAAGAGCTATCTCAAAATGCTTAAAAAGTAGTGTGAAAAGGTGCTTAAACTGTTAAACGGTGTTAAAAAAAAACGAATTTACGTGATTTTTCGCTGTTTTATGCACGAATATTTGTTCAAGTGTTCAAAAAGTCGTACATTTGCCCCCACAATATATATATATAAATAACACGCAAAAAAATTAACAAGGAATGAAGACAAAGGTAACATACAAGATCTTAGCTCTGATGCTGATGATGATACTCTCAGCACCAGCCTATGCTTATGTACCTTTCCTCGATGCTGACACAAGCTTCTACAACAAGTACCCATACATATACTTTGTTGGTGAGAAGGATAGTACAGCAATGAGCGAAGACTATTTCTTCGATCATGCGGGCTATGTCATCTTCCCTGTAGGCAAGTCTCGCCTACCACTCAACAGTCCTTTGCTGAAAGAACTCTCTGGTACAGTGCTGCCACAGATGAATCGCGACAGCCTTCAGCTCAATGGTGTCATCCTGAGAGGTGCCGCTTCGCCAGAAGGACCTTGGAGAGTGAACCAACGTCTTGGGCGGGCTCGTACCAAATCGCTTGTTGACTTCCTAAAGAATCAGTCAGCATTCCCGATAAGTGATAGCCTCATGTCGGCAAAGGCAGAAGCTGAAGATTATCGCCTGCTCTGCAGACAGATGATGCTGAAGGGTGACCCTGACTACTCTCTCGTAGCAATCCTCTGCGATAAATATCTTGGCATAGGTCGTCAGGACATCCTGAAACAGAAGCTGATGCATATTCGTGGTGGTAGGTTATGGAGACGCCTTCTCAGGGAATACTTCCCAGGTTTGCGTGCTGCCCGCGTGATGCTGACAGTAAAGAAATACGAACCGGCACCTGTTGTGCAGCCTGTTGTCATCGCTCCTCCTGTTGAGACAAAAGCTGCCTTCAAGGCTGTGGAAGATACTGTCTATGAAGACTACAGAATTCCTCGTCGTGAGTTCTTGTCAGTAAAGACAAACCTCCTGTTCTATGGTGTCTATGTACCATTCGGATATGATCGCTACTGTCCTATACCAAATGTGGCCATCGAGTACTATCCTATGCATGGACACTTCACATTGGGTGCTTCTCTCGACTTCCCTTGGTGGGTAAATTATAAGAGGCATAAGTTCTTCGAGGTTCGCAACTTCCAGGTAGAGGGTCGCTACTACTTCCGTTCTGGCGATATCTCCAAGAATCCTCCAGGTGAGGGTGCTGCCTTCAGAGGTTTCTATGTGCAGGCCTATGGTCATGTGGGTGTCTTTGAAATCGGACTCCATGTTGACAGAGGTTATAAGGGTGAAGGCTTCGGAGGTGGTATTGGAGCAGGTTATGTGATGCCGATATCCAAGAAAGGCCACTGGCGCTTGGAGTTTGCGGCACAGTTCGGATACCTCTATGTCAAGCACGATCCTTTCCAGTTTGAATATCGTGGCATAGAGCTTCACGACAATCTCTACTACTACGACTGGGTGCGCCCGGCAAGTGAATTCAAGAAGCGTCAGTATCGATATACATACTTTGGTCCTACACGCGTTGGCGTAACGCTGACCTACGACCTGCTCTATCGTACTAACAAGCAGACAAAGAAGAAACTCAGCTTCAAGAGGCTCAGCTTCAGGTCTTACGAAAAAGGAAGGAGGATAAAGAAATGAAGAAACTACTCTACATATTCGTCTTCTCCGCTCTCATGAGTATCGTGGGATGTATGCGTGAACCAGAGCTGCACCTCTACGAGCCGCAGACGAGTGAGCATAGCTTCCCACTGATTGACCTTGACCTTGAGGTTTATTGGGATTATGAGATGACCTTCGATGTGAAATACGACTGGAAGGCAGAATGGTTCTATGGTTGGGACCAGACAGACATTGATATGTTTGGTGAGCTGGGTTATACACCACCATCAGTCTTCAACCTGCGTCGCTATTTCACAGGCGATGTGCCTAATCTGCCTCATACTCAGGTTATCGCTGCTCCACCATTCAGTGGTACGCACTTCCAAGAGCGCTTCGAATGGGGCTTCTGGGATATCCTCGTATGGAACGATGTAAGAACCATCGATGGTGTGCAGAGTCTTATCTTCGACGAGCAGACATCACTCGACTCTGTCATAGCATATACCAACCCGTCAATGTACAGGTCACGCTATAATGCACCTCTTTATACCCACGCCTTCTGGGCACCAGAGCCTCTCTTCTCTGCATACGAAAGAGGTATCGAAATCAATCGTAACCTCGATGGCTTCGTATATGATGCCTCTCGAAATGTGTGGATTCGTACACTCGATATGGTGATGTATCCTATTACATATATATACCTGACACAGGTGATACTCCACAACAACAGGGGACGCATCGCACAGACTGAGGGTAATGCCGTTCTCTCAGGTATGGCGCGCTCTACCAATATGAATACTGCTACTGCTGGTATGGATCCTATCTCTGTATATTACAACAACAACCTCAAGCAGAACTGTGCTCTCGTACCTTATGGTACACCAGAAGATGATCCTTCTCGCCTTGTAGCAAAACATGCCGATATCATCGGAGGACGACTGATGACATTCGGAATGTGTGGACAGACACCACGAAAAATTGATGAAGGTACCAGTCAGATGACAGATAAGTACAAGCACTACCTCGATGTAACCGTGCAGTTCAACAACGGTATGGACTCCACCATCGTGTTCGATGTCACCCAGCAAGTGAGGAAGCACTACAAAGGTGGCGTAATCACAGTAGAGCTCGACGTTGACACAGTGCCAATCCCTGTCCGCCCAGGTGGCTCTGGCTTCGAAGCAGTAGTAAAGGACTTCGAAGATGGCGGAACGTATGAGTTTGATATGTGATTTATAAAGTTTAGAGTTTAAAGTTTAGAGTTTATAGTCAGTTGAAAGTGTAAAGTAGAGAGTTTAAAAGACTAAGTTATAAAAAATGACTTAACAAAAACAATTAAAACAAACGATAAAATCAGATAAAAACTATCAGTTATCAACTATCAGTTATCAACTATCAGTTATCAAAATAAGTATTAACCACTTAAAAAAGTAAAAACTATCAAAATTAGCAAAAACGTAACAAAATTAGCAGAAACGTAACAAAATCAACAAAAAACGAAATGAGTTAAAAAGAATTATTAACAAATTAAAAAGTAATCAACACAATCACTTATACCTTTAGGTTTAAGAATTAGAAAGAGAAAAAGAAATTAGAAAACAAATTAATCAAATTAATTATTTTATTATTAACAATTTAATTTTTTAAAGTTATGAAAACAAAGTATTTTATCTTCGCAGCATCGGCGCTGGTGGCGCTCGCAAGCTGCTCGAATGACGAGTACATTGGTGACAACAACGGTTTAACCGCTGAACAAGGCGACGGTTCAATCCAGTTCAGTTCTAATTTGCCAAATGCTACTCGTGCAGGTGAATTTATCGGAGCTGATGCCGCTACAAAACTCGGTGGCATGTTCGTAGTAGAAGGAACTAAAGGTACTGAGCAGGAACAATCACCATCTACCACTGTAGTATTCGACAACTATCTTGTTGGTTATACCGCAAATACTGCTGGTACCACAGAGTCTAACACCCAAAACTGGGAGTATGTTGGTAAACAAACTGGTATTGATGGAAAGTTATCAAGTACGACTTGGACTGCCCTTCACCCTAGTGGTGCTCAGGTTCAGACTGTTAAGTATTGGGACTATAGTGTTGATCAGTATGACTTTATCGCATGGTCAACTGGCGGTCTTGAGGCTGTTACAGATGCTGCAGTATCTGGTTCTAAGGTCAAGGTAACACGTATTAATACCGGAACTGCACTTTCATCAACATCAGCACCAGGCGCTTTCACATTGACAGCAGCAAGTGCTGCCGACCTTATGAAGTGTTACTATACAGACATCAATACAGTTCTGAAGGCAAATTATGGCCAGCCCGTAACTCTTACATTCAAGAATATGGCTGCTAAGGTTCGCGTTGCTCTTTACGAGACAGTGCCTGGTTATTCAGTAAAGGATGTTCAGTTCTATACTGCAGAAGCTTCTAATGTTGCAAAACCAGAAGACCTTGCATATAACAAATCTACAACTGCCACCCTCTTCACTTTGGGCGATGATAAACTCCCACAGAGCGGTAGCGTACTTGTATACTATCCTCACATTGGTACAGATGATCGTGGTACAGCAGGTCCTCCTGCTGTTGCACAGGCTGCGGATTACAACAAGGCAAGCATAATTGTTGATCCTGATGCTTCCACTGTGACAACGCAGGAATTTGGAACTCTTACTGCTAATTATACTGGTAGAGAGACTACATATGAGGTTGATGATAATATATACCTTGGCAGAGATGTTACTCATGCTACTTATGCAGGTCCAGCAGCTAATAATTACTACACAGCTGTTATTCCTAACACTACCGGTATGCCTTTGACTCTCCGTGTTAACTATACTCTCGTTTCTACCGACGGTTCTAATGAGCCAATCAAGGTTTATGGTGCAAAGGCTGTTGTTCCTGCTACTTACACTAAGTGGCAGCCTAACTATGCTTACACATACATCTTCAAGATTTCTGATAACTCTAATGGTTGGACAAGCACTGACGCAACAAATGATCCTGCAGGCTTGTTCCCAATCACCTTCGATGCTGTTGTGACAAACTTCGTAGATGCTAATGCAGAGCAGACAACTATAACAACAGTTGCTACTCCTTCTATCACTACTTATCAGCAGGGACATAACCACGCAAACAAGGATGAATACAGCAAGACTCAGACAGCAGGTGCATCAACTGATAAAAAAGATCTTTATGTTCAGGTTATGGATAACAGCACGGCTACTCCTACTCTCAAGACTGACTTGAAGGGTACAGGTGCGACAGAAGGAAAGAAGTCACTCCTCTATAAAATTACTGGTACTGCACCAATTTCAGAGGCAACAGTTATGGATGCTCTTCAGAACCGTAAACAAGCTTATACCACCGCAACTCCAATTAATGGTCGTAATGGTATGATTCTCACAAATAATGCAAACATTGCTAATAATGTAACCTCTATTGTTAACGGTGTTAATGATCAACCAATCACAGTTACTGAAGGTACAACTGCTAAGATTGATATAGACAATGATGGAGTTACTACTGGCACATACGCTTATGTATATGCTAACACTGTACCTACTTCTGATGAGGTGGTTTACAATGTTGCATCTGTTTCAAATGATGGTGAAGCTGAAAACTATTGGGAGGTTGATCCATCATCTGATTTATCTTTAACTGCTGATGGTACGGCTCAGGCTGATAAAGTCTACTTTGTTGAGAATCTTGATGCTGAAGGTCATTCATATGCTCCAAAATCTTTCACATTTAAGCAGACAAAACTTGGTGATTCTGTAACAGGTCTTTATGAGGCCACCATCGACGTATCTACAGCTTCAAAGGCTACCACTTACACAGCAGGCCATTTCTACTTCGATGTTTACTACCAGAACAACGGTGCTTACGCAGTTAAGGTCATCAAGGTTGTAGAGTAATCTTATCTAATATTTACCCCGATGGGAGTTTTATTCGATTAGCTCGATATTACTCCCTCGGGTAGAAAAAAAGCCTGAGGGACGTAGCATAGGCAGAGCATAGGCCGAGCATAGGCGTAGCATAGGCCGATAACGACTCCTCGGGTAGAAAATAACTCTGATGCGTGTTCTTCGACTAGCGAAGCGAGCAAAGCTCGATTACGACTCACTGTCAGAGTAAAAAAAAGTCCATCGGGGTTCGACTCCCCGATGGACAACAAAAGAAAAAAGAAAGGCCCGGAGGCCGAATAAGAATGAAAAAATGAGAAAATGAAAAAATGAAATAAAGTTTAAGAGTTTAAAAGATAATATAAAGAGATTAGAGATATGGAAACAAGAACAATAAACCCAGTGCAGTTGCATCTGTTAGAGATGTTTAAATACTGCAAAAGTGAGCAGACGATTTCAGAAATGAAAGACGTGCTGGCAGATTTCTATGCTAAGAAAGTACAGAAAGAGGCTGACCGACTCTGGGATGAGGGCAAGTTGAACGGAGAAGCAATAGAGCAAATCCTCCAAGAACATTGGAGAACACCATATACCCTCGACGAACTTTACGCACGAATAGAGGAGTCACACCAGCAATACCTAAAAGGCGAATACATGACAGAGGCTGAAGTACGCGAAGAATTGAAAAAAGAATTCTCATGGCTACAGTAGTTTGGACAACCAAAGCAAGGGAGGCTGAAAGAAGATTATAACGTTTAAAGTTTAAAGTTTAACGGTTAAAGACAGTTTAAGAGTTTAAGAAGTTTAAGAGTTTAAGAAGTAAACAGTAAAAATTGAATGAAATAAAGACCATAATAAGTCAAATAGGCATTCTCTGCCTCATTAGCATGATTACCCTGCTGACACTCGTCAGCTGCGGTGGGGGAGGGAGTGACGACCTGGGTGCGGCGCCAGAGATGGCGGCGCCACAGGAGGAACTGGTGCCTATCACTTTTAATGGTTATCAGGGAAATGAAACTGCAGAAACACGTGCCAACAGTGGAACACCACTGTACGCATCAGGCGTAACCCGTTTCCACGTGTGGGGCTATAAGAATATGTCCTACTCAGATGGCTCTTATGGCGAAACACAAACAGTATTCCCATGCTACCAGGTGGATTGGCATGCCAACAGCGCTGCTGCCTCCGCTACAAACTCCAGCAACTGGGACTATATATTGACAGAAAAACCCAACCAAACAATCAAGTTCTGGGACTGGTCAGCAAAGGCATATCGCTTCTTCGCAGCAACAGAGTTTGACAAAAATGCTGCAGTACCAGCAACGGTGACTGACTATGATGCTAATAAGTCCTATGGTGCCGATAAAACCACTTCCTATGAGGTCAGCATGCTGGTTGATGCAAGCCCAGAATTGGATGGCGGCAAATATGACAAAGACGCTACTGATGCCAAGTTGGCCGAGGCCCCATACTTCTCACGTCTGTGGTTCTCAACAGGTGATGCAGGAACTTATCCAGACAAGCAGTTCGGAAGACCAGTCACTCTGGAATTCATAAAGCCCTTCGCACGCGTGCGATTTATATATAACTATGTGTACCCGCGCGAGGGCGTCATAATAACAAGCCAGAGTTTCAAGCCTTCAGACGGCGATAAGAAAATATACCGCAAGGGCGTCGTAACAGCAACATACCCTCTGTCAGGAGCAGAGACTAAAGAGTCATACTCATTGGAGCATACAGCAGCAAGTGACCCAGCACATCTGGCAGCCTTCACTGAAGACTATGACCCAGAAGATGATACAAAGGAATATACCACGTGCGACGATGGCTGGTACACAGTGCTCCCTAACACCTCGCAAGGCAGCTATACGCTGACGGTGAATATAAAAGGTCTTGGTGAAAGAACAGCCGTCGTGCCGGCAACATATATGCAGTGGAAGGCTGGCTACAGCTATACCTACATCTTTAAAATCACAGAAGAAGGTGGTGTAGCGATAGGATGGGTTGACTACGCAGTAGTCCCCTGGGTAGAAATGTCAATCAGTAAAAATGTGTATAATTGGTAGAAATAACGGTTAAAGGTTAACGGTTAAAGATATATAAAGGTAAACGGTAAACAGTAAACAGTAAACGGTAAACGGTAAACGTGAAACTAATAAAGACCATAATAAGTAAAGTAAGCCTCATAAGCTTTATAAGCCTTGTAAGCTTTGTAAGCTTCGTTAGCAGTTGCTCTAAGAGTGACGATCTTGACGGTGGGCTGGATCTGAATGCTCCTGGTGTGGCATTAGGAGGGGTGAGTGGTTATTCTACTTATTTTGAGGAGAATATCCAACCTACAAGGTCTGGTGATGCCTTGACCAGAGCATGGGCAATACCATCAGGGTATGAGGCTTACGAAGGTGGCGTTCAGCCTATCGCTATTGCCTTCGCTGAGACAAATATGGATAAGTCAAAACTGATGGGCCACTTCTACAAGCGTGAAGACAAAGACCTGTGGCTCACCAATGTGGAGTTTGAAGCGAGTCACGACTACTACCTCTATGGCTTTATCCCTAATCTGCCTGTCATAAAATATAGCATTACAGACAGAAATCCTGGTTTGGATGATGATTCTGACGATAAAACAGTCCCTGAACACGATGGATACAGTCATGGCGCCATCATGTCTCTGGAGGACGTGCCTACTGTAATGCCAAACGACCTCTGCGTCGTGATAGGTGCAAAACATGGTACCGACAAAGAACACGACAGCGGTCTGCGTAGAGGCGATTTCAGCTTCCGCACTTCGCAAGGCACTGATGGCAAAGACTATGTCTTCCTGCTCTTCGACCACCTATATGCTTCTCTAAAGGTCAGAATGAAGGTGCATGAAGATTACGCGGAACTGCGCACCATCAAGCTGAAGTCGCTACAGTTGGGTACTATCGCTGGTAATGATACAACCACAAAGAGTACTAATGTAATCATCCGCCTACAGTCCACAGACGGTAGCGACCCTATTGAAAGCATCTCCTTTACGCCCACAGACGGCAGTAGCGTTAACAAAGGCGATATGGAGTTCTGGTCTGATCCTGCAGGTCATACACTGACCACTGCATATCAATCGTTTATCGGACATTTTATGCCTACTGGCATCACAAAGTTTACCCTGACAAGCATTTATGATGTATATGACAATAATGTGACACCAGAGCATCCTGAGGGCAACCTTATCCGTAAGGACTGTAAAGCCACTAACTCTGTGTTACTCAGCGACTTATTTACAGGACAAACCTATACAGAACGTGGTAAACGATATATAATAGATATGACAATCCAGCCGACATTTCTGCATATGCTGTCAGAGCCGGATTTGAATGATCCGGAGGTTATTATTAATTGACAATTGATAATTGATAATTGATAATTGAGAGTTGAGAGTCAGTTGAAAGTGGAAAGTTGAACAGTAAACGGTAAACAGTAAACAGTAAACGGTAAACGTGAAACTAATACAGACGATAATAAGCCAAATAAGTCCCATAAGCCAGATGAGTCATATGGGTCATATAGGCCTCATAGGCCTTATGAGCCTATTCCTCATAAACTTGTGCCCAACTTCGTTGTTGGGACAGATTAAGATTGGTGGCAACGTATATGGCGGCGGTAACCATGCTGAGGTGCGAGGATGCACAAGGGTAACGGTAAAAGCTGGCGATATAGGTGCTGTTATAGAAGATGTAGAACGTCCACTGCAAGACCCTGCTGGTAGGGTGTTCGGTGGTGCCCGTATGGCCAATGTAGGAGGAAACTCATTCGTACATATCGATGGCGAGCACGCTACCGACTATATACTTATTAATCAGGTCTTTGGCGGTAATGATATCGCCGGCACTATTGGTACGACAGATACTATTCCTGCAGCACTGACAGCAGTGAAAGATCCTGAAGTTCCAGCAGATGCTACAAATTATAAGAAGAACGCTGTCGATAACACTTTCAACAGCTTCGTGCGTATAAGCACAACGGTTGAGAAACAAGGAAATGATACCGTATTTTACAATCAAACCGAAATTACTGCTGCATCAACAAATCCGGAGGCTGCCGCTTATGGTAAGAGAACTACTGACCCACATCCTGATCCAAATGCTAAGAAAGTATATATCGGTCAGCTCTTCGGTGGTGGTAATGGTGACTTTACCTATACCGACGAAAACGGCGATCCGCTGATAGAAGATGGCAAATATGTCGTTAAGCAAGGCGATATTGTCATAGCAAAAAGTGAGACACCTTTCGTACTCCCCGAACAGGATAAGACATACCTCGAAATCAAGGGTGGCTCTATCGTATATGCCTACGGAGGTGGTAACAATGCTACCGTGAAGGAGCAGAACATCATCCACATCGATAACCCAAGTGCCGTGGTGAACCATATCCTGGTAAATAAAACAACAGGTGAAGAGGTTGATCCTTCATCATCAACCTATACAGACTATGTAGCCTCTGTAGCTGCCGGTGCTCCTGTGATTCCTACTGGCTGCGAAGAACTTCTTTCTGATGCCCGTTTCAAGGAAATGGGTATCAATACCACCTTCTCATTCCCAAGCAGTGGTGCTTATCAGGTAGGTCGTTTCTTTGGTGGTAACAACAAGGCCGAGATGTCCATCCGTCCTACGTGGAATCTGCTCGCTGGTAAGGTGCGTAACCTCTACAGCGGTGGTAACAAGGGTTCTATGACCTCTCCTGAGGGCTTGCTCCTTGAAATAAAGGATTACTCAAGTCTCATTGTCGATAACCTCTATGGAGGTTGTCGTATGGCAGACGTGAGGCCAACGGTAAATGGTGAATATACCCCATGTGGCAACTTGGATGGCTATTACTTCCCGACTGAGTTGTCGGCACGTGTGCTGGTCGCTGGTGGACATGTTAATAATGTATATGGTGGTAACGACGTAACAGGTACTGTCTGGGGTGGCAATGCTGTCGGTATCCATGCTACTGTTTATGGTGATGTCTATGGTGGTGGTAATGGTGCTTACCCATATACAGATTTGCAGTCAATGAAAGATGATGACACTTATGGCGATTTCTATTTTGGTGATACCGGTTCAGGTACATTAGCCCTTAATGCCTTCCGTCCAAATGCCGAGCAGGTATCTCTTCACTTGAAAGGTACGGATGCAGCACACCCAACAGTCATCAAGGGTTCTGTCTTCATCGGTGGTAACTGTGCATCATTGGCTACCAAGAAGTCTCAGCCATTGGTAGAGCTGAAGATAGGCTCTCACGTCCAAGCTGACAAGGTGTTCCTTGGCAACAATGGTGAGATGATGGTTGATACAACGCTCCTCAAATTGTATAAGACAAACAGCACCATCAATCCTACTGCCGAAGGCGTGTTTGCCGACTATATGGAAGGTGTTGCAATGCCATTAAAGCCTGATGTCGTATTTGATAGTGAGAAGGATGGTGACCTTTCTACTTATGAAGACAATACGAGCGAGATAGGTTCGTTCTTTGGCGGTGGTAACAAGGGTAGTATGGCTGTAAAAGGCAAGACAACCCTGCGATTTGACAAAAAGCTGATTATCTTTGATAAAATCGTTGGTGGCTGTAACAATGCCAATGTAGAAGCGGGAGAGTATAATGCCGCCTACGAAGGCGGTCTGTTGGGCTCTGAGGATGAAAGGGCCAGCTACACCGAGGGTGGCAAGATAAAAGACCGCATAGAGTTGAACCTTGATAACGTCGTCATAAGACCAAAACGTTGGAATGATACCTTCAGGAAGATTACGAGTGGCAAATTAACAGCTGGCAAGGAGTATTATGAAACCGACCTGCACGAAACCAAGTTTATTTCTGACGGTTCGGATACTGCTACCGTAGAGAATCCTTATTACGAGTTAGAGACGATTGGTACAGAACTGGTATGGAATACTGTAAAGTGGGATATTGGTGAAGATGACTTTATTAGTACTGGTACAACTACGACAGGAAATCCAGGAGATCCCGGCTACTGTGCAGACATCGATCGTCGACTGATAGAAGGCAGTGTCTATGGCGGCTGCTACAATAGTGGTCATGTAAATGGTAATGTCGTCATCAATATCAATCAGGATTTGATGGAGCGTGATGTCATCTTTGCAGAGACTGGTGATGATCCATACACTATCAGTGGTGAACGCCGTTCTGGTGTGCTTAAGGAAGCCCAGGGTGACGATGTCCAGTCATCTGCCTTGTCAGTTTACGGTGGCGGTTATGGTGAGGATACCGAGATATGGGGTAGCACCACCATCAACCACAATAATGGCTATGCCTTCCAGATGTATGGAGGTGGCGAGCAAGGTGTCGTCGGTAAGAAAAACAACGAAGGTGAATATGTCTATAACGCCGCCTACAGTACCACGGTTAATTTGAAGGGTATCAATGCCGGTTACTCAGAGGAAGAGAGTGGCTTGCCAATTCCTGAAGCAGAATACATCTATGGTGGCGGTAACGAAGGCGATGTCCTTGGTGACTCGTACGTCTATCTTGGTAACGGACGCATTTATGATGCCTTCGGAGGTGCTTCAAATGCCGACATCTATGGCGGTACAGAGGTACATGTAGGATATAACGGTGGCTTCCCATGGATTCGTGATAATGTCTATGGTGGTAACGACTTCGGCGGAACCATCAGGGGTGATATAAACCATTACATGGTTACTACACGTCCTGTCTTCGAAGATGCATTGAAACGATCAAGTACCTACGTGAAGTACATCCAGGGTCGTGTGGATACCATCTTCGGTGGTAACTATGGTAGTTATGACTATATAGACCGTGTCTTCAAAGACTATACAAATGATGATGGTTCTCCTAAGGATGGTTTCAACTTCCCACATCTGAATGACAACTCCTTCGTACACTTTGTGCCTGAAGATCACTCCAGCAATTATGTGGGTTACATCTTTGGCGGTAGTGAAGGCTTCCCAGGCCATGAGAGGTTGTGTAACTCAATGCAGAAGGACACCTATGTGCTCCTCGATGATACCAAGACAAAGGATGCCAACCGCTTTGCCAATGTTGATGTTTATGGCGGTGGTGCCTTCGCTGGTGTAGGAACATCATTTACTACCTTGGGTGCAGGACGTACCGCTATTGACATGTTTGCCGGTAGCTTCCATAATATCTACGGAGGCTGTAACCAGGAGGGTTTGGTAGGTTATACCCGTGTTAATGTGCCTGAAGAATCTACAGCTAAGGTTAATGCCATCTTCGGTGGTGGTAAGGGATATAGTACTGCAAGTGTTACTGCAACGCCTGCACTGGCTGCGCGCTTCTGCGACCACTATGTCACCTGTGTTGACTTCACAAGTAAGAATGCTATTGTAGAGGATGCCATCTATGGTGGTAACGAAAATCGCCGTATTTCGTGCGATACCTATATCGACATCGAAGCACCTGTGATGCAGAGCAGCGGCTATCAGGCTACTATCTATGGTGCCGGTTATGGTGATGAGACTGTTTCTGGTCGTACCAACGTGTTTATGAACAATGGCTCAAATGCCTACAAGGTATTTGGCGGTGGACGCGATGGTAACTCCTTAAACTTCGCTTCACTACAACGATGGCTCGCTCAGCAATATAGCGAAGCTGGAACACCAGCAGAAGAGATACCAGACACAGTCGAAGCTTATGGTGAAATTCTGAAATCTTTCGCTACCTATCTTGCAACTAATCCTATCAGTCTGCCGACAAATATTGGTACATACCCTAACGCCGAAGGCTCATACAATGGTACCTATACCAATGATATTATGACAAACACTAAGTACCACCAGACCAATGTGCATATCATGAATGGTGGTAATGTAAGCGGCTATGCATACGGTGGTGGTTATGGTGCTAACGCAGTGGTGTCCGGTACTACCTACATTGAGCTGAAGGGTGGTAACGTTAACAAGGATATCTATGGCGGCGGTGAAGGAGGCCCGGTATATGATGAATACAATCTGGGACGAGGAGTCTTTACTGCCACTACCAACGTCTATGTCGAAGGTGGTATGGCCCGTAACGTCTATGGTGGCGGTTATGAGGGACATGTGGGTAGGCACACAAAAGTAGTAGCTGGTAAAACCGTAAATGCTGACATTAGCGAGACAGACGGAATAACTGATATCCCTGCTGTTGCAAATGTTACTATTGGTAAGTTGAATGGCACCAGTTTCTATAATGGTGTTCCTGCTATCCAGCGTAATGCCTATGGTGGCGGTGAAGGTGGTTCCGTATATGGAAGAACCAACCTGACCATCAACAATGGTTACATCGGTTATCGCTATAAGAATACCTCTACAACGACAACTCCTAAATACGAATACGTACCAGAACTGGATGACAAGACCCCTAATGCTATCGAGTTGGCAGGTAATGCCTTCGGTGGTGGATACGTAGTAAACAGCTTCGTGGATAGCACCTATGTTACGATGTATGGCGGTACCATACGTGGCAGCCTCTATGGTGGCGGTGAGCTTGGTCCTATCGGACGTGGCACTATGAAGTCTGGCGCTACTGGCGGTTTCCCAAATGGTGATGCTCATATCTACAAGGGTGGTACTACCTATGTAAAGCTGTTCGATGGTCATGTGCTTCGTAACGTCTTCGGTGGCGGTCGTGGTAAGGATAGCTGGGGCGGCGATGGTACAATGTACATGGATGAAGACATCAAGCCAACCCTGGATCTCAAGGCTAAAGGCTATGTCTTCGGTAAGACAGAGGTTGATGTCTATGGTGGTGAGGTAGGTACTGATGAAGGTGTTGCCTTAGGTTATGGTAACGTCTTCGGTGCCGGTGACGTCGGTTGCGTATATAGTGCAACAGGTACCAAGGCGGATGATGATGACGAAGGTTACTACTATGATGATGAAAGTAAACTCACTGAGGACTGTAAGGTACTCGTAGAGCCTTGGTGTAAGGCAAACTCTTCAGTTACTATCAACGACAGCACCTTTACCGCAGGCCAGTATGTTCCAACATCATACCTGAACTATTTGGGTAATAAGGAAGCCAGTGCTACTGAATGGACGGCTATTGGCAAGACGGATGTCAACAAGGAAGGTATCATTATCCACAACGCTGTATTTGCCGGTGGTAACACATCTGCTGGTTCTACTGAGGTGTATGCCAATACTCCTACTGTATTCGGTAATGCTACGGCATCTATCCACGATGTCTATAACCGTGACCTTATCTCTGTCGGTAGAGGTCGTGTAGGTGGACTGTATGGTGATGGTAACCTGACGCTGGTAGATGGTTATCGTGAGTTGAATATCACCAACTATGGTACGGACTACTACAATACAACCCCGGAGATTACCTTGGCACAGTATAATGAACTTCCTGCTCGTGAGGCAGCCTATTATGAGATTCGCTATAAATGTCTGCAAAGGTGTACAGACAAGGATGGCAAGGTCTATCTCCCCGATAACAACATTACTGCCGATGAGATGCTGACTGTCTTTGAAGGCGTTAAGGTAAAGGTTGATGAAGATTCCGTATATATGATTCAGGCCAATGGCAAGCCATTGCCAGAATATTGGAAAGAAAATGGCGTCTGCTCACGCTATGCCGGTCGTCCGATGAACACCATCCAGCGTGCTGACTTCTGTGGTGTCTTCGGTAGCCGTATGGTGATGCAGGGTGCACAAGACCGTGTACCGGAGGTGGTGGATTACACTAACTATACCATCAACCGTGTTGGTGAGGTATCGCTGAATAAGAAAAAATCGGTACGCCCGGGTGAAACAACCAAGGAGCATGGAAACTACTTCGGTATCTACAGTGTCGTAAACTTCCTCGGTGCCCTCACAAGTGATGTAGGTTTCCAAGACTCTATTCGTCGTACAGATAATACTGATGCAAGTACTTATAAATGTAAAGCAAAAAATAAGGAGTATGGCACGGCCAGCTTCTATGAATGGAAGGACCAGTTCCACAACGATCGTAGGCGTAATAATGGTAACTCCCACAACAAGGTGGCTCTCGCCTCAGGCGTTCACTTGGAGTTGACCTCAGAAGATGGTACTGGTAAGGGACTCTTTGAAAAGAAATGGGGTTATATCACAGGTGTCGTAGAACTCGACCTTATTAATGTGCAGCCTGGTACAGGTGGTGGTTATGTATATGCCAAGAATGAGCATGGTGTACCTACTCGTGATCCGGCAAAGACGCAAACCATCCTGACAGCATTGAACACTGGTGCCGTTACAAACAAGCAATTCACGTACGACCCCAGTGATGCAACCAAGAAGGAATGGGAGACCTCTGGTAACTTCGTTCACAGTACACAGACCATTATTGACGACTGTTATAATATCGGTGACAGGTATAAGGGAGCAGAAAACCCAGATGGTTCAGAAGCTATGCCAGCCCACTACTGGTATATCAGAGGTGCTGTATATGTCTATGACCAGTATATCTCAGCTTATACCGGTTCTCCGAATGCCTTCAGTGAGGAGGTAAGCATCCCGTTGACTATCACTTCAGCTTCTCATGGTAAGTTGAAGTTGATAAATGTGCAGCCAAACCGCTATGCTTACTATTCTAACGGTAATTCATTGACACCGCTTAAAGAAGGTGAGAAGATAACCATCCGTGAGAAGGAATATGGTCTCAATGATGTTATCAACTACTGGGATTACAGCCAGCTTACTGCACATGAGAAGAGGATGTTCGTAGATTCAACGTATGTTGTTATCGCTGACTGCAGGATTGGCAATGATACTATCTACGAAGGCACTGTATATCTGCCAAGTAAATATAAAGAAATAAAGACAGACTCTGTCTATCATATCAATAGAGAACAGAACGTTGCTTTCGACTACGTCTTCCGTGAGTCTAACAATGTCAGCCACAATACGGGTTACATCCTGACATATAATGTTGACAACCCGAACCAGTGGAATGTTTGGTACACACCAAAGAGCGGAAACTCATTGAAGAATAAGGTTGATTTCAAGGAAATAGAAAGTAAGGATAAGAGTAAATACGAAGACGGTCCTACCTACACACCAAATACTACAGGTGTGTTTGGTCAGAATGACTACGAAGTTGGCAGTATCATCTCTAAGGAAGAGTATGACACCTATCAAAAGGCTGCAACGGAACATCCATCTGCTATTCCTGATGGTCAGGCAACCTTCAAGCCTGCGTATATCGTAATTGCTGATCTTATAGAAACCAAGAACAAACAAGGTAACGACCAGCGTCTCCATGAGGGCGCTACCTTGGCTCGTGAGGATTATACTGATGCTCAGTGGTTGGCAATGAATGGTAAAGTTGATGAGGCTTACGTAGCTACCAGCACTGTTCAGCTCAGTAAGACCGAGTTTATCTATCGTAATACTTATATACCACAATCTAAGTATGACGAATTGACGCCTGAAGTCCAGGCTACTATACAACCTGCATACTACTGTACCGCGGAAGGTAAGTATGGTGGTAATTACTATGAGGCTGAACATAACTACCGTGCTTTAGCAGCCTTCACTGCAATGTCACCAGGTGATCGTGATAACTTCACTTACAACTACGATGCTCTTGACCTGCTCATAGATCCAAACTACAGCAAGAATCCTGCAACAGGTATCGTGATATACCCAGAGGGTGAGAAGTATCAGTATGATGGTAATTATGACACTGCAGAAGAGGTTGTTGATACAGTAAATGGTGGTAATGGTAACAAGGCTACTTATTCTATCCAGACGCCAATTGACTATACAGCAACGTATCTGGGAACAAAGTCATTTAAATATACTGATGACAATGGCGTAGAACAGACCATCAAGACTGATAGTACTTCGATTCTTTCTCGCACCGAGTTTGAGAGTCTGCCTAATGAACAGTACTATTGGGCTTCAGTTCCTGTAGAAAAGGCAGGTGACTATTATGTGGTGACGGAAACGATTGTCCTCGGTGATACACCATACGCAGCTGGACAGGTCATCTCTGGAGAGACTTTGTCAGGACTTAATGCTACGGATAGGACAAAGGTCGATACGCTGACCTTCAGTTCTCCTGGTGACTATTACTATTGCCGTGAGGGATATAAGATAGACAGCACGGCAGTAAGTAGTGCTGCTGGCGTAACAGGTGCTACAGGTGGTTCTTATGCACGTGGCGACTCATTAATAACTGGTGTTGTTATTGATAAGACTGCATATGATAAAATTGTCAACTATCAGAAGAACTTCGCATTCCATGGTCTGGCACCTACGGAGACCAGTACGCTGTATGTAACTCGCGGTTCTGATATCCTTGACCTTTCGAAGGAGAAGGTTATCACTGTTATCTATCAGTATGACTATGTAGAGAGTGATATGGATGGTCAGCACATCACGCCGGTGAGCGAACGCCACATCCTGAATATCCACATCAACTTCGAGAGTGGTATTCCTACCGTGGAGGATATCCGTCAGCCTGACATCATCCTGCCGGGTACTGCACTGTCAATGCCAGAGCCATACGTAACGCCTGGTGCATACGAAATCACCGGTGGCGGTTGGAAACTGTTCGATACACCGACGGATGCTGAACGTCATATCAATGGCGTAGAATATACCAATTCTATAGATCCGCTCTATCTCTATCAGCATGATTACTATCTTGCTTACTACACCAAGACATATCTGGGTGAGACATATTCTAATGCTGTACCTGTCAGCGTGGCTAACTACCACGACCTGAAGAAGGTAATGGGTGATACGGTTCACCACTATTACATCGACCATGCAGATATCTTCAAACGTCTGAAGGTGG
The DNA here is from genome assembly GCA_946405805.1 of uncultured Prevotellaceae bacterium. GTDB lineage: Bacteria > Bacteroidota > Bacteroidia > Bacteroidales > Bacteroidaceae > Prevotella. The sequence goes on along the minus strand of CAMJIL010000010.1, from coordinate 10,580 downwards.
AGCCAAAGATTTACATCAATGACTACAGCAAGGATGCGGAAGGCAGCAAGAATGGTCTTGACATATTTAAGAACCTGTATGACCTGAGTCTGGTTAGAGGTACTCCTGACGGCTATACTGTAACTGACGGTAAGATTACAGGTGCAACTGGTGGGGCTAATACTAACCTCGTAGATCACTATCTGCTGAATGATAGCGTTAAGGCTGGCAAGAACCTTGAGTTCTTCATGCGTACGGATATCGACTATCCGGATAATCCTGCTGCTGATGACTGGACACCAATAGGCAACGATGGTGATGATAAGTGCTTCAAGGGAACTCTCCATGGCGATGGTCATACCATCAGAGGTCTGGATCACTCACTGTTCAATAACCTCTGCGGTAATGTCTATAACCTCGGTGTAACAGGTTCGTTCAACAGCGCTGGTGTTGCCGATAAGGGTACCGGTTATGTAGAGAGTGCTTGGGTGAAGACAACGAATAAAACGCCATTGGAAACTAAGCCTTATGCAGTCTTTGGTGCTCCATCAGATGACAAGGGCTATCAGTTAGTCAACTCTTACTTCTGGGATGGCAACAAGAATCTCTATCAGGAAGTTCCTGCCGGTGGTGAATATTCATATTCTTTAGGTTCTAAGGGTACAGCGCGTGCTATGACTGCTCAGGAGTTCTATAATGGTACTGTAGCATACAACTTGAATAACTTCTATCTCCATAAGCGTTATGCTAACGCTAAGGGTGCTGAGAAAGCAGAAATCAAGAGGGCAAGATACTATACCATAGGTGACGACGGTAAGTTGACCCTACAGTCATATAAGGACTATGTTGATAATCCGGCACTCTGTTCTTCCGGTTACGTATATATACCGACAGGCGAGACGAAAAAAGACACCGTTAGGTATGTCGAGGAACGTTTCGCTGACGGTGACTTCCGCTTCGCTGCTGGTACAATACCTGACACAGAGGATGAACGCTTCCATACCGAGATTATAAATCCGGGCACGGACGATGAAAAGGTTGAAAGCGGATACTATCCAATCTGGCCTGATGACTATATCTTCTTCGGTCAGAAGCTGACATACGGTTGGGCTGTTGAAGAACATGACAGTCTGCCAAAGGCTGTGGCAAGGAGTGAAGGACGCATATCATACGGCAGTAATGCAAACCGCGTATATCGTGCTCCTGCATACTATCGCAACTCTAAGTTGGATATGGCACACTTCAACCCACATGCATACTTGGCACAGACCAAGAAGGAGGCTCCTGATACGTTGGCTTATCCTAATATGACAGCTATCGACTTCAAGGGACATGACACCAACTTCTCATGGAGTGTAGGTAATACTGATCTGCCAAATGGTAAAAAGGCATTCTATGCACCATTGCTCGATGATGACGGTTTGAGAAGTATTATCAACTGCGATGAGACACGAAACCTCTTGGCTTATGCTCCTGCAGCAGATGTTAATAAGAAGACCTACACCGTGCTGAACGGCTACTTCACAGAGCCAGTATATAGTGATTACTATGACAACACTGAAGACCATGACGGTTATCGTATCGTTAGAGAGGCTCCTACAGCAACGGTTCATGGTCACCTCGTACAGCACGACCTGAAGGTTATCAATGACCATCTGCTCGTAGATAATAATGACTTCAATGCTCCGTTCGCTTATGGCTTCGATGCAGACCACCTAATGTGGTATCAGCGTATCCCTGCTGATGAGGAATATGTTGACCTTACAAAGGGTTGGCAGGGCATCAGCATACCATTCACTGCGGAACTCGTAACAACCAACCAGAAGGGTGAGATTACTCACTTCTATGGTGGCAGCGACGTGAGTCATAATAGCGATACAAAGAAGGGCCACGAGTACTGGCTGCGTCAGTTCGAGGATGGTGGCGAGATTGATGGTGATGATTATAAGGCAATCTTCAAATATCCAAGTGTAGCAGGTAATACGAAGAATGCTGCAAACACCTTCCTGTGGGATTACTACTACGAGAATGAGAAAGTTCACGACCAGAAGGATAAGAACAGTGATATCTATCTGGAGTACCGTCAGTACTACAATACTGCTCGTTCTTATGCTGGGTATAGTTATCTGACAGCAGCGACACCTTATATCCTTGGTTTGCCAGGTAGTACATACTATGAGTTCGACCTCAGCGGTAAGTTCGAGGCAAGGAATACTGCAGCAGCTATTGCTAAGCTTGACAAGCAGATTATCAGCTTCGTTTCTGACAAGGGTGTCAATATCAAGATAAGTGATAAAGAACTGACAGACAATGCTGTAACATATGGTGGCTATACCTTCAAGCCAAGCTACTTGAACGAGTTGCTGGAGGCTGGTACTAACAACTATGCACTCAATCATACAGGAAGCAGCTTCGATCAGGTAGTAGGTGCTGCAACTCCTATTCCTGCCTTCCGTCCGTACTTCTTTGCGGCAGGAGGCTCATCAGGTGCAAAGGGTATGAGAGAATCCTTCGCTAAGAGGATTATCTTCGGTGGCACTGATAACGACCTGCGTGACGGTCCAGAGACTGTTCTCGACGGTTCACTTGAGATATACACTCGCGGATATAACATCGTCACTACTTCACACCTGAAGGAGGCTACTGTCATCCGCATCGCAACAGCTGCTGGTGCTACCTTCGCTAACTATGTGCTGCAGCCAGGTGAAACTATCGAAACAACTGTTCCAAACACAGGCGTTTACGTAGTTAACAAGAAAAAAGTGTTCATTGAATAAAAAACAGAAACGCAGATGAAGACATAGAAACAAAAACCGGAAAAACCCTTTGTAGGGATTGCTGCTCTTGTCAGAGCCATTGTGCTGTTATACCAAGTCTGCTTGTGTGCAAGCACCCAGCCAGCCTTTTTCTAACATCACATTCCCTTTCAGGAATACCAATCCCTCCAAAGCAAAAACACCGCTTCGCTAAAAAACAGTTTTCAACCATAACGTTAACGATAACCAAAACGAAAACTCTTTAACCGTTAAACTTTAACCGTTAACCGTTATATGTAAGCCAAATTCTGTTTTTTAGGTTCGAAGAACCGAGGTTTTTTCCGACGAGGACAGTAAACTGCTGAAAGCAGGAGTAGCGATTTAAGAGGTTAAGACTTAGAAGCTTGCTTATAAAGGATTAAGATATTAAATTGATACATAAAAGTCTAAAAGACTTAACGGACCTCGGAGGGGTTTTTAAGGTTTTTGTTAGAAGAGAAAAGAAAAGTTGAAACAAACGAATTGGAATCATTATGGTAGAGTTTAAGTTTATAGAATACGGAACAGACTTTGGAACACGCGACATGGGACAGAAGTTGCGTCAGAAGTTGTCGGCACTTATAAGTGCTGGAGATAAGGTTGTTCTTGACTTTACTGGTGTTAACGTGGTGTCAAACTCGTTCGCAGATGAATGTATAGCAAAACTACTGCTTGAGATGCCACTTGACGAACTGAAACGCCATACAACCTTCCGAGGTTTGAATCCATTGGCAGAACGCAGTGTACTCGTTGCACTGCAACGCCGCTACAAAGTAATGAATGAATAAAAAACAGAAACGCAGATGAAGACATAGAAACAAAAACCGGAAAAACCCTTTGTAGGGATTGCTGCTCTTGTCAGAGCCATTGTGCTGTTATACCAAGTCTGCTTGTGTGCAAGCACCCAGCCAGCCTTTTTCTAACATCACATTCCCTTCAGGAATATCAATCCCGACAAAGCAAAAACATCGCTTCGCTAAAAAACAGTTTACGGTTTATAGTTTATTGCTTGTGGTGCAACGATTTTTTAGGTTCGAAGAACCGAGGTTTTTTCCGACGAGGACAGTAAACTGCTAAAAGCAGGAGTAGCGATTTAAGAGGTTAAGACTTAGAAGCTTGCTTATAAAGGATTAAGATATTAAATTGATACATAAAAGTCTGAAAGACTTAACGGACCTCGGAGGGGTTTTTAAGGTTTTTGTTAAAAGAAAAGGTTTTTGTTATAAAAGAGAAAAGGAGAGGGCATAAAGGTTTTGTTACGAGATAAAGAAGAAAAGAAAAAATATATACAAAAGATATGACACAAGATATGCACGTTTACGGATTTAAGAAGCGAGCAACAAGTAAGATAAATCGTTCTACCCATACTCTAAGCAGGCTCATGAGTATGCTTAGAGTATGGCTAGAAGCAGGCAAGAAGCAGCTTAGAAGCAGCTTAGAAGCAGGCAAGAGGCAGTCTGGAGTACGTCTCGTTAACGAGATTACGGCTCGTCGTCAACGAGATTACGGCTCGTCGTTAACGAGGTTACGTCTCGTCATAATCACGCTTCTGGCTCTGATGACTTTCGGAATCAATAACGTTTTGGCGCAGAGTTTTGAGCCAGGACTCTATTTTATTGCCAGCCGAGATTATGTCCCTGCCAATACGACCACTAACTTCTATCTGTGTCCTACGAAGAGTTGGTATTATTACCAATCCTCAGATCCATACTATACCAATTCAGACAATGGCATGCCATTCATGACCACCTATCGGTGCAGGGATGGTGAGTATGACGCCCTTAATGCAATATGGAGCATCGAGAGGGTAGGTGAAACCAATTACTACTATATCAAGCATGTCAGCGATGGTAAGTATCTTACCTATAATAGGAAAATGGCAAATGGTAATGAAGGACGTATGCGTATGCACCTGGAAGCATCACCTTCCGATAATGATGCTGCACAGTTCCAGATAAACTGGGTTGCTGGTACCAGTTGCTATGAAATAACCACAAAGAAGGAAAATAACAGAAAATATCTGAATCCTACAGGCCCTTCATCCGGAAACGGTAATATCAACGAACTATATGGTACGGATGCAAGAACTGACGGTCCTTCAGGTTGCCCCAATGTAGGCGGTATCATCGGACTCTGGACTGGAGGACCAAGCAGTGACAATAACAGTAAGTGGTATCTCGAAGACGCTTCTTCTTTCGTCTGCGAGACTCCAACGATTACCTATAATGAGGCCACTCAAGAGGTGAGTATTTCCACCACTACTGACGGTGTAACGATTTATTATACTACCGACGGTACCGAACCTACAACGTCAAGCACAGAATATACAGATGCTTTCACAGTGTCCGCCACTACAAATATCCAGGCCATTGCTGTTAAGACGGGTATGATAAATTCGGCGGTAGGCTCTAAGAAGGTGGTGAAATATGTCTATAACATCTTAGATAATTCAAGAAACGTTGCCATCCAATATACCATCCCTAACCCTGTGTCCGTAGGTGGAGCATTGAGTGGCTATGCCAGTATCCCAGAAGAAATCCGTAGCCCATATATCTATGGTGAGGAGATTAAGTTCTACAATAATGCAGATTTAGCTGAAGAGCACAAAATTTCTGAAAGGCCATCGACGGATAACATCTACATAACCTACACCACAACTCATCTGATAGAAAAGTTCCTCCATCTGAGAGGTCAACGTGCCTTGAAGGTTAAGTTGGGTGATGGTGCGAATTACATCTACGATAACGGAACAACCGGCACAGGTACGTTTGCACATGCTGGCATCCTACCTTCAGAAGGAGACGCATCATTTAATAAATACTTGTGGTACTTCTCAGGAAATGACCCTTACGCAGTAGAGATTAGGAATGCTGCAACGAAGAACTATGTAGGATATACCACTCCGTCAGCCCTTTCATTAACGGGTTCACCGACGAATAAGAAGTTTATCCTCATGTCAGGTAGTGCCCCAGGTGACGACTCTACTTACGAGCAGTTAGAGTTTATGGCTGCTACGGGTGATGGCAACTACTACCGCATAGGCCGCACGGATGATAACTTTAATATCAGCACCACTGCGGGCCATGATGCATCCCTACAGATTACTGCTACCCCGACCAGTTCTTATGCCACTTACAATTTGGTTGACCAGGCTGGTAAGATATTGCTTACCAAGAGTGGTCCGTTGGAAGATGTGGTAATACCAGATGAATGGAGAAGCCCGCTGGTAGAAAAGTATAACTACTGGAAAGTAGGTGCTTTCGACACCTACGGTACAGGAGACGATATAGTCTATAAGCTCAAGGCAAATCCTGAGTCATACCGCATCACTACTCCTACAGATGTGGAGGATGGTAACATTTATATCACCTACGTGGTGAATAATACTGTTACCTTCGATATATCTGACGATGATAAAACTCACCCAGAGCTGTATCCTACCTATATGCTGAGGTTTTATCAGGGCCAAGACTTCCTCCAGGAGAACGGAAAAGATGGTCTTGAAGCTAATGCCCAAAAGGCGGAATATCCATACTCCAATGGTGATGCCATGCTGTATGTATATAGTGATGCAAAGCGAGAAACGCAATTCGCTTCTGGTGCCAGCACCCGTCCTCGTTGGCTGTGGTATGCTGTCAGTCCTAAAGCTGCAACGGTAAATAATGGTGTATCTGACGTGCCAGTAACACCAGGCTACAAGGGTGACCCATATCATGTGAAGATTATGAGTAACTCGTCTCAGGCCTCCAGTCATAACTATTTCCGCACCTACGTGGTGAACTATGGTGGCAGCAACCATGTGGTAACAGGTGTAACGACAAAGAATTCATCTGTTTCAACCTTGAACCCGGAACATCCTGAAAACTATCAGCTACCTACAGAGTATATGGTGCTGAGTGCTCCTGACAATAAATATAAGTTGGTAACTGTTGAGGAGATTGCTGATGGCACAACAACAGAGCGTCGCACAGTTAACACCTTCGAACAATACTGGAAGAATAATCCTACCATTCAGAATATGTTGGGTGAATCTAAGGTAACCACCCCAGAAAGTGTTGATGATGATGGCATTGATATATCACCCTGGGCTACGCAATTGCCAAACAACTGGCATACCTATAAGGCATGGGCAAATGCTGCACCATGGGATTCATGGAGTGATGGTGGAGGAGGTAGTGGAAAGAAATACCACAATAAGTACCACTGGTTCCAGACTATCGACATGGGTAATACGGGAGAGTTTACTTTCATCGCTCAAAGTGTTGAACCTGAGGTTATCCTGCTCGATCAGCACGGATGGGAGATTATGCGTGCCCCATTGGATTCTGTTGCTGCACTGAAAAAATATGACAGTCCGATGGTAGAGACCTACCATTGGTATCCTACCGCTGCAAAGGTGACAGGCTATCATAAGTACAAGGTCAATAACCCCAAAATTCCTGTATATTATTCATATAAAGACGCTAGTAATAAAGAGAAATGGGCGCTAACTGGTGATAGTATTACGTTTACATCAACAACACTTGAAGAGAATCCATATAACCACTTTAAAGAATACAATCCAGAATATGAGGCTCAGCCAGCCAGTGTACAGACGGACTTCTATGTTACCTATACCGTAAAGCCTGAGTTTACAAGTCTTTACAGCGGAGCTGCTACAGAGGGTGATGTCACCCCATCTGCTTTCTTGTTACGACTTCGTAATAGAGAAGGGGGAGATTTGCAATACGCAAAAAATGTGGGTAATGCACTTTCAACAGTTGCCACGGTACCATCTAACTTAGAGGAAGTCACCGAGGATTTGAAATGGTATGTAAAGCCTAATTTCGACATCGATGAAGAGATGGGCTATAAGTATGATGTGAGAGAAGCTGATGTGAATGGCGATTCCTTAATCCTCGATAAAACTCAAAAAGAAGCCCTTAACTTTAAAGAGGGCAGAAACGGCTTCGACCCATATAACGTACAGATTCAGAGTGTAAGTGGTTCTACTTATTATTTTAAAACCGCTACTACTGGTTCTCAACTCAACAAAGGTGCTTGGGAGGGTACTTCAACGGACCTGAGTCTGCAGAACCTAAAACGTGAAGGTACTACACAGGAAGCTGATGGCCATGACCAGACAACGTTGAGCATCACCAATGCTACTTTCATGGTGGTTATAGACTCAAAAGGTGATACGTTGCTAATGCCTCGCTTCGACAATACGAAGGTGGTGAACTCTTTGAGTGCACCACGCCTGTCTGATCCCGATGTTGCCACACAGTCTTTGAGACTCACTATGGTTCCTATGGTAGTGTATAGTTCAAGTAAGCTAAGGGCTTTAGGTGGACAGTATATTTTGGGTGATGGCTTCGTGTTTGAATCTGACTTTACGTCATTAGGTTCATCGGATGCTCCGTTTACCGGTTCTATCGATGGACGTTACCACACGATTACTTCTCCTCTCAAGACACCTCTGATAGCTTATGCTGATGGTGCTATCATCAAGAATATTATACTTGATACCATCAACATTAGTGGTGGAACCAATGCTGGTGCTATCGCTGCTGTTGCCAAGGGTGAGACTCGTATCTATAACTGCGGTATCAATCGCGGTAGCGTAGGTGGAAGTGGTGATGTTGGTGGTATAGTAGGCTCCCTTGAGGGTAGTGCACATGTCATTAACTGTTATAGCTATGCCACTATCACAAATGGTACGAATGTAGGTGGTATTGTAGGTAATAACAAAGGAACCACCACTGCAGCAAGTATCAATACGATGGTGATGAACTGTATGTTCTATGGTGATATCACTGGTGGTTCTACAGTATCGCCTGTCTTTGGCGGTAATAATATCGCGAATCTGCAAGGTGGTCTCAACACCTTCAACTATTATGCCTACGACAAGTTGAAGACCAAAGCCATCAGCAACAACAAATATAACAGTGCTCTGGCCGTTGAACAGAAATATCTGAATCGCTTCGAGTTTTACCGTCTGTTGCTGAACAGTAACAAGAAATTGGCGGCCTTCTATGCATCAAAACCAGGAGCACCGGTTGCCCCCTCGGATATGATGAAATGGGTATTAGAGACTGCTGATAAATCTATCGCTACCGAAGATGCTAAGCCTTATCCTGTATTGAAGGAACAGGGTTACTACCCATCTATCATCAACTATGATGTGGAGCATGCTCCAGACAGTGCTGTTGTAGGTCGCAATCATGGTGGAAAGTTAGGCAGGACGCTTTCGGTAACGATTAGTAGTGCGCAGACAACTGGTGGTCAGACCAAGCCTGATGGGGCCACCATCAGGCTTGGTAGCCTTACCTTGCAACGTACCGATAAAGACGATGACCACTTTAATTATAACTACGATAAGGTACAGTTGCCATATTATAACGATGTAGGCACGAAGAACTATACAGGCGGCAAGGTTGTAACAGGTTGGAAGATTACAGCCATTTCCGCTGTTGCTGGCGACCCATATAACGCTGACAACTATCCAACCTCTGGTATCAAGGACTTCCCCGATCACAACTATGCTGACCGTAAGAGTTCGAACAAGGACCTTTACAGCGTCAGCAAACGTGTATTCTCGCAGGGCGCTTATTTCGATGTGCCTTATGGTGTTACCGAAATTACTATTGAACCTTACTGGGGCAATGCGATATATGTTGCTGATGCAAACTACGACGTAGTTTACAAGAATGACTATTCCGGAAAACAAGACACTGGAACAGGAACGCAAATTACTACATTTAACGAACAAAGCGTAAAAAATAGCATTACTGGTCTTGGCTCGGGAACAACAGTATATGATAATGCGGTCGTCTTGGTTGGAAACTTCCACTTAGATGGCGTGCCATCAAATGGCACGACCCCATTCACTATGATGTCAGTGGATGAGGACAACGACCACGAACCAGATTACAGTCTCATCTACCACCACAAAAAGCGTTTGAATATTTGTCCAATCCGTTTTGACTTCCTGAACGTTATTGGTACGGCACAGGCACAGAAGCCAAATGGTGCCAGTCTTATCTGTAACTTCACCATCTGCAAGACCAAAGGGTGGTTTGAGGTTACCAATACTGCATTAATTTACTCGTCTCAGTTTGAATACGAAAATTTGGGCAATGGCGACAATAATGATAATAAAGATAAAGTAGATGCTCCACTCATCCTTCTCGGCGGTGTTTTCGATCAGTTTGTATCTACTCAGAGTAGTGATGTTAATGGAAAGGTTTATTACATCCATGTTGGTGGTAACGTATGGATTAAAGAATTCGGTATGGGTACCCATAGTGATGGTAGTAAGTCCACACCCCATGTTCCCGTTTCTGTGACGGGTGGTGAATTCGAAGGTTTCTATCTCACAGGTACCTACAATGCTAATGCTGCTGTAAGAACCGACAACGCCGAATGTTATATCAGCGGTGGACGCTTTGGCGAGGTGGCAGGTGCATCATTGGAACAAATAAATGGTAATGTGCGTTGGCAAATCTACAATGCAGATATTGACAACTTCTTTGGCGGTGGTACAAACGATGCCAAGCCAATCAAAGGTGATATCACTACAGATATATACAACAGCCACGTTACACTCTTCTGCGGTGGTCCGAAGTTCGGCAACATGCAAGGCGACAAGAAGGTTACCACCAATGCTGAAGGATGTACATTCGGTAAATTCTTCGGTGCAGGATATGGTGGCACATCTTTGGCAAGGAAGAAGTATTATGATAACACAACTCCGGCATGGGGAACGACTTTACAAGGATATTATACCACAGATCGTGGTCTATACTTCGATGGTGTTACAACAAA